>SLPQ01000075.1 GCA_007131925.1 Candidatus Brocadiia bacterium | reverse complement strand
TGATTCCCATTTCGCGCAGTTTCTCGATCTTGGCGTGTCTTTCCTCAAAGAGCCTGTCAGACATCATCTTCCCCCTGTTCTATGGCGGGCACCGACACAACTCCATGCCGGAGAGCGCCTCAGAGTACCGCATCGCCACTGTGCTGTCAAGAAACACAGCGGCCTGATGGCTCGTCCGAGAGCGCTTCAAGTATGGTCTGTGCACAACGTTTCCACGTAAATCGCCGCGCGGTCTTTATCGCCGCGGCGCCCTTTTTGCGGCGCGCGGTGCCATCCCGGTATGAATCTGCCAGCGCTCCAGCGAGGCTCTCGCGGCGAGGGCGGGCCATTTGAACCTTTTCGTCCCCGCTCCAGTCGTAGGCAAAGCTGCACGCGTCGATGAGGTCATAGTCCACCAGCCATGAGTTTGACCGGTCAAGAAAGGTCAGTGCCCCTCCCCATCCCGTGGCGATTATGGGCCTGCCGCACGCGAGTGCCTCGAGGGGCGCCAGGCCGAAGGACTCCCCGAAGGAAGGCTGCACGTATACATCCGCCGCCCGATAGAGTGAGGCCATCGAGGACTCGTCGAGCGAGCCGGTCAAGACCCGTATCTGTCCGCAGCGCTCACGGCCGATGAAGCTTTCAACGCCTGCATACTCCCATGACCGCCTGGCTGAGCGGACGGACGGCGGACACTTTATAACCAGGTCCACATCGTCACCTGGGGCAAAAGCGCTGCCGAATGCGTCA
Organism: Candidatus Brocadiia bacterium; assembly: GCA_007131925.1. Lineage (GTDB taxonomy): Bacteria > Planctomycetota > DG-23 > SLPQ01 > SLPQ01 > SLPQ01. Next base: position 11,068 of record SLPQ01000075.1, on the reverse strand, counting down.
ATGAGTTCTGCAAGGCCCTTTCGAATATGGGGCGCGGCGACTGCCAGAAAGGTGAAGGTGCGGCGCGAAGAAAGCCTCATGGCCGGGCCGTCCGGCCTGTAAACATCGCCGTCCACCCCGAAAGGGGCAACTCTCAGCATCGCCGGCGGGATGCCCGAAGCGACGGCGGCCTCGAGGGTAAACTCACTCGGCACAAAAGCCACGTCGAGGTGTTCGCAGGCTGAGCGCGCCCAGTGCTCAGGGAAGCGATCTCCCTCCCATATAAGGATACCTGCCCGGCGGACCGACCGCAGGCGCGAGAAATTGCCCGGGTAAACAAGCGCAAGGTCCCATCCCTCGATGCGCGAGCGCCTGATGGCCGCCTCCACTTGTGCATGCAGGGGAAAGTCGAGATCGTAAAGATAGCCCCTGCTCGAGCCTGCTGACACACGGGCTGACTCTCCCGCGAGGGCGCGCACAAGCTCGCGGCCGACCTTTGCCCATGAGACGGGGCTTCGCAGAAGGCCTGTAAAATGTATCGATTGGGGCATGTGGAGATTTTACACTGAAGGGCTCGCCCGTGGCAACATGGGGAGGCCGCCGGGTGGTGTAATTCTTGCAAAAAAACGCCTCGTTATATATAGTTACCATCTGCGCCTTGAGATGGATACTGCCGGGGCGCAAGCTGTTTCTCCTGAAAAAAGCCGGAGGGCGCAATGAAATATATATCCTTCTCATTCTTGCCGTTATTTGTCCTTGCGGCCGCCTGGGCCGCTCCCGCAGCGCTTGGCCAGCAGGAGGCTCCACCGATCGAGCGGGGCGCATCGCAGGTGCCGCACGCAGGCGAGACGGCAGGTGCCGTCGACGCGCGCCGGATGCAGCAGCAGCTCTTCGAAGATTACGAAAGACTTGCGCGGGTGATGGAGATAGTGCAGAGCCGCTACGTGCAGCCGGTCAGTTCTGAGAGGCTCTTTGAAGGCGCACTCGACGGCATAATGCACAGCCTCGACCCCTACTCAGCATATATCCCTCCCGACAAGTTTGAGGACTTTATCGAGCAGACCGAGCAGCAGTTCAGCGGTATCGGCATCACCATAGGCATGGTGGATGACAGGATCAAGGTCATTGCCGTGCTCGAAGGCATGCCCGCTTTCAAGGCGGGGGTGCATCCGGGAGACCTGATCGTGGCAATTGAAGGGCGGCCTGTCGGCACGATAGGTACCATAAACGACGTCACGGCTTTATTGCGCGGGCGCCGTGGAACGCGCGTTGATGTGACCTTCCTGCGGCCCTCGACGGAGGAGGAGTTTACAGTCACACTCACGCGTGAAGACATACCGGTGGCCACTCTGCGCGGCTACAGGTCTGACGCGGCGACCGGCAGCTGGGATTTCATGCTGGATGAGGAGTTCAAGATCGGCTACATAAGGATTGTCAACTTCGCACAAAACACCCCCGACGAGCTCGATGAGGTCTACAAGGACCTCCTGGAGCGCGGCCTGCGGGGTCTTGTAATTGACCTGAGAAACAACGCGGGCGGGCTGCTCGACAGCGCCGTGGCGATAGTGGACAGGTTTGTTGACGAGGGCCTTATAGTGCGCACCCGCGGACGCGCCGGCATACACAGCGAAAGCCACGCCACGGCCTATCACACGTATGATTCGCCGGTGCCGCTGGCGCTTCTGATAAATGAGTACAGCGCCTCGGCCTCCGAAGTGATGGGTGGAGCCCTGCAGGACCATGGCAGGGCCGTGCTGGTTGGTACGAGGACATTCGGCAAGGGCAGCGTCCAGAATGTCGTACCCCTGGATGGTCATGGTGCGATCAGGCTGACGGTGGCCTATTATTACACGCCGTCGGGTCGGCTTGTCCACCGTGTGGATGACGCCGAAGAATGGGGCCTTGACCCGGGGGTGGTCCAGCAAATGAGCGTAGACGAGCTGCTCAGGCTGCGACGGGAGTGGATGGATGTGGCCGGCGGCGCCGAGCCGAAGTCTCTGGGCGAGGGCACGGGCTCGATACTGGACATCCAGCTGTCGCGAGCGGTCGATATCCTGCGCGGGGGGCTTCTTCTGCACTCGGCCGGCGGCGAAGGGCGCTGATATGCTTGTTCTGGGGATCGAGACCTCGTGCGACGAAACGTCCGCAGCAGTGGTGGAGGACGGCAGTCGCATCCTCTCCAACGTGGTGGCAAGCCAGATCAGCCTTCATGAAAAGTTTGGTGGAGTGGTGCCTGAGATCGCCTGCCGCGCACACGGTGAGCTGCTCATACCCGCAATCCGCAGCGCCCTGGAAGAAGCCGGCATCGAGAAGACAGACCTCTCCGGCGTGGCGGTGACGGCCGGGCCGGGCCTTATCGGCGCGCTCTTGATCGGAGTGTCCACCGCCAAGGCGCTGGCCTGGGCCCTGGAGGTTCCCATACTCGCAGTCGATCATCTCGACGCGCACATCTATGCAAACAATCTCGCCCATGACGTCGAGTATCCCTTTGTCACTCTCATCGCATCCGGTGGACACACTGCCCTCTATCTGACGAGCTCTCCCACTTCGCACAGGCTCTTAGGCTCCACCACCGATGATGCCGCAGGGGAGGCATTTGACAAGGTCGCGGCGCTTTTGGAGCTGGGCTATCCCGGCGGGCCCGTCATAGACAGGCTGGCAGAGAAGGGCCGCAGCGATGCTGTCAGCTTTCCGCGCACAATGCTGGCCGAGTCGTCGCTGGACTTCAGTTTTTCGGGGCTCAAGACAGCCGTCCTGTACCATGTGAAGGGTCAAAACGCCGCCGGACGACCACAGGGGCCGCCCGACGATGCCGAGAAGGCCGATATTGCCGCCTCGTTTCAGGCGGCGGTGGTAGATGTCCTTTGCGAGAAGCTTTTTATGGCAGCTGCCGCCGAAGGCGCCGGCAGGATAGCAATATCCGGAGGCGTTGCCGCCAACAGCGCGCTGCGCCGCCGCATAAGCGAGCGCGCCGAAAAGGAGGGCATCATCTTTTACGTGCCGCCGCCGGCACTCTGCACTGACAATGCCGCAATCGTGGCCGGCCTTGCCTACCACCGCCTCGCCAGGGGGGAAAGCTCGGCCCTTTCCTTCGATGCCTATGCCAGAAGGGGGGCATGAAGGGGGCATGACACTGCAGCGGTACCGAAGGGAACCATCCTCCCTGTCACAGGGCGTGCTGCTTGCGGCCATGCTGTTTGTTTTCATGTCGAGCGTAAACATGATGGGCTCGGGCTTTGGTCTTCTCGGCGAAGGCTTCGCAAGGATGCTCCTGACGCTCACCGAAAACCCTTTCACGGGGATTCTCATAGGCATGGTGATGACGGCCGTCGTTCAGAGCAGCTCCATGACCACGAGCATGGCCGTGGCGATGGTAAGCGAGGGCGTCATCCCCATCGACAACGCAGTGCCCGTGGTCATGGGGGCAAACGTAGGCACCACCATCACCTGCATCCTTGTAGCGCTGGGGTATGTGGGGCGCAGGGGGCGCTTCAGGCGGGCCTTTGCGGCCGGCACTATGCACGACTTTTTCAACGTGCTTACTGTTATCATCCTTCTTCCCATCGAGTACTACACGCGTATTCTCAGGCGCTCGGCGGTCTGGATGGCGGACCACTTCGCCGAGTTTACCCATTTCTCAAGCGCCAGGAGCCCCCTGCGGATAGTCACCGGCAAGCCTGCAGAATGGCTCAGGTACATGCTGATCGACACAGTCGGCCTGAGCGCGAGGGCCGCCGGGATAGTGATGATAGTGGTGGCGCTTCTGCTTCTTTTCGTCTCGCTCTACTACATGACGCGGCTACTGAAGGGCTTCATGGCCGCGCGTATGAGCAACATCCTCGACAAGTATCTATTCCGAAACGCCGTGACTGCGCTTCTGGTGGGTGTGGTATTTACCGCAGCGGTGCAGTCATCGAGCGTCACGACCGGTCTGGTGGTGCCTCTCGTGACCGCCGGAGTGCTCACGCACGTACAGGCCTTTCCCTACACGATGGGTGCAAACCTCGGCACCACGGTGACGGGGATACTCGCAGCCCTTGCAAGGGGCGACACACTGGGGCTGTCGATAGCCTTTGTTCATATGCTTTTCAACATGTCCGGCGTGGCGATATTTCTGCCGATCAAGAGGATCAGGCACATACCGGTTTCTCTTGCACTCTGGCTTGCCAACCTGACTCTAATATCGAGGTGGTATGCGGTGGGGTTTATCCTGATAATGTTTTTCGTGGTGCCGTTTATCGGGATTTTCGGCTGGAGGTGGTTTGTCGGGGTATTCGGAACCATGTGGAGCGGGCAGGGTCTTTGATCGCGTGCCTTGTTGGAGACGGGAGATGTTTGATTTCAAGAGGATTCTGAGAGCGTGGCGCGCCGAAGGACTCATATCGAGGATGTACAACGAGTTCGAAGAGATGCTGGACATCGCCGCTGAGATGCTGGACAGGGCGCGCAGCACACTCTCGGGCGAGATGAGCCCCGAGTCCCTCTGGGACCTTATGCGCGCCCGAGACAAAGAGATAAACCGCACGCAGCGCCTGATAAGGCGCCAGCTTGTCGAGTTTCTCACGGTCAACGAAGGCGTCGACATCCCCGCCTGCCTCATACTGATGTCCATTGTAAAGGACGCCGAGAGGCTGGGCGACTACGCAAGCTACCTTTTCAAGTCCGCATACATTTGTCGCGACGCCGCGAAGACCGAGGGCTTCGCCGAAGAGATCGACAGGCTCTGGAGCGAGGTCGCCTCCATGATGGCCGAGGGTAGAAAGGCCCTTCATGAGTCAGACGAAGAGCTGGCGCGCAGCGTCATGGAAAGGGAAAATCCCATAAAGGACGGCTGCGACGCGATGCTCCAGAAGGCCGCCGGGTCACATGTCGCGCCGGAGCGCATCGTGGTGGTCACGCTCATATCGCGCTACCTGAGGCGGCTGGCTGGCCACACCGCCAATATCGCCTCCAGCGTGGTAAATCCCGTGGAAAGGCTTGACTACAAGCCTAAGGACTGACCCCCATCGCGGGAGGCTATCAATGGATGAAAGATCTGTTCGGCGGCTGCTCGAGGCGCTCTCCCTGGGCGACGTGGACGTCGAGGAATGCCTTTCGAGGCTCAGGACCCTGCCCTTCGAGGACCTCGGCTTCGCCAAGATAGACCACCACCGGGGCATAAGGTGCGGCTTTCCTGAGGTCATCTTCTGCCAGGGAAAGTCGACCGGACAGGTCCTCGCCATAGCGGAAAAGCTCGTGGAGCGCGGTTCAAACCTCCTGGCCACACGCGCCTGTGATGAGGTCAGATCGGGGCTTGCCGAGATGTTTGCCGACGCCGATGTGAACCACGCCGCCCGGACTGTGACCCTCATCAGGCAGCCGCCACCTCAGCCGCCCGGGATCGTAGCAGTCATCTGCGCAGGCACCAGCGACCTTCCCGTAGCGGAAGAGGCGCGCGTCACCGCCGAGGCTATGGGCAGTCGCACCATGACTGTGTATGACGCTGGAGTGGCGGGCATTCACCGGCTGCTCGCTCACGCAGAGGCCCTGCAGCGGGCAAACGTCCTTGTCGTGGCGGCGGGCATGGAGGGGGCGCTTGCCAGTGTGGTCGGCGGCCTGGTTGACAAGCCCGTCGTGGCGGTCCCGACCAGCGTCGGTTACGGTGCGAGCTTCGGCGGTCTGGCGCCGCTTCTGACGATGCTCAACTCCTGCGCCGCAGGCGTCAGCGTGGTCAATATAGACAATGGTTTCGGCGCCGGTTACATGGCCGCCCTCATAAACCGCGTGAACCTCCCCTGCGAGGATGTCCCATGAAGTGGCTGACCTCGCTGGACCTGCCCGCCCTGCCGCCAAGACCCATCGACGCCCACAAGGGGTCTGCGGGGGGGGTTCTGGTGGTGGCCGGCTCCTACGGCATGGCCGGCGCGGCTCACCTGGCGGCATGCGGGGCGCGGGCGGCGGGCGCAGGCTACTTGCGTGTGGCGTGCCCGCAGAGCATTTACGAGATACTGGCTGTCTTGTCTCCCGATGCGGTCTTTGTGCCGCTTCGCTGCAGTGATGACGGCCGGGTCATACCCGGGGAATATACAAAGGTCCTGGAGGCCGCCGAGCTCTCGGACGCGGCGGTAGTCGGCTGCGGGCTGGGCGAGACGGCGGAGGCGGGCGCATTTTTCGCGGCTGTCATGTCGGAGCTGGACCTGCCGGCAGTGATCGACGCGAGCGGGCTCGGCCTGCTCTCAGCAAAACGAGACCTCCTCACACGCCTGCCCGGCGGCAGCATACTCACACCCCACCCCGGCGAGATGGCGCGGCTTTTGGGCAGGGATACGCGCGATGTCCTGGCTGACAGGCCCGCAGCGGTGCGCGACCTGGCAGCCCTCACGGGGCGCACGGCCCTCCTGAAGGGGGCGCGCACACTCGTCTGCGACGGTGAGCACATGTATGAAAACAGCACCGGCAACGCCGGCATGGCCACCGCCGGCTCCGGCGATGTCCTCTCCGGATTAGTGGCGGCCCTCGTCGCCGGCGGGCTTGGCGCTTTTGATGCGGGGGCCCTCGGCGCATACATCCATGGCGGGGCTGGCGATGTCGCCGCCTCCGGCAAGGGAAGGTCGCTCGGCCCGGCCGATATTGTCGAGGGCCTGCCGGGTGTGATCATGCGGCTGGAGAGGGGGCGTTTTGAGCGTGGCAGGCCCGTGCGCGGGCCGGGCAGGCCGCCAGGCTGATGCACTGAAAGGGTGCCACGCATGCGGGGAAAACTTTTTCGCAATATTTTTGTAATATGTTCGAAATAGTGCTTGCAATCACGCCTGCTGCAAGGTAAAAGTATTCCCACATGCGGCACGTCAGTGCAGCATGGGGGCGGCACATGAGGAGGTTTTCACACCTTCTGGCCGGCAAGTGATACACAAGTGCAGCGCGAAGACATGCGAGTTCATTCGTATTGTGTTTCGCCGCTGCCGGCAAGGCAAAGCGGGTATTCCGGGTAATCAGGTTCCGCTTTGACAATTCAGCCACGGCAGTTCAATCATATCAGTTGAACACTTCTTTATTTCATTCGACCATCCTGGTCGTGCGGTCTGTCGGTGCGTCTGGTGGCGGCACAGGCGCATTGTCTGCCGAAGACCGGAAAGGGGGTGATAAGGCAAAGGTGGGGTCATGTGTCTTTACACAGCATTTTTGGCCTCTTCTTTACGGGGACGAAGGGGCGAAGAATCCACTCCGCCGGATGCGTTAATGCCGCCGCAGCATGAGCGTATACTCCACTTGAGAGAGCCACGCCGTGAATAAGAGTTGGATAACCGGATAATCATATGGAGGAGCGCAATGAGACGGACTAAGAGAGGTTTTACGCTGGTCGAGCTGCTGGTCGTCATGGCGATCATCTCGATCCTGGCGGCAATGCTGCTGCCGGCACTGTCCAAGGCGCGCGAGCAGGCGCGCGCGGCGTCGTGCCGCAACAACCTAAAGCAGATCGGCCTGGCGCTCGGCATGTACCAGGCTGACTTCGACGAGTACTTCCCGCAGTCTAATAACGCGCAGTTTCCCATGCCTGATACTACAGGCTGGGGCTGGGTCGTGAATATGTCCGGGGGTGTGCCGAGCCAGGATGTCTATACGCATCCGATACATGTCCTGGCCCATTTCGGCTATCTCAATATAGGCTGGCGAAACAACCAGGACCGCGTCAGCGACTCGGTAGCGGCATGTCCGGCCGACCGCCAGGTGGCCCTGCCCATCGTCAGTCACAACAGCCAGGGTGCCACGAGGCGCGCACACTGCATGCTCGGGCTGAGTATATCCTATAACTGGAACTACGTCATGTTTCACAACACCTACAGGGAGTATCGCAACTTCTCCCGCATGATGACCAGGCCCGCCTCCACGATGCTCATGTGCGAGTTCGACTACTGGAACCATCCGACCGGCACCACCATGGTGTACGGCCTGCGCTGGGGGAACGCAGCCGGGTCACAGACCCACATGATCTCGGTCAGAAACAACGCCCACGCGGCGCTGCACCGTCACAGCAATGGCACCAACCAGAACAACCTCTTTGGCGATCTTAGCGTGAGAAACATGTACGCCTTCGCGTGGCACCAGACCAGGGCCTTCAGCCGTTGGACGACCCAGGGTCCCCAGCATGCCCGCTTCAGCGAGGCGCAGTACTGGTATCTGCCGATGGGCTACCTGCCTTAAGAGGGCGGGCTGAGCTGATATCGACAGCGCCTTGAGAGCTAAGCTCCCCTCCGGGGCACTCCCGGAGGGGAGCTTCCCATTTACGAGTGCCGCCCCGGGAGCTGAATGCCGCCCTCCTGCAGCGCGACCACGCCGGGCTTAAATCAAAAATTGTTGCACCGGCGCGAAAAATTAGCTTGCAATCCCTGCCGTGGCGGTTAAAAGGATAGTTACGTGCGGCGTTCGGGCGCCGCCGGCGGAGTGTGTAAAATGCTTGTAGTATGGGCTGCCTGCGGCCAGTTGAGCGCGGCCGGCGGGCAGGATATCAGGGCAAGCCATCCATCCAGCTGCTTTTCATCCCGCTTCATTGCCCTCCAGAGCACGCCGATACCGGGAATATACGTCCCGATTTGACAATTTGTCTATATAGGTCGGACTCCTTTTACTCTCAGTGACAGTTTGGCCTGGCCGGTCGGTCTGTGCACGTCGTGGCGGCATGGCTGAACGGGCCGGCGGAGGCCGGAAAGGGGGTGATAAGGCAAGGGCGGAGTCATCTGGTTTGACATGGTATTTTTGGCCTCTTCTTTACGGGGAAGAGGGGGCGAAGAATCCGACCCGCCCGAGGAAGTGCCTGCCGCCGCAGCATGAGCGTGTACTCCACTTGAGAGAGCCACACCTTGTATAAGGATAGGATAACCGGGCAATCTTATGGAGGAGCGCAATGAGACGGACTAAGAGAGGTTTTACACTGGTCGAGCTGCTGGTCGTCATGGCGATCATCTCGATCCTTGCGGCAATGCTGCTGCCGGCGCTCTCGAAGGCGCGCGAGCAGGCGCGCGCGGCGTCGTGCCGCAACAACTTAAAGCAGATCGGCCTGGCGCTTGGCATGTACCAGGCTGACTTCGACGAAGACCTGCCTTCGTCCATGAACAGTCAGTTTCCAATGGTTACATCCGCTGAGGGTGGCTGGGCGCATCACTGGACCATAAGCGGTGGTGTGGCAACCGTCGACAGCTTCCTGAGGCCTGACCATGTCCTTGCCCACTATGGGTACCTCAATATAGGCTGGCGTGACAACCGCGACCGCATCGCTGACTCAGTGACGGCGTGTCCCGCCGACCGCGCGGCTGCCACCCCCGTCGCCAACTACTCAAGCAATCCAGGCTGCAAGCGCTCGCACGTAGCGCTCGGTCTGACTGTCTCGTACAGCTGGAACTACGTGATGTTTTACAACACCTACAGGGAGTATCGCAACTTCGCGCGGGTGATGACCAGGCCCGCCTCGACGATGCTCTTTGCCGAATATGACTGGTGGAACAATCCCAGCTACGGCCATCCCGCCATATACGGCATACGCTGGGGGAACTCGGGCGACACAAACTCGCATAGTATCTCGTTCCGTAACCACGCCCACGCGGCGCTGCATCGTCACAGCAATGGCAACTATCAGAACAACCTGATGGGCGATCTGAGCGTGAGAAACATGTACGCCTTCGCGTGGCACCAGACGAGGGCCTTCAGCCGGTGGAGGACTGAGGGTGGGCAGCATGCTCGTTTCAGCGAGGCGCAGTACTGGTACCTGCCGATGGGCTACCTGCCTTAAGAGGGCGGGCTGAGCCTGTATCGACAGAGCCTTGAGAGTGATGCTCCCTTCCGGGGCACTCCCGGAGGGGAGCTTCTCATTTGAGAGTGCCGCCCTGCGGGCCCAGCCACCCCGACGCAAGGCCGGGCTCACGCCTGACCGCAAAAGAAAGAGCTCCCCAGCCTTCCAGAATCCGCCCGCCCCCTCCCATAGAGACGGGGGGCAAAGGTCAAGGTATGCCCGGTAAGCGAGTCCCGCCGGGTGTGCACAGTGCCGGTGAGCTGCGAGGCACAGAAGGTTTTCTCGGATTTTGGAAGATTTTCCTTGCACCCGCAGGCACAATGTTTAGAAGTATGTACGTCCGGCCTGAAGAGGCGCCGGCCGGGCGGAATAATACAGGGTATTTAGGGTACTCAGGGTACACTGCAGAGGCATCTTTGAGACATTCCGCGGTTTACCCCCCCAAAAAAAGAGATGAGGGAATGTCTTTTCATTTCCTGATCTGACAGATGCAGACAATCAGAGGAAGAAAAATGATTTCAAATGACAGTTTGGCCTGGCTTGTCGGCCCGCGCGTGTCGTGGCGGCATGGCTGCACGGGCCGGCGGAGGCCGGAAAGGGGGTGATAAGGCAAGGGCGGAGTCTTCTGGCTTGACAGGGCATTTTTGGCCTCTTCTTTACGGGGAAGAGGGGGCGAAAAATCCACTCCGCCCGAGTAAGTGGCTGCCGCCGCAGCATGAGCGTGTACTCCACTTGAGAGAGCCACACCCTGAATCAACTTGAATAACCGGGTAACCCTATGGAGGAGCGCAATGAGACGCAACAAGAGAGGTTTTACACTGGTCGAGCTGCTTGTCGTCATGGCGATCATCTCGATTCTGGCAGCAATGCTGCTGCCGGCACTGTCCAAGGCGCGCGAGCAGGCGCGCGCGGCGTCGTGCCGCAACAACCTAAAGCAGATCGGCCTGGCGCTCGGCATGTACCAGGCTGACTTCGACGAATTCTTTCCCACATCCATGAACAGTCAGTTTCCCATGCCTGAAACGGGCGGCTGGGGGTTTATCTGGGGCATTGGTGGCCAGGCGGGCATAGACAACTTCTTGAGGCCTGACCATGTCCTTGCCCACTACGGCTACCTCAATATAGGCTGGCGTGACAACCGCGACCGAGTCGCTGACTCTGTAACAGCGTGTCCTGCCGACCGCGCGGCTGCCAATCCTGTACCCAGTCACACGAGCCAGGCTGCCAACAAGCGCGCGCACGTAGCGCTCGGGCTGACAGTCTCGTACAGTTGGAACTACGTGATGTTTTACAACACCTACAGGGAGTATCGCAACTTCTCCCGGGCGA
>SLPQ01000070.1 GCA_007131925.1 Candidatus Brocadiia bacterium | reverse complement strand
GAGGAAGTAAATGAAATGCTCGCAGAGGATGGCGCAGAGGACCCCGCAGCCAAAGGCGACGACGATGTGCCAACGGTCGGCTCCATGCGGGAATGAAGTCATAGCAAAAGGAGGCCGCAATGGCTGGCAAATATCTCGGGCGCAGCGACGCCCCTTTCGGTGAAAAGGTCTGGAAACACCTGGATGATGCGGCGATAGGCGCCGCAAGGGCTCAGCTTTCGGTGCGCAGGCTTATCGACATAGAGGGCCCGTACGGCCTCGGCACAAAGAGCGTTCCCACAACAGACGTGCCGACAAAGCATGAGATAAAGATGGGCGATGTTACAGCCAGTGCAAGCGGGCCAGGCATCATCCCGCTTGCCGGCATCAACTCCATCTTTCAAATCGGCATGCGCGACATCGCGGCCTTTGAGCAGATCGGTGCGCCGTTTGATACAAGAGCGGTCGCACATGCTGCCATCGCAGTCGCAAGGATGGAGGATGAGCTGCTTCTCAACGGCTCCAGGGAGCTTGGCACTGAGGGGCTTCTGGGTCTGAAGGGTTCTATCTCCCACTCCATCAAGTCATGGAAAACCATCGGAGCCGCGGTCGATGACATTATTGCAGCGGTCACTAAGATGGACAATGCGGGCATACACGGTCCGTATGCGCTGGGGCTTGCGCCCTCTCTTTACAATCTCCTGCTGCGCCGCTACGAGCACGGCGAGATGACGGAAATGGACCACGTGAAGAGAGTGGTCACCGAGGGTGTTGTGAAGTTGCCTGCGCTCGATTCGGGCGGTGTGCTTATCGCGACCGGCCGCATCTATGCAAGCGTAGTCATCGGGCAGGACCTGATGGCAGGCTTTATCGGACCGATAGAGGGCGCTTTTGAGTTTTCGCTCTCCGAGAGCGTGGCTCTCAGGATAAAGCATCCTTCCGCGGTCTGTGCTCTGGCGGCGGCGAAGTAACGGCCCGGGTGAGGCAGAGGGAGATCTTGAGCGCCTGCGCGGCCTGTCTTTTTCGGCAGCCGCGGTGTCTTCGGCCGGAGGGTGAGAGCCTGCCCCCTTAGCTTGCAGGGCGGGGGGCCCGAAGGTGGCAATTTGGCTTGCAGGTCGAGCTCCTCATCCTTCCGGCGCGGGCACGGGCATTTCAGGGCGAGTGCCTCTTTCTTGCGAGTAAATGGTATTTTGGGAGCAGTTGTCCGGTTTGCACTGTCTTCTTGTCATGATGCAGATGGGGGCGACCGGGGCGGCGGTCGATTACAGGAGAGGGTAAGAGCCCATCGAAGCGAGTGCAGGCCGGTAGAGTAAGAAAACGAGCAATCATGACTTGCAATATAGACAGGCAGGCCCTCGAAAAGCTTTATGAATGCTTTAACCGGCGTGAACTGGTATCCCCTGACCCTCTGGAACTGCTGTACAATTATGACAACCCGCGCGACATGGAGGTCGCGGGCCTTGTGGCATCGGCCCTGGCCTACGGGCGGGTAAAGCAGATACTCAGTTCTGCGGGCGAGGTCCTCAGCCGGATGGAAAGCCCGGCGCGTTTCGCTGAAGAGACAGGCTTCGAAAAGATGCGGCGGACGTTCGCAGGCTTCAAGCACCGCTTCGCCACCGGCGAGCAGGTCGCGGCAATGATCTTCGGCGCGGGCAGGCTCATCGACACTTACGGGTCGCTTGAAAGCGCCTTTGCCGACGGCATCACCCATCAGGACAAAACGACAATGCCGGCGCTTGCGGCCTTTGCTGACCGTCTACGCACAGCGGCCGGTCGCCTGGGACACTTGTTGGCGTGCCCCTCTGCCGGCAGCGCCTGCAAGCGGCTGCATCTGTACCTGCGATGGATGGTCAGGGCGGACGAGGTTGATCCGGGCTGCTGGAAGTCGGTGCCCGCTGCGATGCTGGTGGTGCCCGTCGACGTTCATATGCACAGGATATGCAGGCGACTCGGCCTGACCAGCCGCTCGCAGGCGGACATTAAGACGGCCCTGGAGATCACCGACGCTTTCAGGCGCTTTTCACCGGACGACCCGGTCAGGTATGATTTTGCCCTGACGCGCCTCGGTATTCGGGAGGATGTCGATCCGGAGCACTTTTTCAGTAAATATGCGGTTTTCGAGGTTACTTACTGAATGGAATACCTTGTTGAGATAATCGGCGCATTCTGGGAAACCTTAACCCACATGTCGCCATACCTTCTGTTTGGTTTTTTTGTGGCTGGTGTCCTTTCGGTGTTGATTTCTCCGGTGGTTGTGGAAAGACACCTTGGCGGACACGGCATCTGGCCTGTCGTGAAGGCGTCCCTTTTCGGCGTGCCGCTGCCTCTGTGTTCATGCGGGGTTATACCTGTGGCAGCCTCTTTAAGAAGGCATGGTGCGTCGAGACCATCGACTACCTCGTTTCTTCTCTCTACACCTCAGACCGGCGTGGACAGCATACTGGTGACGCTTAGCCTGCTGGGGCCCGTCTTTGCTGTCTTCAGGCCGGTGGCGGCTTTTGCAGCGGGAATATTTGGCGGGGTCGCGGTGGCGCTTTTCGGGGGCGAGAGGGGCGCAAGTGCCACGGACACGGATGTGGTAGAGTGTACGGATGCCTGCTGCAGTTTTGACGAGGGACACGGCAGGCTCAGGCGCATTCTTCATTACGGATTTGTGACGCTGCCTGAAGATATCGGGAAGTCGCTTCTAATGGGCCTCTCTATTGCTGCGCTGGTGAGCGTGGTGGTGCCTGAGGACTTTTTTGCCGGTGCGCTGGGGACCGGTTTTACCGGCATGCTCGTGATGATGCTCTGCGGGATACCTCTCTACGTCTGTGCGACCGCGTCGATACCGGTGGCGGCCATACTGATTCTCGAAAAAGGCGTATCACCGGGGGCGGCGCTGGTCTTTCTCATGACCGGGCCCACGACCAACGCGGCATCTATCACCACCATATGGAAGGTCATGGGTGGTCGCACGGCGCTTCTGTACCTGGCCTCTGTAGTGGCCGCGGCGCTGACGTTCGGTGCGATTCTTGATCTGCTTTTCAGGCATCCTGCAATTCCCGGCGTTTACAGCATGGCGGAAATGCTGCCCGATTATGTCATGGTCCCGTCGGCTGTGATACTGCTTGTGGTCATCTTTTCCGCGATGTTGCGCGGGCAGAGTGCCCGCGGCGTTGCTGGTGGAAGTGCAGGAGGTCCTTCTGAGGAAACTGTGACCCTCGAGGTCGATGGAATGACCTGCAGCCATTGTGTGGCCGCTGTGGAGCGGGCACTGAGGGCGTGCGAGGGTGTTGCTTCTGTTTCCGTAAATCTGTCTGACGGCCTGGCGGTGGTAGCGGGCAGCGGGCTTGCCGGAGAATGTCTCGAGCGAGCAGTCACTGAGCTTGGCTACGCCGCACGTCGCGCGGATGGCGCCGAAACTGCATAGGGGCAGTAGAGGCTTGTAATTGTACGAAGGAAAGGAGTGGCAGAAATGGGTTTGAAGGACACGAGGACAGAAAAGAACGTAATTACCGCATTTGCCGGTGAGTCGCAGGCAAGAAACCGCTACAGCTACTTCGCTTCACAGGCTCGCAAGGAAGGGTACGTACAGATTGCAGATATTTTCGAGGAGACAGCCGACCAGGAAAAGGAGCACGCCAAGCGCTTTTTCAAGCTACTCGAGGGAGGGGAGGTGGAGGTAAAGGCCAACTTTCCCGCGGGCGTCATCGGAACCACTGCTGAAAATCTGAAAGCCGCCGCCGACGGCGAGCTCTACGAGTGGGGCGAGATGTATCCAACCTTTGCCGATACCGCCCGCCAGGAGGGCTTCGATGCGATAGCGGCGGTCTTCGAGGCCATATCGGTCGCCGAAAGGCAGCATGAAAAGCGCTACCGCGGGCTCCTGGCAAATGTGGAGGCAGGTACGGTTTTCAAGAAAGACGACCAGGTCGTCTGGCGCTGCCGTAACTGCGGATACCTGCACACCGGTGAAGAGGCCCCTCAAAGCTGCCCTGCCTGTGCACATCCGCAAGCGCACTTTGAGCTGCTTGCGGAAAACTGGTAAGCATCGCCGGCGGTGAAAGATAGTGCGCTAAGAGGAGGATAGGTTTTCATGGGAAAAGAAAGTCGCACTGTGACGGTAGACGGCAGGCCGGTGGCGCTTGCCGGCAAGGAGGTCAAGGTCGGAGACAAGGCGCCTGACTTCATCGGCGTGGACAACGACATGGCTGAAGTGCATTGGTCGAAGTTCAAGGGGCGCCCCTGCATCATAGCCTCGGTGATGTCCCTTGAAACGTCAGTGTGTGACAAAGAGACCCGAACGTTCAACGAAAGGGTCACCGCGTTGGGTGAAGATGTCACGGTTCTTACGATCAGCATGGATCTGCCCTTTACCCAGAAACGGTGGTGCGGTGCGGCCGGGGTGAAGAACGTGACGACTCTCTCCGACCATCGTGATGCGTCCTTTGGCAGGAATTACGGTGTGCTGATTGAGAAGCTGCGGCTGCTTGCCAGGGCCGTCTTTGTCGTGGATGCCAACGGCGTGGTGCGCTACCGTGAAATCGTCGACGAGGTCTCAGGTGAGCCTGACTACGAGACCGCCCTTGAGGCTGTAAGGCGGTTTTCTTAGGTCGTGCGCGGGGCGCTCGGCGCAGCAGCTTTATGTCAATGGGAAAAGTGTGTGGCCTGCGCGGCTGCACGAAAGGAGAAAGCAGGTGATAGGGGACAAGGTCGCTGATGCCTTCAACAAACAGATTAATGAGGAGATTGCCTCGGCGTATATTTACCTTTCAATGGTGGGGTGGTTTGAGCAGGCCGGTTTTGAGGGGATGGCCGCCTGGATGCGCGCTCAGTGGCAGGAAGAGCTCGGGCACGCAATGAAGTTTTTTGACAACATCGTCTCCCGCGGTGGCAAGGTGGTCCTTGAGGCCGTCAAGAAGCCCAAGACAGACTGGACCTCGCCGCTTGAGGCGTTTACAGATGCGTACAAACATGAGCAGTATATCACTGGCAGGATAAATGACCTGGTGGAGCTCGCCCGCAAGGAAAAAGACAACGCCGCAGAGGTATTTCTGAGCTGGTTTGTCAGCGAGCAGGTCGAGGAAGAAGATTCCACACAGAAAATCGTGCAGACTTTGGAAAAGGTCAAAGATACCGCCGGGGCGCTGGTAATGATCGACCGTGAGCTTGGAAGGCGGGGCGCATAAGCGAAGCTGGATGGGAGGCTTTGTCAGTGCGGCCGTGATCTCCACTCCGCGGTACTAGTACCAGCACTTATGGTCTTATGAGGTGCCTGCAGGGTGTATTTGACGCATTGCGGGCCGCACGTTGCACATGAGGACGTACTGCTCCGGCGCAGCGCCTGTAGCGTCTGGCGTCGTAGCTCACTTAATTGAAGGTACATGTGGAGGAAGTCATGGCAATAGACTTCAACGCGGACGAGATTTTCCAGATAGCCGAGGAGATCGAGCGTAACGGTGCCGCTTTTTACCGCAAGGCCGCCGAGATGTTCGAGCAAGAGGGGCCGAAGGTGACCTTTCTTGAGCTTGCCGACTGGGAGGAGGAGCACCTGCGTACGTTCACGAGTATGCACAGCGAAATCACCGCCGAGGAGGCAAAGCCCACGACCTACGACCCGGAGGGGCAGGCCGAGATGTATCTGCAGGCGTTTGCCGACGGTCACGTTTTCGATACAAAGGTCAAGCCCGCCGACAGGCTCGCCGGAGGCGAGAGCGTGCCGGACATACTGAGAATGGCAATAGGTCTGGAGAAGGACTCGGTAGCCTTTTATACGGGCCTCAAGGAGCTTGTGCCTGCCCGGCTCGGCAAGGACAAGATAGAAAAGATAATCACAGAGGAAATGAGCCACATCACGAAGCTCAGCAGGGAGCTTGCACACACAGTCTGATAACTGTGGCAAGCAGCTACGGTACGCGTAAAGGCTGGATGTGGTATGGAGAGGTCCGGCCGTTTTCGGGTGAGGCGAGAAAGTTTCTTGAGATTTTGCTTGCACGGCGCACGCTTTATGGTATAGTGGTACCGCATTGATACATTATGGGGCGAGCGATGTACGGAATACTGAGAATTTCGGAGGCCGCGGTGCTCGCGATACACACAACTGCACTCCTCGCCGCACACGACGGCGAGGTGCTGAGCAACAGGGACATGGCGGCGTTTCTGGGCGCATCCGAGGCACACCTTTCAAAGGTGCTCCAGCGACTGGGCAGAAGCGGCATTGTCGCATCGGTGCGTGGGCCCAGGGGCGGCTTCATGCTCGACAAGCCTGCCGAAGAAATCACTTTAATGGAGGTTTATGAGGCAATTGACGGGCCGCTGGCCGAGAGCGAGTGTCTTCTGGATGAACCCGTCTGCCAGGGAAATTGTATCCTGGGGGACCTTCTCGCCGAGGTGTGCAGGATGGTCCGGCATCGCCTTTCCGGGACGAGAGTTTCCAATATAGCCGCCAGCATGGAAGGTAAACTCAGACATGAAGAGAAAGATAATATCCATTGACCGTGACAAGTGCAACGGGTGCGGCAACTGCGTGACGGCCTGTGCAGAGGGGGCCATTGAGATCATCGATGGCAAGGCCGAGCTCGTCAGCGAGGTCTTCTGCGACGGCTTGGGCGCCTGCATCGGCGAGTGCCCTACGGGGGCGCTTGTTATCGAGGAGCGGGAGGCCGAGGCCTTTGATATGAAGGCGGTAGAGGCGCGCCTGGCGATGCTTGGGCGCACCCTGGACGGTCCGGCGCACGCCAGTGAGCCGGCCGGATGCCCTGGCGCAGCCTGTCCGGGAACCGCGCTTCGAAGGCCCCAGGCGAAGCGCCCCCTTGAGGGGGAGGATGCCGCTGCTCTTTCGGCGCTTTCTACATGGCCTGTGCAACTGAGGCTCGTGCCGCCATTCGCGCCGTTTCTTGCGGGGGCGGACATACTGATATCTGCCGATTGTGTGCCATTTGCTCTTTCTGATTTTCACAGCCGGTATCTGGAGGGCAGGGCGGTGCTTGTGGGCTGCCCCAAGCTTGACGACCTGGCCGGCTACGCATCCAAAATAAAGGCTATACTTGCTGAGGCCGGGCCCGCTTCGGTGACTGTACTGCGCATGGAGGTGCCATGCTGTGCCGGGCTTGCAAAGGTCACGGTCGATGCTGCACTACAGGCGGCTCCAGACGTGCCGCTTGAGGTTCATACGATCGGTATAGACGGCTCCATAACCCGTGAGGTCATCACACCAGCCGGTGTGTAAGAATAGGTATCGATGGTGGCATGGATCTGGTTTCGCAGGCTTTGACGAGGCGCCTCGCCCGCTGCGAGACCGTAATTACAGGTATGCGGAAAGGAGCAGTAAAATGACAATGTTCTGCTATCAGTGCGAACAGACCGCCAAAGGCCAGGCATGCACCGTGCACGGCGTTTGCGGCAAGGACCCACAGACGTCCGCCTTACAGGATCTTCTGGTTTACGCGGCTGAGGGCATAAGCATGTATGCCCACCGCGCGCGCGAGCTCGGCGCGACTGATGACGAGGTGGACCTTTTCACCGCTGAGGCTCTCTTTGCGACTCTCACCAATGTCAACTTTGACCCGGAGAGTCTTGCCGTCATGCTCAAAGAGAGCATAGCCATCCGTGAAAAGGCCGCAGAAATGTATGCAAGGGCATGTGCCGCCAAGGGCGTAGAGGTCGAAAAGCTCGCAGGACCGGCCACCTGGCAGCCGGCCGCTGGGATTAGCGGAATGGTCGAGCAGGCTGATGATCTCGGCATAAAGGCCCGCATCGACAGCCTTGGCCACGATGCTACTGGCCTCCAGGAGCTGCTGCTCTACGGTGTAAAGGGTGCCGCAGCATATGCAGATCATGCCGCCATACTCGGCTATCGAAACGACGAAATATACGCCTTTTTCCACGAGGCGCTCGACTACCTGGCAAACCCCGCGCCCACTGTTGACAAGCTGGTCGCACTATGCCTCGAGGCCGGGCGTATCAACCTCGTGACGATGGAGCTTCTGGACAAGGCGCACACCGATACCTTCGGCCATCCCGAGCCCGCCGAGGTGCGCGTGACTCCGGTAAAGGGAAAGGCCATAGTTGTCTCCGGCCATGACCTCAAGGACCTTGAAGAGCTCCTCAAGGCGACCGAGGGCACTGGAATAAATATCTACACTCATGGCGAGATGCTGCCGGCGCACGGCTACCCGGCTCTGCGTAAGTACCCGCATCTTGTTGGAAACTACGGCGGCGCCTGGCAGGATCAGATCCGGGAGTTTGACAAGCTTCCAGGTGCGATTTTGATGACCACAAACTGCCTGCAGAAGCCCTCCGAATCATACAAGGGCAGGATTTTCACAAGTGGTCTGGTGGCATGGCCCGGTGTAACCCATATCTATGAGCACAACTATAAGCCCCTCATAGACGCCGCACTTGCCGCAGAGGGCTTCAAGGAGGACGCGCCTGAAAAGAAGATCATGGTCGGCTTCGGCCACAACGCGGTCCTCGGTGTCGCAGACAAGGTCATTGACGCGGTAAAGGCCGGCAACATCCGCCATTTCTTCCTGATAGGCGGCTGTGACGGCGCAAAGCCGGGTCGCAACTACTATACGGAGCTGGCCGAAAAGGTCCCGGACGACTGCGTCATCCTGACTCTCGCCTGCGGCAAGTACCGCTTCAACAAGCTCGAGTTCGGCGAGATAGGCGGCATACCGCGGATGCTGGACGTCGGCCAGTGCAATGACGCCTATTCGGCGATTAAGATTGCCGGAGCACTTGCCGATGCATTCGGCACCGATGTGAACGGCCTGCCGCTTTCGCTCATTCTGTCCTGGTACGAGCAGAAGGCCGTTGCCATACTGCTTACTCTGCTGCACCTCGGCATACGGGACATCAAAATAGGCCCGTCGCTGCCTGCGTTCATAACACAGCCCGTTCTCGATGTGCTCGTGGAGAAGTTTAACATACAGCCGGTCTCCACACCGGATGAGGACCTTGCAACAGCGCTGGCGCAGGCGTAAGATACGCAGGGGTGGATAAACCGTATTTGTTGAGACCGTCTTAGAGGGAGGCAGGCAAAGTGCAGAAATATGTTTGCGACATATGCGGCTACATTTACGATCCCGAAAAGGGCGATCCGTCCAACAACATTGAGCCGGAAACTTCATTTGTGGACCTGCCGCACGACTGGGTGTGCCCGCTTTGCGGCGCGGGCAAGGATGATTTTTCTCCGGTGACGTGATTAAGGAACCTTCAGCAGGCGCGCCCGGTCCGTCCAGATAAATATGGATGCCGGGCGCGGTGCTTTTTGCCGGTCTGGCAGGGCTGCTGCGGCTGGCGTCCGCAGGATGCGTTGAACTTCTGCTGCCTTGATATTGTCAGGAGCGATATATGGACATTGCCATCAGGATAGCGGGTGAGGCCGGACAAGGGGTTCAGACCACGGGCGCAGCTCTTGTCGAGGTATTCGCGCGCATGGGCCTGTACGTCTTTGCCACGCGCAGCTACTGGTCGCGCATAAGGGGCGGGCTGAACTGGTATGACGTGCGCATAGCCGACCGTGAGCTTTTTTCCGGGAGGCCTCACTGTGACCTTCTTGTGGCGCTGACGCCCTTTGCCCTTGAGAAGCTCAGGGGCCAGTCGGGCGAAGGCGCTGTCGTGCTCTTCGACGGTGAAAAGGCCGACGACGGTGTAGCGGCGCTTGCCTTTACAAAGACCGCGCGTGAACTCGTCTCCAGCAAGGTCATGGCCAATACAGTCGCGGCCGGAGCAGTCTTTGGGGTATTGGGCTACGACATCGACGCGCTTGTGGATTACCTGGAAGTGGCGTTTTCGGGAAAGGGCGAAGAGACCGTCGAGAAGAACATAACCTGTGCGCGCCGTGGCGCCGAGATGGCGCGCGAGGCAGACCTCGGCATGGGCGCCGTACCGGAGCCGGTTAAGTCGCCCTCAAGCGTCTACAGCGGCAGCGAGGCGGTCGGCCTCTCGGCGGCCGTGGCGGGAGTCAAGGCTGTTTTTGCCTATCCGATGACCCCCTCCACTGCTGCTTTCACCTGGCTGGCTGGGGCTGCAGATAAGTACGGGATCGTCGTAGAGCAGGCCGAGGATGAGATCGCCGCTGCAAATATGGCATGTGGCGCCACTTACGCCGGGGTGCCGGCGATGGTGACTACCAGCGGCGGTGGATTTGCCCTTATGGTGGAGGGGCTCAGCCTTGCAGGAATGCTTGAGCTGCCTCTTTTCATAATGAACGCTCAGCGGCCCGGCCCCGCAACGGGGCTTCCCACGCGTACCGGCCAGGAGGACCTGCAGTTTGTGATACGTGCCGGGCATGGTGAGTTTGCGCGGGCGGTCTACGCTCCGGGAACAGTAGAGGAGGCTTACAAGATTACCCGGATCGCGCTCGAAACGGCGCACAGGTACCAGACGCCTGTCATTATGCTTTCGGATCAGTTTTTGGCCGACATGCAGAAAAACATTCGCAGACTCGGTGAAAAGATAGACCCCATAGACCGGCACGTCCTCAAGTCCCCCCCGGAGGATTATGTACGCTACGAGCCGGTCGAGGGTGGCGTATCGGCGAGGGCGCTGCCCGGTTCGAGCGCCTTTGTGGTGGTCGACAGTGATGAGCATGACTACGCGGGGCATATTACGGAGGACCTCGACATCCGTGTCAGAATGGTCGACAAGCGTCTCAGCAAGGGAGCCGGGCTGTATGACGAGGCGCTTGCCCCGTCGTTTTACGGGCCGAAATCAGCCAAGCATCTGCTTGTCTGCTGGGGTTCAACGTACGGACCGTTGCGCGAGGCCGTCGATATAACAAACTCACGTGGCGGCTCTACAGCGATGGTGCATTTCTCGCAGGTATGGCCGGTAAATATCGAAAAGGCCCGCAGGGCCCTCAGGGTGCGCCGACGCGACAATCGCTCATCCCGCCGCGTCACCCTGATCGAGGCAAACGCGACCGGCCAGTTTGCATCGCTTCTTCGCGAGGCGGGCGTCCTGAGTGAGTGCGGCCTGGTGACGAGGTTTGACGGGCTGCCATTTACAGGCGAGGAGCTTGCCGAAAGGATACGATAATGACAAGCCACCATCCATCCAAGGACGTTGCATGGTGCCCCGGGTGCGGCAATTTTCCGATACTGGACGTCTTCAATGATGCGGTAAGCGAGGCGGGCATCGATCGCAGACGGCTTGTGCTCGTATCCGGAATCGGCCAGGCGGCCAAGCTGCCCCACTATACGACCGGCAACGTATTCAACGGCCTTCACGGCAGGGCGCTGCCGGCCGCTGTCGGCATCAAGCTGGCCAATCACTCCCTCGAAGTCGTCGTGACTTCCGGTGACGGTGACATGTACGGCGAGGGTGGAAACCACTTCCTGCACAATCTCCGGCGTAATGTCTCGCTGAAGGTCTTTGTCCACAACAACCAGGTCTATGGCCTGACCAAGGGCCAGGCATCGCCTACCTCTGATGAGGGCTTTGTCACGAGCGTGCAGAGAAGCGGGGTCATTCTGAAGCCCTTTAATCCGCTTGCCGCAGCGATCATTGAAGGCGCCTCCTTCGTGGCGAGATCGTACGCCGGTGCGCGCGACCACCTCAAGGAGATGATGCTGGCCGCCTTTGAAAACGACTCCGGCTTTACGCTTCTTGACATATTGCAGCCGTGCGTGTCCTTCAACAGGGTAAATACTTTCAAATGGTACAGCGAGCGCGTCAGACCGGTCGATGACTCCCATGACCCATACGACCAGGCGGCGGCACTTGAGCTGGCACTGGAGTGGGGCGACCGGATCCCGATAGGCATCATCTACCGCAGCGGCAGGGCCGCCTACGAGAGCCGCGCAAAGGTCCTTTCCAAGGGCACGATGCTTGAGCAGTTCGAAAGAGCGGCACACGCTTAGACCCCGTACAACCTGCAGGTCTGCAGGGATGGCGGTCTAAGGAGCATGCCGCGTGCGGGTCTGCGCCGGGCGGCTTTGCAGCCGGTCGTGTATCTGAACTCTTCGCTCCGGCCGCAAGCAAGTCTTTCAGAAAGCACAAATCCACACGTCTGAAACCTTCTTCATGCCGCACAGGGACTGCGCGCAAGCTCACTCGGCGCCTTCAAGCGCCTCCGGCAGCAGCTCGACGAACCTGCGGATCTCATCCCGCACCCGCCTGTAATGAGACAGCGCCTCCTCCTGGTCGGCCGCGTCATGCGCAAGGGCGGGAGGGTCGTCAAAACCTGCATGCACCTTTCTGCCGGCGCCCGGAAATACAGGGCAGGCCGCTCGCGCCGCATCGCACACGCTTACCACGTAGTCGAACTGCTCTCCCGTGAACTCCTCAATGCTCTTGGGCTGCTGCGCCGAGATATCGACGCCGGCCTCTGCCATCACCTTCACGGCACGCACGTCGAGTGGCTGTGGATCTGTCCCGGCGCTGAATGCCTCGATACTGTCACCCTTGAGGTGTCGTGCCCAGCCCTCGGCCATCTGGCTGCGGCATGAATTTCCCGTACAGAGAAAAAGAATTCTCACCTTCTTTTCGCCTGACATCTCATCCCCTTTAAGATTTAGCCGGTAGCCTTTCATCCGTGACATTGACACGTGCGACGGCGGGATGGTTTCAGCCTGCGGTGATAAGCTGATCCGCGATTGCGACGGTACTTCTAAGCCTGCAGTCGCTGCAAGTGGTCACAGCGGCACCCGGGCAGGCCGCAGTCGGTATCCGGAGCCTGCCGCATGGTCCGTCCTCTCAGTCGCTGGCCGGCGGCTCCTTGCTCTGGCCATAGTAACTGCCGGGTCCGTGCTTGCGGCTCCAGTGTTTCTCATGCAGGACCTTTCCGATAGGTTTGATCTCAGGGTTTACAGCCAGGGTATGCAAAGCCATCCGTGCTATCTCCTCGAGTATGAGAGCATTTTCGACTGCCTCTGCGGCCGTAGCGCCCCATGTGAAAGGGCCATGTCCCGCGACGAGGGCGGCAGGCGGCGCCGAGCCCTCGTGTTCAGGCAGGCGCAGACACTCTGCTACGACCTTGCCCGTGTTGGCCTCGTAATCCCCCTCAATCTCCTCGCGCCTCATCAGACGCGTCACCGGCACCGCCCCTGCAGCGAAGTCAGCATGCGTCGTGCCGAGACATGGGATCTCTCTGCAGGCCTGCGCCCACGCGGTCGCGCAGGTCGAATGAGTGTGCGTGATTGCGCCCATAAATTCAAACTCACGATACAGCACAAGGTGAGTCGGAGTGTCGGACGAGGCGCAAAGATCCCCCTCGATGATCGCTCCGCTGGCAAGTGACACGATGACGATGTCGTCGCTGGTGAGCGTAGCGTATTCGACGCCGCTTGGCTTTATCGCAACTACGCCCGCATCACGATCGACGGCGCTTGCGTTGCCCCACGTGAGTATGACCAGCCCTGAGCGCACAAGCTGGAGATTTGCCTCGAATACACTCTCTTTCAGCTCTTCGTATGCCATCAGCCCCTCACTTCATCGCGAATTGAAAGAAGCTTCTTCATGATATCCTGCATGTCGCCGCTTTTCCCGGCTCCAAAGGCATCATGCAGCCGCCGGTAAAGCAGGTACAGGCGATGGTAGACGGCCGATCTCTCGGGGTCGGGCCGGAAGCTCTGGTCTCTGAAGGCGCACATGGCTTCCTGGGCGCCAGCAAAGTCGTCATGCCCGCCTGCTGCGGTCCCTGCGACCACGGCCCCTGCCATGGCGGCACCGAGTGCGCAGGTCTGGTCGCTTTGTGCGATATCCATTGTGCGGTTCATGACATCGGCGTAGATCTGCATCACAAGAGGATTTCTGGCCGCGATGCCTCCGCAGCTGACCACGCGATCGATCCTGACGCCGTACTCCTCGAAGCGCTCGATAATGACACGCGCGCCAAATGCGGTCGCCTCTATAAGGGCGCGGTAGATCTCCGCGGATGTAGTGTGCAGAGTCATCCCGACAAGAAGACCCGTCAGGCGCTGATCGACAAGGATGGTGCGGTTGCCGTTGTGCCAGTCGAGGGCCAAGAGGCCGCTCTGACCGGGTAGGAGGGCCGCTGCCTCCCTTGTGAGCGTCTCGTGGGAGCCGGCCTCGCCACCAGGGCGGATGTGGCTGACAAACCAGTTGAAAATATCCCCTACCGCAGACTGCCCGGCCTCCAGACCGTACATGCCCGGCAGGATGCTTTCCGGCACGATGCCGCAGACCCCCGGGATGTCAGGAAGGTCGGCATCGAGCGGCCAGACCGCGCAGTCGCAGGTGGAAGTGCCGATTATCTTGACCAGCACACCGGGACGCACAGCTGAGCCTGCTGCGCCCAGATGCGCATCGAAGGCGCCTGTCGCCACCGGTATGCCTGCGGGCAGGCCGAGCCTGTCTGCCCACTCATCGGTGAGCGCGCCTGCCGGGTCGGCTACCGTATATGCCCTCTGCGGCAGCCTCCGGCGAACAGCTCGAAGCCCCGGGTCGATACCGGCCAGAAACTCCTCGTCCGGATAGCCGCCCCATGTCGGGTGAAACATCGCCTTGTGCCCGGCGGCGCATATGCCTCGTTTCATCCTGCCGGGCGACTGGGTGCCGGTGAGGACCGCGGGTATCCAGTCGGCGCACTCCACCCACGTGTGGGCAGCCGAAAAAAGTTGCTCGTCCACTCTCAGACAGTGCAGGATCTTCGACCAGAACCATTCAGACGAATACCTCCCGCCGCACTTTGCCAAGTACTGCGGGCGCTCCCTGGCGGCTGCGGCGGTTATCTCGGCGGCCTCCTCGTGTGCGGTGTGGTCCTTCCAGAGCCACGCCATGGCATTCGTGTTATCGGCAAAATCCTCCTTGCAGGCAAGCGCCGTGCCGTCGCCATCCACGGGAATAGGAGTGCTCCCCGTCGTATCCACGCCGATGCCGATTACATTATCCGCTGAAAAGCCTCGCCTCCGGGAAGCCTGCGCAAGACACGCAACGATGCCGGCCTCGATCCCGTCGAGGTAG
Organism: Candidatus Brocadiia bacterium; assembly: GCA_007131925.1. Classification (GTDB taxonomy): domain Bacteria; phylum Planctomycetota; class DG-23; order SLPQ01; family SLPQ01; genus SLPQ01. The sequence goes on along the minus strand of SLPQ01000070.1, from coordinate 18,300 downwards.
TCTTGCGGGTGCTGGCGGGCCAGATGAGGGTCCATGTCGTCGATGATCACACCGTCCCGGCCGTGCGAGTAATTCCAGGCGCTGGTTGCGATTTCCTCACCGGTCGCCGTGTCGACGATGAGTGCTCTGACCGAGTTTGTGCCGAAGTCGAGCCCTATTGTGAAGGCACCGCTCATCATACCTCCCTCGCACCTGAAACCAGATTCATGATGCGGCATACTATCAGGAGAGGGCGTGCGTGTCCAGCCTGCAAAAGCTACATGGGCTTTGTCATAGTGCCTGCATTCTTATTTCAAAGACAAGAGGTTGCCTGGATGACCCATCGTACAGGCAATCCCACCTGGAAGTATTCGCGATCTTGCCTGCTATATGACAGACTCGATCTGCCGCCGTGCACAATGTGTGCTCATCTTTACGGACTGCCTTTGAGTTGTTTAAGATGAGCAGCCGGGTGTGCACGGCGCGGGGGCGGTCTGTCAAGAAATGTGGAGGTCTTGCCAGCACCCGTTTCAAACGCCCATGAGGTCGAAGAGAAGCTTCACGTTTGTCAGCCTTTCTTCAATATTGTATGTTGACAGCCGCATGGGCCGGAGGGTACCCTTATTGAGGGTAGCCGCATATAATTGGCTTAAGCTTGTGCTGCAGAGCAAAGTGCAGCGCGATGGACTCCAGTAAGCGCAAGGAGCCCTGCAGTATGGAGCGACCTGAGCCACTTCCCAAGCTTGCCACCGGCGTGGAAGGTCTTGACAGCATTCTTGAGGGTGGCCTGCCGCAAGCGCGGACCACCCTGGTCGTCGGCGAAGCCGGGTCTGGTAAGACGGTGTTGGCGCTGGAGATGCTCTATCGCGGGGCCATGTCCGGTCAGCCGGGCGTTCTGATTTCCTTTGAGGAGACGGGCGAAGCAATTCGTGGCAACGCGTTCTCCATGGGCTGGGACCTGGCCGCACTTGAAGCAAAGGGCCTTTTGGCAGTAATCCGTCCGAAGATTGATTACAATGCGATCTTTGCCGGTGAGTTCAGCATCAAGGGGCTGCTGGCGATCTTGAGCGGACAGGCCAAGAAGATCAGCGCAAGTGTCGTTGTGATCGATGCTGTGGATGTATTGATGTGCCTCTTCAATGACCCCCTGCGCCAGCGAAACGAGCTGTACAGCCTTCACGAATGGTTGATGCAAAGCGGCCTTACCGCCGTGCTTACAGCCAAGTCCGGCCAGGACACTGGTCTGGCAAGAGACTTCACCTTCATGGAATTCATGGCCGATTGCGTGATCCAGGCCACTCAGCGAGTTGACACACAGGTAAGCACGCGCAGGCTGCGCGTGTTGAAATATCGCGGATCCGCATACGGCAGCAACGAGTATCCCTTCGTCATTACACCCCGCGGCATCGTCATCGTGCCGGTCTCTGATGCCGAGCTGGCTCACAGGCCACTGGGCGCGCCGGTTTCTGCCGGGCAGAGTGAGTTGGACGCCGTGCTTGGGGGTGGCTATTGCCGGGGCGCCTCAGTTCTTATAGCGGGGCCTACCGGGAGTGGCAAGACGACGCTGGCCTGTACTTTCGCCCAGGCCGCATGCAGACGGCAAGAGCGTACGTTGTACGTGAGCTTCGAGGAATCAAGAGAAGCCCTGACAGGGGCCATGCTCAGCCCCGGCATTGATCTGCGACCGCTTCTGGAAGATGGCAGCCTGGAGATCCTCACAGCCATGCCTGAGGCCCTTGGGGCGGAGCATCACCTGCTGCGTATCTTCCAGCGTATCGACGATTTCGAGCCGGAGCACCTCGTTGTTGATGCGATTTCCGCGGCTCGACGTATAGGGTCTGAGCAGGCTGCTTTTGATTTTCTAATCCGTCTGCTCAACCGCTGCAAGGAGCGCGGGATTACGTGCATTTATGTCAATCAGACCGGCGGGGCCGTCAGCATGGAGGTCCTGAGCGGCATCGGCATTTCATCGCTGATTGACGCCATCGTCATGCTCGGCTTCGTGCGTAGCGGCTGCGAGATGGAGCGTACTTTGCTTGTGCTGAAGTCGCGCGGCAGAAATCACTCAAACAAGTTTCATAAGTTCAGCATCTCCTCGAAAGGCGTGGCCTTGAAAACACCAGGAGCTCATTTATCGAGCGAGGGGAAAGACAAATGAACCGGCCCGGCTTGACAGCACCGGGCGCGGTCCGCTGCAGGATGATATTGTTTGTCGCCGGCGATGAGCCAAACTCACGTCGCGCCAGGGAAAACATCCGTGCTGCCTGCTCTGAGAAGGGCAGTAAGCGGTACGACCTCCAGGTAGTGGACGTATTTGACGATTTCCAGACGGCCCTTGATTATGACATTATGGTCACTCCGGCCCTGGTCGTACTTGACCCCCCTCCTCGCGTGACTCTGCTGGGCGATTTGAGCGATACGGAAAAGCTGCATGCAGCCCTGGGCCTTATCTGATCAGGAAAGACACCTATGGCACATGGAGAACTCTCGGCGCACGAGTTGCGCAGACGTCTTGAGCAGGCAGAAGGCATCATCGCGGCCTTGCGTGAGGGAGACATCGACGCTGTCGTCGGCCAGAAGAGCTTCGTATTACTGCGCCTGAGGGAGGCTGAAGCACAACTGCGCGAGAGCGAGGCCATGTATCGCGCAATGGTGGACCTTTCCCCGGATGCCATCGCCGTTCATGCCGACGGAAAGTATGTTTTTGTCAACGCGGCGGCTGTGAGCCTTTTCGGTGGTGAAAGCGCGCAAGAGATTGTCGGCCGTAACGTGCTGGAGCTGGTCCATGCCGATGACCGCGAGGCCGTCTCCGATCGCATGCGATTGGCGGTGAGCGACGGGCAAAGCACGCCGCCAGCGCCATTCACAGTGGTTCGGCTGGATGGCTGCCCCGTGGAGGTGGAGACTGTCGGCACCCGGATCGAGTTTCACGGTCGCCCTGCAGTCCAGGTGACAATGCGGGATATCACCGCGCGCAAACGTCACGAGGATGCGCTGAGACACAGCATGGAAAGCCTGCGCCTGGCGGCTGAGCTGGCAGCCATCGGAACATGGCGCTTCGACATTACTTCCGGCAGCTTCACGCTCTCAAGACGTGGGCGCACCATATATGGTCTGCCTCTTGAGGGCGACGTGACGCCCGAGCAGGTGCTTGAAACTGCACATCCGCAGGATCTCGCCGATTTGAAACGTCTGATTGCAGACATGGTGAAAGCCCCCGGCGAGCAGTCGAGCGAATACCGCATCTTTCACCCTGACGGCTCAGAGCGATGGGTTGAAATCAAGAGCCAGACGATTGGCGACAGCGACGGTCAGCCTTCTGTAAACATCGGAGTGGTAATCGACATAACGGATCAGAAGCATCACGAGCAGACGCTCCTGGCGCTCAACGAATCTCTCGAGCGGCGCGTGTTCGAGCGCACCGCCGAGATAACGCAGCAGGCCGAACAGCTTCGAGCACTGTCGCTTCAGCTGACCACGACAGAGCAGCGCGAGCGCAAGCGTCTGGCGAGGATACTGCACGATCACGTCCAGCAGCTTATCGCAGGCGCCAAAATGCAGGTGCAACAGATCAAACAGACCAGCGACCCGCATCGGATGCAGGCCATCGCGCAGAATGCATCTGACACTCTCAGCGAGGCATTGGATGCGTCGCGGTCGTTGACGGTCGAGCTCAGTCCGCCCGCACTCCATGAGAAGGGGCTGATCGGCGGTCTCGACTGGCTGGCCTCCCGCATGCGACAGCAGCAGAACCTTACCGTGGACCTCCATGCGGACTCCCAGTTTGAGATTGCTGAAGAGGAGGCGCGCTTTCTTATCTTCGAGTGTGCGCGTGAGCTGCTTTTTAACGTCGCCAAGCATGCCTGCGTAAGTGAGGCGGATGTGACAATCGCCCGCGGGGGCGATGGCCTCGTCACACTGACAGTCCGTGACGAAGGCACAGGATTTGACCCCGACCAGCTCAGCAGTAGAGACGCTGGGGAGATGACCTTTGGCCTGTTCAGCATACGTGAGCGCCTGGCGCACCTTGGGGGCGAGATGGAGATTGAGAGCTCGCCGGGCAGCGGCACAAAGGTTACCTTGAAGGTGCCCGTCTACGAGGAGCAGCCTGCGGCGAAGGCGAGTGAGGTGGCAGCGCCTCGCAGACCTGCGGAGGTGACTGCATGGCAGCCAAAGCAGGACCTGTGTCGCCTTCTCATCGTCGACGATCACAATGTCCTGCGCGAAGGACTTGCCGAGCTGCTGCGTTTTGAGTCGGACATCGAGGTCGTAGGGGAGGCGCGTGACGGCCCTGAGGCCATTGAGCTGGCGCGGAAATTGGAGCCGGACGTCGTGATAATGGACGTCAACCTTGGGCAAATCGATGGTGTCGAGGCCACCCGTCGAATCCTCTCAAACAACCCTGAGATCAAGGTCATAGGACTCTCGATGCACTTGGACAGGTCCGTCACAAAGGCCATGCGCGATGCAGGCGCAGCGGCCTACATTTGCAAGGGGGACCCGACCGAAGACCTCATTGACACCGTACGGACGTGCTTTAAGGCATGACTGACCATGCACGCACGTGTGCCTCTTGAACCGCCGCCAGAGCAGGCAAAGCCTGCCGGATGCTGCCGACACACGGCGCAGCCGCCCGAGGCGGCTTTCCCGCGGGCCAGCTCCCCCGGGCCTGATGTCGTCGTGGGGCAGCCCTGTCCGCGAAAAACATCGGCCCCGCCCTAAGTGGTGATGAGGTCGCATGGCGGCCGCTGGGGCGCTGCTTCGCAATGGGCGTTGGAGGCGAGCAGTGCCGCCAACTCCAAGCACGGGGATTTCTCCTGCATCGCCAGGAGCGGTCTTTTTGACAGCGGACGGACGCCTTACCTTGACTGCTCGGCACGAGGCTGAGGGTTATTGGAACTTGGCAGCTTCGTCTTGCCCCCAGACGGCTCCTGCGGACTGATTACAGGGTTGGGGGGGGGTGCCGAGGAGGCACAAAGTTGGCATGCGTGGAACTTCTCTTGGCAGCGTCTGTCGTATATTTTAATGTCAAAGCGAGGCCGAGAGCCTGGCATATGGTGATTGGCGGTGGCGAATACCCTCCGTAAGGGTGTTGCATAATTGGGAGAGAAGGTGAAAGGAGTCCGAGGATGACAAGGATTGCCGTGATTTTGGCGATATTGGTCTGCATTGTGGCCATACTGCCGATGAGCTTTGCCAGGACGGCGCGCATCGAAGGCGCCGAGGTGACGCTCCTTGAGGTGGGGGACATGGCCCCCGAGTTCAAGCTTTTCGGCGTGGATTACACTTACCATTCCCTGGAGAGATATGCCGACAAGCCCGTTATCGTGGTGGTTTTCCACTGCAACCATTGTCCCACTTCCCAGGCAAACGTGGACCGGCTGGTGGCCTTGGGCAATGAGTACCAGGAGAAGGGCGTTCAGTTTCTGGTTATAAACCCGAATCCAGCCGACAAAGTGGCGGCTGACGGCTTTCCGCAGATGGCGCACAGGGCCAGGGACAAGGATTTCCCCTTCCCGTATCTTTACGATGAAACCCAGATGACAGCAGCCGCCTATGGCGCGCGCAGGACTGACCATGTTTTTGTCCTCTGCGAGCCGAAAGAGGACGGCAGGCGGCCGATCTTGTACATAGGCCCGATAGACGATCGCCACAACGAACCTGTCTATCTGGCGCAGGCGCTCGATGCGCGACTGGCCGGCGAAGAGATAGAGAACAAAGAGATCGATGCATTCGGCTGCACGATCAAGTATCGCACTGCGTCTGAGAGAGTGGCACGCTTCGGATACGACCCGTTGGACTGAGTACCTGTGGTGGGCCGGCATGGGCCAGGGACTTAACTGCTGCGGCGCGGTGTGCGGCGGTATGATAGATACTTGCGAACCTTGATGCCGTCTGATGTGTCTGCGTCGGCGCATCCGGGGCCTGCGGCGCGGTGGTCAGAGAGCGAACCGCTTCGGCAATCACTATTGATTAAGGGGAATCGTCCCGAGCCGCGGACCAGTATGGGGACGAGCCGGCTTGCACGAGGGTAAATCAGGCGTGCGATGCCGGCTCGCTTATTTTCAGAAGCGCCTTTGCAGCGGGCCGGCGGGGCATTTCTGGCTGATAAGACGATAATGTAGAGGGCTACTCGAACGTGCCGGTCTTTATCTCCCGGTCGAGGGTAAAGCCCCTCTCACCTATTTCGAGCGTGCCGCCAGCATCCTCGCTGAAGCGCACAATCGCATCTGCGAAGGCCACGCCCGTCACATCGCCCTCGCGGATCAGTCGCGCCTCGACAGGTCCATCCGTCGAGATCACGTGGAGGAAGAGGTCTTTTTCGCGCTCCTTGCCCGGTGTCACCTCGACGCGCCAGCGTGCGGCAGCCTCAGCCTGCACGGAGTGGCGCTCCGGAAACTCCCTTCCTCCGTAGGCGTAGCCATGGGCGCTCTCGATGCGGGCGTCCGCGGGCAGGAGGGTGGTGGCCACGAGGGTGCCTTTTCCGTCGCGGACGGTGAAGGTGTCGCCGGAGAGCTCGGGCTCGTTGCGGCAGTGAAGCCTCCATGTCTTGGTAAAGCTTGCATCCGGACTGACTACACTGTCGAAAATGACAAAGGTGTGCGGCCTGATAAAGAGTATCTGTCGCACCCAGTTCTTCAGCTTTTCTGGGCTGTATGCGCTGGTGCAGTCGCCCGCGATAAAGAAGTATTCGTCACGGTTTTCATAGGCTATTATCCGGCCTCTCTCGAAAGTCTCACGCCTTGCCATCCACTCTTCGAGGTTGTCGGCCGTCCAGCTCCATTTCTTGGCCTGTCCGCCGTCATTGGCGTAGGTGTGGCGCCCTCCGTCACGCAGCATGCTCCATGTCTCGCCGGGCATGTAGACGGTTATGCAGTTGTGAGCAATTGTGCGGATCAGCCAGTTGACGGAGTGATCGGAGAGGTAATCCACGTATTCACCGCTCTCGGTCGCCAGCGGTTCGTAGCGGAATACCTCGAAATTGCCGACCTCGAAATGCTGGTGCCCGTTGTAGTAATCTCCGCATTCGAAGCGAAGCCACGATGCATCGTCACCCCAGTGGCTGCGAGCATATGCCTTGCCGATGCCGGCGGCAAGGTGAGCAGGCGGGAACTCATCGAGCGGCAGCGAATCGCCTATGGGCTCATCGTATATGAGATCCATTACCCTCGCGAGAGAATTGGCCGGCGGCCGCCGCATCGTCTCCGTGTAGCCTGCCAGCTCGCTGCCGGCGAAGTACTGCGCTATGATATGTCGCATCAGCCTGGGATACACGTTGCTGCCGCCGAAGACAAGAGAGCCGTCGCCTTCCACCGCGTAACGCTGGGACCCGTATACCCAAAGTCCCGGATATGGCTGGAGCAGCTCATATGCCAGCCGCTGGTAGTAAAAGCGCGGCGCTTTCTCGTAGCCGTCATAGCCATCAATTCGCCGCGCAAGCTCGATCGCCTCCACGAGGCTGAAAAGGGAAGAGCGCGCATACCAGCCGCCCTCGGTGAACCCGCCCCCCGCACCGAATTCGTTAAGCACAGGTACTATCTTGCCCTCGTAAAGCTTAAGCAGTGCATAGTCGCGAAATTCGCCTGCTCTGGGGTTGTCGCCCCACGTCGCATAGGCCACTCTCAGGTAGCAGAGTATCTTGACGAGTGTGGAGTTGTGAAAGGCGTTTTCGTCGGTCACAAAAACACCGAGGTGGGCGTTGAGCCACTCGATCATGGCAGCGCGGTCGGCTTCGGATATCGAGTCATAAAAAAAGTCGTAGACAAACGCCACGTCCATCATTCTGAAATACGTATCATGATGGATGTTGGTGACGCCGGCGCGAACTCTCTCCATTGCACGCGCGATGTACCGGCCGGTCTCCTCTTCGCTGAGCCCATCGACGACATGCCTTATGGCTGCCGACTGCATCGACTCGTATGCACCGGTCGCGCGGTAAAGGTCCGGCCTGGCAGCAGCCCTTGCCCTGAGTCGCTCGGGCGGACCCAGTAGCCTCCCACGTGTCTCCAGAAGGTGCGACCACGCTCCGTCGGGCACCACCGGCGACGGCGCAGGCACCCCCGGTGCGCCCGTGGCCCCTCTTGCTCCGGCAGCCGCACAGAGCATAAGCACGAGTATGACTGCAGCTGATGTTACGACTTTCTGTCTCAACATGCACCTCCAGGCAGTGCCGCCGGGGGACGCTCAACGCCGCAAACTGAGGCAACGCCTCAAAAGTAAATAAACATCCACGGTATGGCAAGCCTTTTACGAGTATTTCACGCCAGGGCCACATGTGTGCTGCCCGAGGCGCTGTAACCTCAGAGCGGCTCCTGGTCGTCAGGCGGAGAGTCTGACGTGTCTTTGGTATCTGCCGCGGCCGGCGGCTCTGATGTTGGCCCCTGGTGGGAAGGCGTCGGGGGGCGCAGGGTCTGGATGTCGATTCGTGTGATGCCTGCGTCTTTTATAAGGTCGGTCACAATGGTGAGAAGTCCGAGTCGCACGTTTTTGTCTGCCCGCAGGATCGCGTGGGTTCTTTCGGCCCTATCGCGTGCTTCACGGACGCATGCTGTCAGGTCGTCCAGGGTGGAGGGCGCTGAGTTTACGGACAGCTCGCCCTCCTCTGAGAGGGACACGGCGATGTCGCCGCCATCGATGGAGGCGGCATGTGCCGACTCGGGCAGGTTTATCTCCAGGCCGGAGTCGACGATTATTGTGGAGGTCAGAAGAAAGAATATCAGCAGTAGAAAGACACAGTCGATCAGCGGTGTCATGTTCAGCAGCGTCTCTACCTTGCGCCTTCGGTAGATCTTCATATTCTTGGAGACCTTCGGACCGTCTCAGCCAGCCCGCCGGCAAGCCTGCGCATCTTGCCCTCTGCCGAGTCGACCCTGCCTTCGAAGTAGTGGTAAGCCAGCATCGCCGGAATGGCCGTGAAAAGACCGAACGCTGTCGTCAGGAGCGCCTCCCATATCCCTCCGGCCAGCAAAGCCGCCCCCGCCGCGCCTGCGGCTTCCTCGACCCTCATAAAAGACCTGATCATCCCCGTGACCGTCCCGAGAAGGCCCATCAGCGGTGCGGCCTGGGCCACAACGGCAAGAAGCTTAAGGTGCCTTTCCATCTCCTCCAGGAGCCCCGAGCTCTCGCGCTCGAGTGCGCGCTCGAGGCCGTCCTCGTCCAGGTGGGCGTTTTCGAGTACACGGGCGAGCGCCGCGGCTATGGGGCTGCAGCCGCCCCGGCAGAGCTCTATGGCCTTATCATGCGCCCCTCCTGCCACAAGTGACTGCACCCTCCTGGCAAGGCCCTCATCATCTCCGCGCGCCCGCAGGAAAAAAATCGCCCGCTCGACTGTCACAGCCAGCACCAGCACGCTGCAGGCGAGTATCGGATACATCATCCACCCGCCTCGCACGAAAAGATCAAGCATTGTTCACTTGCCCCTCGGTGATAGTAACGTATTATGAATAACCGTATCGTAATACCAGGCAAGTCTTTGTCAAGGCCCGTACGGTCGCCGGGGCCCTGTCCCGGGGGCAGCCCGGCGTGGCTGCGCGGATAAAACAGGCCATTCTGCCCGTCTTTCATTTCCGCGAATGCCGACTGCGGGGCTTCTTCGGTGCAGTGGGCGGATTGGCTGTTTGCGTGACTTCCCGTCTGTTTGGGGCTACGTCAGGATCTTCTTGACGACATCGATGGTGCGCCCGGCATCGCCGGTCTTTTGGGCGCGTGCGAGCACGGCGCGGCGGCGGTAGATCAGGAGCGCCTTTTTCATTGTGTTGGCAAAGAGCTCCTTTGATAGTGCCATGGCCTTTACCGGCTCCATCCGGTAGGTAAACTGATCCTCGCCGAACCATCCATCATAGCCGGTATCTATTGCAGCATAGCAGAAATCGGCCAGCCTCCAGTTGTCACCCGTGCCGGCGACGCGATCTTCATCATTGGAGTGCAGCTTGGCGTTGTTTATGTGAAAGTTCACAACCGGTACACCCATGCGTCGGGCGAGATAGAGGTTGTCTGCGGGCTCATATCCGTACATCTGCTCATGGCCATAGTCGATGGCCACTCCCATGTTTTTCATGCCGGTAAGGCGGTTGACCTCGGCGGCGATGAGCATCGCCTTCTGGGTGGTCGCGACGACCATGTTGCCCTCTCGCGGTTCGTGGAGCTTGGCCTCCGTGCCAAAGGCGAGGCCTCGCTCGCCGGCCCGGCGAGATATCGCCACGCAGGCATCGATGAAGCGGTCGAGCAGCAGGCCGTAGTTGGCCTGGAAGTTGTAATCCCAGCCGTCTGCACCTGGCCAGAGCGCCACCGAAGCGCAGCCGACTTCAGCGGCGACATCCACCGCCTGCAGCGCCACGCGCAGAGCCTCCCGTCGCACGGCCTCATCTCCGGAGGTGACTGATCCGAGCTTCCACTTGGGATGCGTCCAGAGATTGGTGTTCATATTGGTCGGTACGAGCCCCGCGCGCCTGGTAGCAGCGGAGACCTTTTTTACAAGGGCAGGGACCTTTCGAAAGGTCTCGTCGGTAAAGACGTCTTCGTGAAACTCAATGCCCTTGATTCCTGCAGCCTTCACTCGCTTTATCTGGCCGAAGATAGACGGATCGAAGTCTTCGGCCGGATCAGTATAGCCGCCGCTGGCGAAGCGGTCGGCGAATGGCCCAGCCGCCCAATGGCCGGCGGCGAACCGAATGCCGAAGTCGCTGAAGAAACGGTCGACTTTCGCACCTTCGAGATAGCCCTTGTAGGCAGTATCAAGCTTGGCGAGGGCTTTGCTTGTGACGTTCATTGCTGACCTCCGAAGCTGCTAATAATTAATCCGGTAGAAATCACATGCGTTTTGCCAGTAGATCTTTCGCCGGGCCTCATCGCTGACACCGAGCTTGTTGAATATATACTCGGTTTCGCGGATTACGCGTGCTGCCTTGCCGTCGGTCGATTTGCCATCTGTTCCGAAGAGTATCCATTCATGCGGCAGGTAACCAAGAGCCTTTGCCATGGCGTCTTCGCGCCATGCAAGCGGCGCGCCCGGTGCAAGGTCCATGACCATGTTGGCCGTCGGGTTATAGAGCCTGCCCATGCCGACCGTCGCTATGGCCTCATCCGTCCATGGCCAGCCCATATGGGCAAGTATGACTCTCAGCTTCGGCCACTCCTTGAGCGCCTCAAACTCCGCCGGGCGGCTGAAGCGCGAGTTTCGCCCGTCCCCGAGGATGCCTGCGTGAAATAGAACTGGTACATCCAGCTGCTCTATACGGTCATAGACATCAAAGCAACGCTCATCCCACGGGTAGTGGCCGATATTTATAATTTTTATGCCGGCGCAACCCGCCTCCACAGCCCGCTCGGCCTCATGGGGGGCTTCAGGGTGGAGAGGATCTATCCATGCGAGCGCAAGGATACGATCCGGACGCTCCCGCGCCCATCCGGCGACGAGGTCATTTGCGGCGGGGGCCTTCTCACGCCATACGCGGGAAAAGGCCTTGCGGCGCTCGCTCCTTGGCAGTGAGGCAAGCGCCTGGCGGTTTTCATACCAGATTGGCGGCGCTATGACGCACTCCATGCGCACGCCGCACTCGTCCATCTGTGCGACTATATCAGCCGCTGTCTGCTCCCAGCTCAGGCAATGAACATGCGTGTCGAAAATATCCATCATGCCGGCTCCTTTCGAATGTGCTTACGCCGCTTTCGACACGCGATGCTACAGTGCAGGTTCCTGATCCTGCCGAAACCATAAAATGAGTCGCAGGACCGGGGGCTCCTCAGACGTCAAGGCCCCAGAACTCCATCGCGTTTTGCCAGTAGATCTTGTGGCGCAGCTCTTCGCTGACGCGCAGCTTGTTGAAAATGTAATCCTGCTGACGCAGCACACGGCCCTGCATCTCTCCTACAGACTTGCCATCAGTGCCGAAAATAAGCACATAGTCGGGGAGGTAGTCGATGGCCTTCTTGGTAGCTTCCTCGCGCCAGTCAAGCGGCGCGCCGGGTGTGAGGTCGAGGTGGATCTGGCGGATCTTTGCAAAGCGCGAGCACATGCCCGCAGTCGCGATGGCCTCATCAGTCCATGGCCAGCCTATGTGTGCGAGTATCACCTTAAGCTTTGGCCACATCTTTACTATCTCGTACTCAGCGGGGCGGTGAAAGCGGGAATTGCGCGCATCGCCCAGGATCCCCGAGTGAAAAAGAATCGGCACACCGAGCTCCTCGGCTTTTTCATACAGAGGGAAGCACCGCTCATCCCATGGGTAGTGCCCGATGTTAAACAGTTTGAGCCCCTTGCAGCCTTTGTTGATGGCGCGCTCGAGCTCGGCGGGCGCGTCGGGAGATATCGAGTCGCAGAAGGCGAGCGCAATTATCCTGTCTGGTTTTTCGCTGGCTATCCTGGCGATGTAGTCATTGGCTTGTCGGCCGGTCTTGCTCCAGAACTGGCGCCTCCCCTCCATGCGCTCCTTGGCCGGCATCGCCTTCATTTCTTCACGCTGGCCGGCTGTCGGCATCGGAGCGATCATGCACTGCATGCGAATGCCGTTGGAATCCATTGAACGGACGATTTCGTCGGAGGTGCAGTCCATGTCGCTAGCGTGTACGTGCGTGTCGAAAATGTCCCGCATTGAATTTCCCCTTTCCCGCAAAGGACTGAAAAGAAAAACCGACGCGTTGCATCATACCTGGCAGAGCCGGCAGTGTCCATAGCAGGTCGCGGCTGATGACGGGAACTTTCACCACCGGCCAGGTGCTTATATACTGGTAGGAGGTGCCGGCAGAGGGCCGCTGCGCCGTGTCAGTGATTTCGGGCCAAGCAGCAAAAAAGGGCGAAGCGATGGCTGAAACCGCCAGCATGGAGATCACCTTTCCAGATAACAGGGGGGTGGAGGCGAGGTACAAGGATTTTGTCATTCGCAACGGTGATTTCGAGTCGTGGCACGAGGGGGCTCATCCAAGCGCCTTTGACCTGTTCGTAGCTTCCATCGGCCTTTGCGCGTCGGCGAATGTATTTGCATTCATGCGCGCGCGCGACCTCGACATGTCATGTATGAAGATCATCCTGCACAAGTTTGAGAACGAAGAAAAGCGTATGATCGACAACTTCACCTTCGAGGTTCGCATGCCCCGGGATCTGCCGGACAAGTACCGAAAGGCCGTCGTACGCGCCCTGGACGCCTGTGCGGTCAAAAAGCACATAGTTGAGACGCCCGAGTTTCACGTGGAGGTCACGCTCTGCGAAGAAGGCGAGGTCTGAGCCTCTCATCTCACCATAGATGAAGGTGCGCGCCGCTGAAGCCAAACTTAACAAAGCGGTATTCGTCGCTCCAGGCGCGCCGGTCCACAAACGATCCGGGCGAGACCCATTCGATCTCCGGCCCTTCAAAGTGATGCGGGCCAAGCAGATTTCGAAGCGTAGAATAGAGCCTCACGGTCAGGCGGTTGGCGCCACCGTGAAGCCCTTTGAGCTCGACTTCATACGGCGGATAGAGCAGCTCTCCCTGCAAGGCTCCGTTTACAAGTACATCAGCCGCGCCGGCGTGCAGGCTCTTGAGCGCAAATAGTGCCCTTGAGGGCGCCTCGTCCAGCTCCATATGCTTCTCCAGGTCTACCGTCCCGGCGAAGAAGCTGAATCCCTGCGTTGTAAGATCGTGTGGGTCGACTGCTTCGCTTGCTGCGGTTATGTGAAAGCTGCCGCGGCGCTCCACGACGCCGAAGTCTCCAACAACATAGATGCTTTCAAGTTCCCAGTCATCTCCGACAGGCCCGCGAAGCTCGACGACGTTGCGTCCCTCGCTGAGGTGCTCTGTCACATCGACGGTCTGAAAGGACGTATCCATAAAGCAGCCCTCGATGCTGCTAACAGAATAGCCGTTGAAAGTGATCTCCCACTCGTCGGCGCGCTCGATTGCAAGACGCACCCTTCCTGTCGGCACCTCATCAACCTTGAACTCATAACGCACGGCTGCAGACCGGCTCTTGCGCAGTTTGTCTGCGGCGAAAAGAACGTACTGAGGTGCGGTCCATGCGGCCGAGGGATGCTGCAGCCGGACTCGATCGAGTGTCAGGGCGTTGGTATCGGCACGCCTGAGGCGCCACCTGCCGTCGATGCGCTCTGAGCGGCGGGGCATACCGGGCGGTTCAGGAGCCTTTGGATAGGCGGAGCCGCCGAGCGCGATTAGCGCGCTTGAGCCTTCAGAGATGCCGACTTTCACCTGCAGTCCGGCGGCCGTTTCAGCGGCTTCAAGGGCGGTCACGTTGCCTGAGTGATCATCAAGAAGGCCCGCGTGAGTGTCGCCTGTGCTGACGGTAAGGGTGATATTGGACGGCTTGTCCGGGTCGGTGTTTGCCAGGAAAAGAATCCTCTCCCTGCCGATGTTTCTCAAGTGGTAGAGCACCTTGCGCGCGCCCTTTCCAACCAGGGAAACCGGCGCCGCTCCGGCCTTTCGCAAGGCCGCTGGCAGGCCGGCAAGCGACACGACCTCAGCACCATCCAGCGCCTTGCGAAGGATGGTGGTACCTCTTCGGGCGCCATCGACGAGTGCAGGTTGGCTGCCTATGACGAAGATGGTGCCGCCGGCTGACGCGAAGTCAGCCAGTAATCGTGCGGTCGAATCTCTCAGCGTCGTGCACTCCGGCACCACCACCGCCTTGTAGTGCGCCTCGGCTACGGCCAGAGAGCCGTCCTTGACAGAGGCGTACTTTGCCATGAGGCTCTCATCGCCGAAGTGGAAATCCACCTGGTTGTCCAGGAGCTTATCGATCATTGCAGCAAAGCGGCGGTCATGTTGTAGAAGCGCATCGGGCTCAAGCGGCGTCCTGTCGCACCAGGCGCTCTCGACGGGGTGGATCACAAGGACATCTGTGATGCGCCGCCCGCGGGTGAGCAGATGTGAGATGAACGCATTTCGGTCTGAGAGGGTTTTTGACTTTGGCCAGTGCGGCTGCTGGCAGGAGATAGTCGGCGGGAAGTCGCGCTTTCTGGCGCCGCGCATCGTGTAGAGCCAGAGATGAGGGTTGAGTAGATTTATCCCCAGGGCAAAGTGCCAGTCGGCGATCCACCTTCGTGCTTTAAGGTCGAGGTGCTGCCCGGAGCAGCCGTAGAGCTCCGAGAGCACGCGTTCCTTGCCCAGCTGGTCTGCCACCGATGAGACCTGCTTGGCTGTAGCGGGATCGGCGAGGTTTCTGCCGAGATGGTCCATGCCGGGTATCTGCATGTACTCATAGAAAGGCATCACAGCCCCGGCCCACTGCACCTGAGAAGAGATGGAGTCCTCGGCCATCATGTGGCCCGTCAGCGCCAGGCCCTGTTTGTGGCACCACTCGTAGAGTTGTCTCATGAAGCCTTCGACAAACATCTCGGTGACAGTGAGGTAAAAGTCGTAGCGCACCTTTCGGTAGTCGCCCGTTGATAGAAAAAGTGACGGCAGATGCCCCATGAGGTCATATCCGCGCCGCTCTCGGAAGACCTGGGGCAATCTTGGTGTCCACGGCACACTCGGCCCGGGGCATCCGTGAGGGACTGGCAGCGAGGGTTCGTCGGTGAATATACCCGGCACCGTCCTGCCAAAGTGATCTCCTACGGCAAGACGATAGGGCTCGTGAGTCACACGGATAAACTCCCTGGTCGTCTCCGGCTCCAGCAGGTCGACATAAGAGGTTCCGAGAAACCACTCATCGCCCAGGCCAGCCGTGTACTGGTACAGGTGATAAACCGTGCGTCCGCCGGTGGCCGCATCGGCGCCGAGCTCTTGTGTCTCTATGCGCCTGCCCTGCTTGCTGGTGACAAATGAGTTAAGTCGCTTGAAGTTTGGCCCCTCTTCATTGATGTTTTCCGACAGCATTAGGTACTTGGCGCGATATTTCCTGCCCTTGCTGGGTATGGCGCCCCCTGCGAAGCCGGAGGGCCAGCGGTTTTCGTCATAAAGCCATGCGCACATGCCGCGCTTTTTTGCGTGGGACACGCAGGCCTTTACCACCTTCATCCACTCCCTGCCCATGTAGTCACTGACAAGGCCCACCCGCGCGTGCATGAAAAAGCCTCCCCAGCCACCCGCGGCCATTTCATCTATCTGCCGGCGCGCCTCCGTGCTTTTCAGCCGGTCATTCCATGACCAGAAAGGCGCCTCGCGATAAAAGCTGCTCATCTCATCCTTTGGTACGCGCGACATGCCTGCCTCCTCCCCTGACCGCCGGTATCTCTGACCAAGAAAACAAGCCTACGTGCGTTCTCGCGGCAGTCAAATTGAAACGTGACCTTTTGGTATCTTCACGCCGACTCCAGGCAAACTTCCCGGCGCGGCGGGAAGGTTTTCAGGAAATGGTAGATTGACAGGTACAGGCCCTGACAAAGAATAATAGTTACTGCGGTTATCCACAGTCATACGGATGTACTCTTGCGTGAGCGACCAGAAACAAGGCTTATAGGCCCATCGCGCACCGTGCGCCGGAAAGGGATCCCGCGCGACATCGGGTCGCCGCGGGGGCCATGGTGCGAAGGGTAGACGATATGGCGAGGGAAAGGAGCCGGACATGTACAGGATGGCGATTGCTTTAGGGGTGACGGTGTCGATGGTTGTTATGATGGGCTGTGCCTCCATGCACCATGCGGTAAGTCCCCAGCGGACAGGGCAGATCCGCAGTGTCAGCACCTATGACGAACTGAAGTTGGCACTGGAGGAGCAGGCGAATCCGGGGGACATTATCGAGATTCAGCCGGGTGTGTACTATGCTACGAGTCATCGCATCCACGTAGGCAGGAGCGGTACGCCTGAACAGCCTATCATCGTGCGCGGTGTGATCCGCGACGGCCAGAGGCCGGTGATAGACGGCAGCCGTGTCAGCACAAACCGCGGTATGCTCAGCTTTCCACCCGACGTTCACGACATCATCGTGGAAAATCTCGAGCTGCGCCATGCGCTGGGAACGCGCCACGAGTATGACATGAGCGTGCCGGAGGAAGTGACAGAAGCCGTCAGGGAGGGCATGCCGGGCGTTGGAATGGGCGGCATCTCAGAAAGCGGTGAGCCCACCTTTGGCCACCACGCCGCGGGGATGTTCTTTGAAGGCACCAATATCACCGTGCGAAACTGCTATAGTCACCACAACGAAAACGGCTTCTTCGCAACCCGCACTGCCGACTACATCCTCATAGAAGACTGCCATATAGCACACAATGGCACGCTGTGGCCGGAGACGCATGCAGCCACGCACAACTTCTACTTCAATGCCGCACATCAGATTGTCAAAAACTCATACCTCCACGATCCGCGCGATGGCCAGAATTTCAAGTCCCGCGGACGCAATACGATATTTGCCTTTAACTGGGTCGACGAGGACTATGCCTACTCCATCGAGCAGTCATCGAACGGGGATCTGAACACACTCTGGCTTGGAAACTTCGTCGCGAAGCGCTCGACCAAGGGGCTGTGGCAGGGGCGCATTTTTGCCCTTGGCGATGGCACCGGCATAGTCCGAGGGACGGTGGTGGCCGTCAGCAACACCTTCGTGACACACTTCCCACGCGACCATTTCGGCTTCAGCTTCGCGACGGGTACAGCAGACCTTGTTCTTCTGAACAATGTCTTTGCCGGGCCGGGAGAGGTCTTCTTTTATCACAACGGCCAGGGCAATATCACCGGCTCCAACAACTGGATTCGCCGAGGCGTCACTGGAGTGCCGGAGGACCTGGTGAGCACCGTTTACGGAGACGATCCGGGTTTTGAAGACCCCGTTAAGTTCAGCTATCGTCCGGGTGCCGGCTCTGAGCTCATCGATGCCGGCACAGACGCTCAGGAATATTACGACGCCATTGCTGTCGTCCTCGAAAATGCCACAAGCGGAACCGACGCGGTGCCTTCGCCGCCATATCTTGAGGCCCTCGACGATATCAGGGCAGCGCTGCCTCGTTGGGAGCCTGTGCGGAAGGGGCATGGTTTTGAGCCCCGGCGGGTGCGCAGGGCTGTCGACATTGGCGCATTTGAGTACAGGGGCCGGTAGAGACAGGTCCTTCCTGCAAAAGGCAGGCATTTTTGTGCAGGAGGGGGCTTGCCGAGTGTCGGTGCGGCTGCGGCGAATGGCACTGAGTGTGGACACCGAGTGACATGCCATCCAGCTTAGCGAGCTCGTCTGGCGCCCTGAAGTGGGTGCATCGCGTGAATTCGCGAATTATGGAGGAGCGCGCCCTGTGTGCACAGCCGGCGCTTACGCGCGCTGAGCGCGCTGGGTTCGCAGCTTTGCAGAGAGGAAATCAGAAGGCCACACATCTTTCCCGGTGTATAATACCATGGGGAGTGCGCTTGGATCGGGCAGATTCAGGGGAACAAATGCCCTGTCAGAGCGTTATAAGGGACGAAAGAG
>SLPQ01000232.1 GCA_007131925.1 Candidatus Brocadiia bacterium | reverse complement strand
TCGGCGATGGCATCGAGGTCAGCTTTGAGGTCGGACACGTTTAGGTAGCGTTCGCCCGGGTTTCTTTTGACGGCCTTCATAATGACCCGCTCGAGCTCGCTGGATATTTTTCTGTTGAGCGAGGCGGGCGGCTCAGGTACAGAGTTCATCACCTGCAGGAGCTTGGCTAAGCTGTCTATGCCGACGTACGGCCGCTGGCCGGTAAACATCTCGTACATGGTCACACCGAGAGCATAAATGTCGCACCTCTGATCAGTCTCCTGTCTCTTTATGAGCTCGGGAGCCATGTAGGCGAGCGTACCGGTTCGATTGCCGCGGATCTTCTTGGCCATTTCGAGATCGACCGCGAGCCCGAAATCAAAAACCTTAACGTCGCCGTCAGAGTTGACCAGGATGTTGCGCGGGCAGAAATCACGATGCACTATGCCCTTTGAATGAATGTGAGCGAGGGCGGAAACAAGCTTTAGAAGCATATCTATGCGGTTCTGCCTGGGGTTGAAGGCACTCTCATGCAACAGATCGCGCATAAGTGTGCCCTCAAAGTACTCCATTATGATGAATTCGCGTGAGCCTTCGCGCCCCCAGCCGTATGTTCTGACTATATTGGGATGGTCGAAAAGCATCCCAATCTCCCCCTCAGTAAGATTGCGGTATTGATTCTCAATCTTCCTGGTGATCTGCTTGCTTGATTGGCTGAGTATCTTTATAGCAACGGTCTGAAAGGTCTTCTTGTGGGAGCCGCGCTTTACTTCGGACATGGCCCCGGTCCCGATCACGTCAAACGTCCGGTAATCGCCCAGTCGCAGGAGGGGACGCTGCTCTTTTTCGACGCTGCCGCCGAGCCATGTTTTGATTCGTGATAGCATTCCAATTACCAGAGGCTGTGCCAGAAGGCCACCACAATACTAACCGCAGTTTCCGGAATTGGCAAGTTCTTTACGACCACAAGGCTTACTCATGCGTGGCGGGCGCAAGCAGAGCCAGGAGGCGGGTCAGCTCCTCTTTCATGTTTTGGCGTCCCACGATCATGTCCATGAAGCCGTGCGAAAGTAGAAACTCAGCAGACTGAAAGTCATCCGGAAGATCGATGCCGAGCGTAAGCTTGATAGTGCGCGGCCCTGCAAAGCCGATAAGCGCTTTTGGCTCTGCAATGAGGATGTCTCCCAGGGCTGCCCATGAGGCGGCCACCCCGCCCATCGTGGGGTTTGTCAGTATGGAAATATACGGCACTCTCGCGTCATGGAGCCTGGCAATAGCCGCGGCTGTCTTGGCCATCTGCGAGAGCGAGATCACGCCTTCCTGCATCCTTGCGCCACCGCCCGAGCCGGAAAAAAGCACCAGCGGCAGGCGCCTCGACACGGCCTCCTCAGCGGCAAGCGTGACCTTTTCACCGACGACAGCACCCATCGAGCCCATCATGAAGTTGCTGTCGGTGACGCCGAAAACGGTCTTATGACCGCCGATAGATGCTGTTCCGATAATGCAGGCGTCCTTGAGGCCGGTTTTCGCCTGCTCTTCGTCTATACGCTGACGGTAGCTCTTTCTGTCCGTGAAGTCAAGGTAATCAACTGGCTCAAGGTCCTCGTACAGCTCTTCGAACGTGCCCTCGTCTACCGTTATACGTATGCGCTCACCAGCAGAAATGCGAAAGTGAAAGTTGCATTCCGGGCAGACCTGGTTTCGCTCCTCCACCTGTTTTGCAAAGACCATCTGGCCGCAGCCAAGGCACTTGAGCCAGAGGCCGTCAGGCAGATCGCGCTTTCTTCTGAATCGCAGGTTCCAGGCCATTGGATCACTCTGCCGCCTCGGCGGCCTGTCTGATCTCAGCGATGGCGGCGGCCCGATCCTCTCTGCCGAAAACGGCAGAGCCGGCCACCAGGATATTGGCGCCGGCCTTCGCCACAAGCGCCGCCGTCTCAGGGGATACCCCTCCGTCCACCACTATGTCACCGCTGAAAGCATCCCGCGCCGCCTTGACATTGTCAAGAGCTGAGTCCACAAAATCCTGCCCACCAAAGCCGGGAAAGACCGTCATGACAAGACAGTAGTCCGCCTCCGCCAATAGTCGCCGGACCTGCGCTGCCTTTTCGTCCGGGTTTATGGCAATGCCAGCCCTGACGCCCAGGGACCTGATCTTCTCGATTGCCGCTTGCGGATCATCGACCGTCTCAGGGTGAAAGAAAAATCCACGCGGCCCGGCCTTCGCCATTACCTCTGCGTAATGGAGGGGGTCTGTAATCATGAGGTCGCAGTCGAAGGGTACCTGCGCTGCCCTGCCAACAGCACTGACTATCACCGGGCCCATGGTTATATTGGGCACGTAGTGGCCATCCATGATGTCCACATGAAGCCCGTCTGCGCCTGCGGCCTCCACTTCGGCGATTTCCTCGGCAAGGCGCTCGAAATCACAGGCGAGAATGCTCGGGTAAACCTTTATCAACGGGCGCTCCTACTTGTCAGGTATAGCGGACACGCCCGGCAGCAGCTTGCCCTCGAGAAACTCCAGGCTCGCGCCGCCACCGGTTGAAACATGAGACATCTTGTCGGCCAGGCCAAATTTCGCCACCGCCGCTGCCGAGTCACCTCCTCCTATGATCGACGTGGCGTCGCTTGATCCTATAGCCTCCGCGACCGCTCTTGTCCCGGCTGCGAAGGGCTCCATCTCGAAAACACCCATCGGGCCGTTCCACAAGATCGTCTTTGCCTCCAGGATCTTCGACGAGTATATCTTTACCGTCTCAGGACCGATATCCACGCCCTTCCAGCCTTCGGGAATCTCATTGCCCACTGTGTGGGTCTGGCTGGCCGGATCAAGCTCTTGTGCCACTATGTGGTCGACCGGCAGCATGAGCCTGGAGCCCGCGTTGGAAAGGAGCTCACCTGCCAGCTCGACCCTCTCCTCTTCAACAAGGGAGCTGCCTACGCCCAGTCCCTTAGCCTTCATGAACGTGTACGTCATGGCGCCGCCTACCATAAGCGCATCCACCTTGCCCAGGAGGTTTTCTATGACTGTGACCTTGTCTGAAACCTTCGCTCCGCCTAAAATCGCCACAAACGGATGCCGGGGATCTGC
>SLPQ01000082.1 GCA_007131925.1 Candidatus Brocadiia bacterium | reverse complement strand
GTGCCGTAAAACTGCATGCCTGCCTCTTTGTCCCGCTCGTTCAGGCCGAGATTCAGATACTCAAGCGTGACGAGCGTCTCAAGGTCCGGCGGCAGGTGATTATCATAGTCCGCCCTGTAAAGCCCAATTGCGAACCCAAGGCCCCGCAGGTTGGCCTTGCAGCTCATCATGCGCGCCCGGTGTCTGGGGGACGGAAGCGCCAGTAGCGACATCGACAGCCACACCACCATCATGCACATAATGAGCGTCACCAGCCCGCCGATGGCTACGCCTGCAACGGCGAGGCCCTTTCCTGTCAGGCGGCCATTGGAGTATGATATCTGTGAGAGGGCGATGATTCCGAATACCAGCCCCAACAGCGGGGCAAAGGGGACGAAAAAGAAGAGGGCGAGCACCAGGCTTGCGATTGCAAGACCGCTCGTCTGCACCGGCGCTTCGGCAGGCGCACCGGGGGGCTCCGGCCGGCCCTGAACCTGCTCGCTCATCATGCGCTCCTTATCCTGGCGATTAAATGGCTTTGACGCGCACCGCTTCGAGGCGTTCAGATTAACAGGGTACAGCCGGCACGTCAACGCCAAAATGCAGGACCGAATGAATTCTTCAATGTGACCCGGGTATTCTCTGCGGGCAGCCTTATCCACTGGGGCTCTCCCCCCATTTCAACCGGGCGGCCCTCTATGGAAGCCTTACGCCGAGCCGGTCGAGAAGGGCCTGGGCGTAAGCATCGATGTCTTCGGCCATGTCATGGAGCGGTTCGACCTGTGCGGGTCGCAGGGAAAACCTCTCGCCGAGCTGCTCCGGCCTTTTCTGCTCGACGGCGGCTGCCCCCATGAGAGCTGCCCCGAAAGCCGCTCCGCCTGCGTCCCCGAGAAACGTGCGCACGCCACGCGAAAGAGTGGCTATGACGCCTGTATAAATCGGGTTGTGCCGGGCCATATTGCCTTCTATGAATATGGTCTCGGTTCCTTTGCCGCCGGCAAGCTGCGCCGCATAATGACCCTCAACGCCCAGAGAAAGGTCCACCACACTCCATGCGTGCGTCTTATCGCGAAACACGGTGTCGAGACCCTCAAGACGGGATATGCTCTCCGGAAAAAGGCCGCTCCCTCGATCCAGACCCGGCACTGCAAAGGCCTCGCGTGCGCGTGCGATCCGGGCCAGGACTTTTCGGTCCACCCTGTCGGGATGAGGCCATCCGGTGAAGACCCTTTTGCCGTAAAACTCAAACTCCGCCCCTCCGCGAAAGATGGTCGTCTTTACCGGCCCACCATAGATGCTGCGGTTGAAAAAGACCTCCCTGCCTGTCTCGCCCTTTTCAAAGCTGGCCTCTTCCCGCGGCGACATGCTTACCACCCACGTACCGGAGTCCTGCACCACAAAGTTTTTAAAACCCTTCACGAAATAGGGTACCAGCGCGGCGTTGGAGTCGTGAGCGCCCACGGTCACGACAGCGCCCGGCGCTATGCCTGTCCTGCGTGCAATATCACCTTTGAGTGTGCCGAGAACTTCCCAGCTCTTTCTGAGTGGGAGGGGCGGCAGCTTATCAGTGATGCCGACCGCGTCAGCGACGATGCTGTATTTGCGCCCAATGATGTCAAGCAGATAGCCGTGGCAGCCGAGACAGGTCGGTTCGGCGGCCTTTTCACCGGTCAAAAGGTACCCGAAGTACTGCGGCCACATAAGGACATCGGTGGCTCTGCTGAAGCGCTCGCCAAAGCGCCGGCGCAGCCAGAATACCTGCCGGGCCGCGTTCAGAAGGTGACCAAGCCGGCACGTGCCTGTGAGCTCCTGCAGGCGCTCAGGCGACTCGCCCGCGGCCTCGTAAAAGGCTTGGTCATCGCAGGCAGGGATTTCATGCTCGTAGGAGACCACCGGAAAGACAAGGCCGCCGTCACCTTCAAAGACAGCGTCGGCTTCCCGACCCAAAAGCGCCAGGGTCGCTCCATGCGTGGTGATGCTGATGCAGCGGATGTCCCTGTAAGCGGCAGCCGCTGCCGAAAGCGCGCCCATCATCCATGAGTATATGGCACCAGCGTCGTCGCAGAGGATACTGCCGCTGACTATCTGTGGAATGGCAACGCCCTCTTCGCCCGGGGTGAGACACTTAAGGTCGCTGTCGTACAGTAGAAGCTTCTTGTTGGTCTTGCCGATGTCAAAAACGGCTATCGTGTAGTCTCCCATTTCTCTGCCCCCTCAAAGATCTACGCGTACTGTCACGATCTTTTTTGCGCCGACAGTCAGTGTAATCACGCCGTCTCTGCCGGTGGGAAGCTTCTCAAGCGGCTTTTCAAGCATATCCGAGAGGTGCGCGCTCTTAAAGGGCAGGTTTATCCTGATTCTTGCGCAGCGTTTTCGTTCAAGTGGGTTCCACATGCGGATAACAACAGCCCGACTGTCCTCGCTTATCTTCATCGTTGAGAGGAGGAGCCACTCAGGCAGCTCAAGAAGTGTACCGTGGGCTGGCAGGGTCCGCGGCAGCCGGGGTCGCTCATCGAGGAGGGCCTTGAGCTCAGGATGATCCTCAGGATCAATGGCGGCCTGCTCAGTGGGCTCGCCCGACGCTGCCCTGCCGGCGGCGGCAGGCGCAGGATGCATGCATGAGTACAGCGGCACCTTGTAACTCTCAGTAAGTCCCATCAGCTGCGCGCTGGTGGCTGCACCGTGCGGTGTGAAGGGCGCGATGGCGTACTCGGCTACCAGCGTGCCTGGAAGCTGGCTCTCGACGGTGGTCTCGTGCAGGAGGCGCTGTCTGAATGCGCGAAACAGTGTCAGGGCTATTGCACGGGAGCGATTGTCCTGTACGGCGGCCTCATTCAGGCCTTTGGTAATGACGGCGAGTCCCGCTTTGTCATCGGCGACGGCTGCGAAATGTTTTATGTGCTTTTCCTCCCGCTCCGACTCCTTCCACCCGGTCGTGTCGGCAAGCTTTACACTGCGGCTGACAATGTCGAAAGCAAGGTCTCCCTGCCACTTGTCGCTTGCCCTGCCCGAGGGAAAAATAACGCGCAGCCTGTGGCAGCGCGCCTTGTTTTCAACTCGGGTGCGGCACTCGACCATGCGCGAGCCCGAGCGCAGCGTGAGCTCCGTGACAACAGGCATGCGCACCATGCGTCTTGAGCGTGACGAGCGGGTGCCGCCTTTGCCGGTGGTGTATTTCAGATCGGCCGGTACTGCCAGGGACATCGCGACCTCGATCGATGCCGACAGCCCTCCTGTGCGCAGCGTGCGCGCCTTGAGACGTGTGAGAGCTGGGGCGTCGGTAGACCGGATACGCAGGTCTTCATCAGGGTACTTGTGATCCCATCCGTTTCCGGCGTCTCCGCAGTCTTCAAAGAAATGAAGACCGCGAAAGTGTGTCTCTGTCTGGCGGTCGTAGAGGGCGATCCGGCCGTCCTTTCCCACGGTAAGCTTGAGATGTTCATTTTCGAGAGTTCGGCAGGTGGCCTTTACCTTTGCCGGTGCCGCTTTTGCCGGCCTGCTACCATCGCCTCCGCCTCCTCCGGCGATGCGCAGAGTGCGGTAACCCATGGCGGGGATGGTCATTTCCGCCTCCATCAAGAAGCGGTCCACCGCCCGCGTGCGCGGCAGCGTGGCGGGCGTCAGGCTACGAGTCCTGAACATGAACGGACGAGCACGTACGGCCCTTTCTACGGAGATGACCTCGGCGGTGACGGGATTGGAGGCCTCATCGAGCAGCGCAGGTGCGCCGCGGTGGCCGGCAGTTTCCTCGTGTAGCAGCTCACACTCGAACATCACCGTCGGGCCGGCCGGGACCGACCTGAGGTTAAAGACCGTCACCAGCGCAGCATCTACTGAAAGCCGCGCCGTATCGATGCGCCCGGCAACCTCCTGTACGGCGAAGAGGACTGTATCATCGGCGAGCATCCTCGCCTGGTCGAAGCGGTACATCATGTCGCGATGGACCTGGTCTATCGAGCAGCCGCATATCGAGTCGTGAGGCTGGTTTAGAAAGAGGTATCGCCATGCAAGGTCAAGATAGGGCTTTTCACTTGCCGAGCCGAGCGCTGCGGCCCAGGCATTCAGCGGCTCTGCCACGCGGGCGAGGAGTGTCTCGATCTGGTCGTTGGCCTGCTTAAGAGGCAATCGGGCCGAGCCCGTGCCGAAAAAGACCTCGCTCCACGCGCCGCCGCGTGCGGGTGTGTGTAGCTGGTTGGTAACGCGTGGCAGGCGGCTGGACCAGTCGGGTCCTAGAGATTTCTTCAGATCGTGTATGAAGCGGCCCATGGTCGAGTGGACGGCGCGGGTATCTTCAAAGATGCGGTTCATGCGGGCTATCGCCTCGGGAGTGTCCCACTTTGCGGCCTGGTGATCGTTGCCGTCGAGGGCAAACAGGGCCGGCGCGCTTGCCAGGTCGAGCTTGCGGCTTTCGTACAGGCGTATCGTTTCTTCATCAGTATCTCGATACTCCATGAAGTCCTGGTATCCCGTCCACGGGTAGGCCTTTACAACAAGCGACTCGGTACCGTCGGCGCCCTCCCACACCAGCTCGCTCGTCTCATTGTCCCCGCCGGTGCCCCTGTGCAGAAAGGCCGTGTCTATGCCAAAGCCGGCCAGTATCTGTGGCAGCTGGCTGACGTGGCCGAAAACATCGCTGACATATCCGACCGGCATCGGCTCCACACCTGTATCCGCGCATACCATGCACCCTGCGAGGAGGTTTCTCACAATTGCCTCCCCTGAGAGCAGGACCTCGTCGGGCATCGTAAACCACGGCCCTATGATGATGCGCCCGGAGCGAATATGCCGTGCCAGGCGATCGCGCTCTTCTGGGCGGATCTCGAGGTAGTCAAAAAGCGGTGAGGTCTGCCCGTCAAGGTGAAAGGCGACAAACTCCCTTCGCTTTTCCAACAGGTCCATCAACGCGTCCACGAGATGAACAAGACGTCTGCGGTATCCTTGAAAGGGCTGGTACCATTCGCGGTCCCAGTGGGTGTGGCTCAGGACATGCATCACGGGCTTTTCTCGCATGGCTGACCTCCAGGAAACGAAAGTGCCCGGCACGGCCTCTGCTGCGCTGCGGGTCCGTACATGCTCTCGGCCGGGCAGGGTGTGTCAAGGGGTTTAGTGTGGCGCTGTGAAAAGCGACCGGTCCTCAATCATCAATGGCTTCGAGCGCCTCATAGAGCTCAAATGCGGGCACATCGTCGACGCGCCCGTCGACATAGAGGATATTGGCACGCGGGACACCGGGTCGGCCGTGGCGGGGCTGGCTGTCCCAGGCCAGCGGGCCTGCAGCCTCATCGTCCGGCCTGAGGTGGCGGTAAGCGTAGCCGCCGGTCTCGTCGACGCGGTCGGGATCCACCGCTCCCGTCGCAGCAGGGCAGCGCAGTCTGTCTGGTGCCGCATATCCCCCGTCTGCCAGCGCCTGCAGGTCCACCGGAAACGCCCCCTCATGCCCGGCGCGGTAGATGTCGATGGCCGAGGCGATTGCAGCGAGGTTGCTTCGGCAGCGCTGCTCGATGCGTTCGCGGCGCGTGTCGGCGATCTGAGGCAGGATATCATAATAGATAAAGGCCACCCCCCGCGAGGCCATCAGCGTGATGGCTATGACCATCGCCGCGGTGGCCAGGCCGCGACCCCTGAACCGGTCGGGTGAGTCTTCAACCTCCTTGCGGGCCATAATGCCGAGTATCACCGCCAGCGCGCCCGCCGGAAAGAAGAAACCGAAAAAGGATACTGCAAAGCCCACTATCGCAAGCCGGCTGGTCCGCCTGTCTTGCCGGGAGTCGCTGTTTGCGCCCTTTGCAGTTTGGTCGATGCCGTTTTGGTCCATGGTCCTTATCCTGTCGGAGAGCAGTGCTGACTTTTCGCGGCATGTCTACGCAATGCGCATTATAGCGTAAGGCGCCTGAAAAGTCATCCCGTCGGGGGTGCGCCCGGCGAAGGTCGCCCTGAAATGATTCTAAGGGGCTTGACAGCGCGTGGCTGTCTGATATTATTTTGGCCACTGGGTTTTCAAAAGGGTGCCCCCTTCGTCTAGCGGCCCAGGATCCCAGGTTCTCAGCCTGGTGACAGGGGTTCGAGTCCCCTAGGGGGTACCATAAGATGCAAAACGGCCGTCCCGCGGGGCGGCCGTTTCTCTTGTGGGGGCGGCGCATTATCTCGCGAAGGCAGTCCCACGTACCTGCCGGCGGGCACAAGAGCGCCAGAATGCGTGGCCCCGGCGCAGGAGTCCCCCAGTGTCAGACTGACGCACGGACAAGTCGCACCCTGGGGTGGCCCTTCATATCCTCGCGTCGTAACGATTTCTCATCCGTCTTTCCAGCCGGTGGTCTGGAAAACCATCCTGCCGATGGCTGCGAGGGCGCTGCCTCTGTTGGAGTTTTCATACCATTCATGAACAGAATGCACATTCGCGGCCCTGCCACCGGCGCCCACGTTGATCGCCGGTACGCCCAGCGACATGGGCATGTTGGCATCGGTCGAAATCACAGGCTCCTTCACGGCCAGCCCCTCGGCGCGGTAAGCCGAAAAGGCTGTCTGCACCAGCGGATGATCCGTGCTGGTGTGGCCTCCGGGCCGGGCTACCGCCCTGTGGCGCACCTGCAGGTCGCCCTCTCCGGTGGCGCGGTCCAGCTCCTCGCGACGCGCATCGCGCAGCAGCCGCCTGGTGGTGCGCACCATCTGATCGAGGCGGGCCGTGTCTGCCGAGCGCAGATTGAGCACGAGGCGCACTTCGGATGGGATGACATTCAACGCCGTGCCGCCCTGCATTACCGTAGCGCTGAAGACCGTGTTTGTCTCGGCATCAGCCTCGAGCGTGTCGGTGAGCCTTGCGACGAAGCGGCTCAGCATGTGAACGGGATTTGGCCGGCCGTGGTTTGAGTAGCTGTGACCGCCCGGTCCCTTCACCACTATCGTCGGGCTCCATGAGGCAAGCGCCTTGTGAGCCACTGATGCGCCGGAGCCGTCTATGGAGATAAACCACGGATCGTGATAGGGGCAGTCCTTCCAGAAATGCCGCATCCCCCGCAGCCGCCCCTCGCCCTCTTCGCCGACCGAGCCGACCAGGACTACATCACCCGGAGTCTTTGCGCCGCACTCTCGAAGCGCACCCGCTATCATTATAAGTGTAGCAACGCCGACAGCGTTGTCGCAGATGCCCGGTGCATAGTAACGGGAACCCTTTCGCTCGACCTTTATATCCTTGATGTCATAAAAGACCGAGTCCATGTGGGCTGAGAGGATGGCCGCAGGATAAGAGTCGCGCCGTGTGCCCTCTATCACGGCCACGACATTGCCCACGGCGTCGCTGTGAGCCTTCACTCCCAGATCGGCAAACCTGCCGATAAGGTGCTCCCCTCGAGATCCCGCCTTCCACGAGGGGCTTGGTATTTCGGCAACGGCGATCTGCTCGGCCATCGCTTTGCGCGCCGCGCGGCGGAGGCAGTCGATAGCATTCTTTGCGGCCTTGTCCATTCTTTCCCCCTTTAGCAAGTGAAATGAACGCGAGCAAACTTTGCAGCGTTAACAGGAGCGCATCCCGTCAAATGCCGCCATTTACTGGAGCCATTTATCAGCGGCTGCCCGGCGTACGCATGCGCAGGCCCTGTATGAGCCGGCAATTAAGCATCGATACAGGCGCTCACGGCGTAACCCTCCTCCTGGAAGAGGATTTCGGACCTGCCGGGCACTTCAAACCGCATGATGATCAAGTCCCGCAACTGCTGCATCTGTCGCCATATCGTAGCTTCAGCATTGTTGTTAGCCGGATGGCGAGGTTGGCCCTCACTGACGTCCAGCGCGTCAAGCTGACACTAGATGATGCGCAACCTGCCGAGTCCCAAAGCAAAGTCAAAGATTAACAGCATCCATCCCATCATGCCATCAAGAAATTGCTTGCGTGCGAAAATTCGCGAGATTTCCGGTCGCTTTCCCGAATGCGCCCATGCGCCTGGAGTAAGCTGTCGCAGACGCAGACGGTACGGCCAGCAGATATGACGAGCGGCACGGTCGGGGTGCTCTTGGTGTGCGGGAGAACGAGGTGCGCGCAAATCGCCTGGCGACTAAGCGGCTCAGGATGCTTCCGGCAAGAGCCTGCCGAGCAGGCTTTTGATCTCGTCAAGATCCACCTCGGTGTCGGCGCAACCGTCGCGCGACAGCGGAACAAACTGCACCGGCACGCCGCGACGCTCGCATTCCATTATGCCGATGAGCCCCTCGTAGCTGCACGCCACACCTGCTACAGCGCCAGCTTCGAGCTCCTCGATGAGGCGCACGACCGCGCGACCCCCCTTCAGGACATGGACGCCGAGGTAGCCGAGGCGGCGGGCCTCGGCTATTATCTCAGGGATGTCGCACGCGCCGCAGCCCGTGCACTCGTATGAAAAGGCCCGCTCCACCGCCTTGCACTCTGCGCTGGAGCGCATGCACTGCGGCAGCAGCAGGATGCGCTCATTGAACGCCACCCGCGCAAAAGCATCGGCGTGCTCTTTGTTTTTCTTGCCTGCAAACTCCTCGGCAAATTCATCGACATCACGCGCACCTGCCGAGGCGGCCATCATCTCCAGGAGCGGGTTCGGCGCGCGAGAGGCCTGCTTTCTGCCATCGCCCGGCACGCTCGGGGCGGCTTTTCTCTCATGCGTATTTTCGGGCATCTGGGGGTTTCCGGCGTCTGGTCAACTCTTGCAACGGGGCATCATTATCGCTGCGCAAGACCTCGGCGTCAAGCTGCAGCAACGCCGCCGGAGGTTTGATCCACCCCACGTGCACATTGAACAGCCGGCGCAGGGGCATCCTATGAGCCAGGCCATCTTAGCGCGCCATGACGGCTCACTTCTTAGCCGGCGCGCCTGCAGCCCGGGTCGCACGTCAGGGCGCAGAGACGACTGGGCGCAAGCCGACCACGGCGGCGCAGGCCTTGAGCGCACGCGTCCCTTAGAGCTCTGCAGCCGCGCGCCTGACAGCCTCGACGCATTTTCTCGTCGCCGGGATGGGGTCATCCACGTCCCCCTCATATTCCAGCGTAAAAAATCCGTCGAAGCCGTTTCTCTCAAGAACCCTCAGAAATTCTGGAAGGTCGAGATTGCCCTCGCCGACGACGACGTCCGAGGGCTTTCCCGTGCGGTCGAAGATGAAGTCTTTCACATGTACGCCATAGAGCCGGTCGGCGTGTTTGTCAGCGATCTCGACCGGGTCAAAGCGGCTGTCGATCATCCATGCAGTGTCGAGACACAGCCCGAAGCTGGCCGAGGTCTCAGCGAGGACCTTTTCGATGGCCCAGGGGGGGCCGTACGGATCGAGCCTGCCATGGTTGTGGAGTGCCACGCGCTTGCCGTACTCCCTGCAGAGCTTTTCAGCCGTCTGGATGCCGCCCTCGGCAAGCATCACGCCTATGGTATCAAAGCCGGCAGCCTCGGCCAGGTCGAAAACCTTGCGCGCGCGCGCCTCATCGGCGCCCACTGAATACGCCCCGAAGGATGAGATCGTGATGCCGGCTTCAGCATACAGGTCGACTATCGGCCTGTGGTCGTCTGCCTCCCATGGCTTGTAATGTGCGTGGGAGAGCTCGAGCCGACTTACATCGCAGGCTCTAAGTGCCTGTATTACCTCCTGGTGGGTCTTGTAGCCGCGAAAACACCAGCTTTGAATCCCCATACGCTCGACAAATTGCGCCCCCATCAGGTCCTCCCTTCAGTTGCCTTCTCTCTCAGCGAGACATCGCAACGAAATGTTACACGACGCCTGCAGGCGTGCAAGCGCCAATAGCTTTCCTCACGGTCCGGCGCGCCTTCGCAAGAGCACCACGCCTTCCAGCGGCTCGATCTCATAAAGACCCGTTGACACGAGCGCCTCAAAGGCCGCGCGCGTCTGGTGAGGCTGCTGTCCCCAGGTCGATTGCATGTCAAATACGGCCAGGTCCGGCTCGTCGTCGGCCTGCCACTCATTGACGGGCGTCAGGCGGCAGTCGGCAAAAAGCATGGCCTCCCGCATCGTGGCAACCACGCGCGCGTCTCTTGGCGTGCGCCCCGCGATATGCATGAGCTCGCGCGTGACCTGCAGTGTGCTCTCCGTGGGGCTCGCCTGCCATGGCATCGTAACGCGCGAAATCGGCAGCAAGCCGTAAAAATGCGAAGCTGCCAGCGCGCAGAACAGCGCACCTGTCGCAGCGGCCTGTCGCCATTGACGCGGCAGGGCCATCGTGCCGGCGGCCATCGCCGGCAGCCAGGCGGCAACAAGCAGCGCCTGGTACCAGAATGAGATGCTCTTTACGTTGTCGTCCTCCAGGATCATCACGAAGACGAAGATAATCAGCGCGTAGGCAAGCCGCCTCAATGAGACAAGCGGCAGAAACCCCACCGACCCCAGCAGCAGCACCGAAAACACAAGCGATCTCTGCGACAGAAGCAGCCCCCAAAAGACCCTCGCTTCGAATATCGGGCTCAAGAGGACTTCAACGAAGCTGTCGCCGAGGTGCGTGTACTTGGCGATCTGGAAATACTCCTGCCCGGCAAAGGCGGGCATTATCGCCTTTGTGATTACTAGAAAGACTATCACCGCTGCTGCCGCTACGACAAGGCCTGCATGGCGCGCGCGGATGGTCCATGAGCCCTTTGCCTCCCACAGCCAGCTGACCGCTCCCAGCCCTGCATACAGCGGCAGCACTGTCTCCTCCATCGAGACAGCCGCCAGCGCCGCCGCGGCAAAGAGCCACCATCTGCGGCTTTCCCAGAGGTATATTGACAACGCCACCAGCGGCATTGCAAGCGTTATGGGGTGAAAGCCGTAAGAAAAGGAATAGGCCATCTGCGAGATCGACGGATGCACAAGGGCCGCCGCACCCAGCAGAAACGCCACCACACCGGTCGCGCCGCGTCCGCGCGCGTAGAGATAGACCGCCGGCCCCATAAACGCCAGCGCCGCCGCCTGCGCGGCCATCATCAGCCGGTAGCTCGGCCAGAGCCACCACGCCGGCGCCAGCGCGGCAAGACCCGGGCCGAAGTGGTCGTAAAACGGCCTGTGTGCGGGCGTTTCAACCAGGAGGCCCTCGCCGAGGGCTGTATTCTTCACCCGCGCATAGTAAAGCCCGGCATCACGCCACCCATAGCGCCGCTGGTGCAGAAACCGCTCCTGCACAGCATAAAACCACGAGCCCGCTATGAGCGCCGCTGCCAGGGTCGCGACCAGCCACAGATGCTTACCTTGCCGATCATCCCTTGGCGATGCGGCAATATACATAGACAGCGAAGCGGCCAGCGCACCCCCAGTACTCACCGCAATAAGGAGCCCCTCGAGGTAGAAGGGTTCGAGCTGGAAGGCCGCACGTGCCACGACGGGCAGGTTTGCAAGAAGCGGCGACCATGCCTTCGACAGGCTCCGCAGAAAGCTTTCAGGCCTGCCTGAGAAGACCGCCACCGCGCCGACAGCCAGTGCCGCCCCCACCAGCAGGAGCGAGACCCAGTGGACCGCGGGCGCCCATTCAAAGGATACGACCTTGTAGATGGTGGTCGGGTAGCTGTTTTTCAGCACGAGCCATGTCGCCGCAAGCACCGAGCCCGCTTCGATGACTACGGCCGCGCTCGAAAATTCCCATCTCTCGTCGTGCAACTTGTCCTCCGCGTCCTTTCATGCGTCATTTCTAAGGCGCAGCCTTCCCACGTCAAGCAAAACTCCATTCAGGCGTGTCCACACGACCTTCTTCCGGGCGGCGGATAGGGCTTTTATCGGGCTGCCTTTAAACGATCCATACCGGCCACAGCTACCGGTAGATCGGTCTCTTTCTGGAAAGTGTGCGAGGCGGCGGAGGGCGTCTTGCGCCCGGTCTGACTCATCCCCAGTCTTGTGGCAGTAATAGAAGAGGCCGGCTCCTGACCGATAAGTTCTTTGACAAGAAGGCCTTAAGGGGAGGAGCCGGCCATGGGTTATGCTGCATCAGTCAAATGGGTAATGTCCGTCTGCGTTCATCTTCGGCGTTTACAGGCCAGGACCTTGAGCCGTGTGGTGGCGGCGGCACTGTCTGTGGACCGGACCTCCATAGCCAAGTTGGGCCGCGTCTTAAGCCGCCAGACGTTCTATCAAGCAGTTGGATCGCTTGACAGACAACTATCCCGGCGAAGCTGGTAAGGCTGCTGCTGGTGCTGGCGTACATAGTGCTGGTGGCGGTCGGCCTGCAGACGGTCAGGCTCTATAAGCCTAAGTACTGGAGTACTGGTGCTCCAATAATCGCGCCGAAGAATGCAGCCTTTTCACCATCGGCCGCCACGCCATATATAACCCCATCGGCCCCCTGCGCATCGCACTATCCCTGCTCTGACGCTCACTCACCCGAGGAAACTGGGGATGAGTCAGCGCCCCGGTGGATTGACTTCAGGCATTTAGAGCTTAGAATCTATATTTTCCAAGACTTCCAAGCCGTGCGGATGGGCTCTCTGGTGATACTGGCGGGGATTGATGAGGCAGGGTACGGGCCGAGGCTGGGGCCGCTTGTCGTCGCGGCAAATGCAGTCGCCGTCCCAGGCAGGATCGATCCTCGCCGGCCATGGCCGCAGTGGCACCTTGTGGATGCGGGCGCGCTCAGGGTCGCCGACAGCAAGGGGATCTACAGTAGTTCCAGGGGGATCGCTTCGCTTGAAAGAGCGGTACTTTCGTTTGCGCAGCTCACATCGCATGAGGCGCGGGACCTCGAGGGGTTTTTGCGCCTGTGGGTGATGGAAGGCGCAGGAGAGGCGCTTGGCCTCCCGTGGTACAGCGGTCGCCTGGAGCTGCCTTGCGGGTGTGCCGTAAGTGAAATTCACCAGGCGAGCGGCTCGCTGAGGCGCTGCCTGCTGCAAGAGGGTGTGCAGTACCTGGGCGCCTGGATGTGCGTCGTGGATGAGATCAGGTACAACGGCATCCTGGAGCGCCTGGAAAACAAGGCCACGCTGCTCTTCGGCAGGGCGGCACTGCTGATGCAGGAGCTCTGGCGTCGATTCGGCGATGAAGGGATCTGTCTTACGGTTGACAGGCAGGGAGGGCGCAAGTTTTATGGCGGCCTTCTGGACATCGCCTTTCCCCATGCGCATATGGATGTGCTTCTGGAGAGTGATGAGTCAAGCATCTATCGGCTCAGACAGCACCAGCGGGAGATGCTGGTCCGTTTCAAGGTGCGCGCCGACACGGAGGATACGACCGTGGCGCTCTCTTCGATGTGGGCAAAGTACACGCGCGAGCTTTTCATGGAGCTTTTCAACGGGTACTGGCTCGAGCGTGCAGGCGGCGTGGCCAGGACTGCAGGCTATTGGGAGGACGGCGAGAGATTTCTGGCGCAGCTGGTGGCGTCGAGGGCGATGACTGAGCGGGAGGCCGCTCGAATCAGACG
Source organism: Candidatus Brocadiia bacterium (assembly GCA_007131925.1). Taxonomy (GTDB): domain Bacteria; phylum Planctomycetota; class DG-23; order SLPQ01; family SLPQ01; genus SLPQ01. The sequence goes on along the minus strand of SLPQ01000082.1, from coordinate 20,177 downwards.
GATCAGGTAGTTGAAAAGAGGAAATTAATGAGTGTAAGTATTGCGGTCGTAGGCGCTACCGGAGCGGTGGGGCAGGCGATGAGGGATGTGCTGGAGGAGCGGGACTTTCCGGTCGGCAGGATCAGATTTCTCGCATCCGAGAGAAGCGCCGGGATGGAGATGAGCTTCCGCGGCGAGGTGCACGCCATCGAGGAGCTTACTGAAGAGGCATTTGAGGGGGTACAGATAGCGCTTTTTTCCATCCCGAAGGCCATGAGCAGGAAGTTTGCGCCCATCGCTGTGGCCGCGGGTGCCGTGGTGGTGGACAACTCGAACGCATTCAGGATGGATCCGGAGGTGCCGCTGGTGGTGCCGGAGGTCAATGCCGACGCGGCACAGGGCCATAACGGCATCATCGCCAACCCGAACTGCTCGACCACGCAGATGCTGGTAGCCCTGAAGCCGATTCACGACGAGGGGGTCATCAGGCGCGTAGTGGTGACTACCTTTCAGGCTGTCTCCGGCACGGGCCGGGACGCGATGGATGAGCTGAGGGACCTGTCAGACGCGGTCCTTTCAAGTCGGGAGGCGCGCCCACTGGTCTATCCGCACCTCATTGCCTTCAACTGCCTTCCCGAGATTCCAAACAAGGCCCCCTGGGAGCCAAACGGCTACACCGAGGAAGAGATGAAGATGCACAACGAGACCCGCAAGATCATGGCCGCTGACATACAGGTTGCCGCCACGTGCGTGCGGGTGCCTGTCTTTATCGGACACAGTGAGGCGGTCACCGTCGAGACACAGCGCAAGGTGACTCCCGAGAGGGCGCGGGAGCTTCTTCTGAATGCCCCGGGCATCAAGGTTATCGACGACCGTGAGGCCCGCACATACCCCATGCCTGTCGACTGCGCCGGCAGCAACGATACCTTCGTAGGGCGCATACGAGAGGACTACACGGTTGCGAACGGCCTGAATATGTGGGTGGTCTCAGACAACCTGCGCAAGGGCGCTGCCACAAACGCCGTGCAGATAGCAGAGCTGCTCATTTGAATGGCCAAGGGGGGCGCCATTGACTTCCCGCGGGACATCCGGCGACCGCAGGCGCAATGTAAAGCTTACGGTGGAGTACGATGGCACCGGATTTTCCGGCTGGCAGCGCCAGGGCAGCCGGCGCACGGTGCAGCGCTGCCTCGAGGAGGCGCTCGCCAGGGTCACCGGTGAACGGGTCAGCCTCACGGGGGCGGGTCGCACCGATGCCGGTGTGCATGCCGAGGGCCAGGTGGCAAACTTTCGCACCGCGAGCGAGCTGCCGGCAGATCGGATCGTCGGCGGCATAAACGCCAATCTCGATGAGGATGCTGCGGTGCTGTCGGCGATAGACGTGCCCATTGACTTTCACTCGAACCGCGACGCAAGGACCAAGGTCTACCGCTACACTATATCGACGCGGCCCGTGCGAGAGGTTCTTCAAAGGCGGTTTGTCTACTGGTCAAGGCAACGGCTGGACTGTCGGATGATGCGGGAGGCGGCCGGGCACCTGGTGGGCAGGCACGATTTCGATTCATTCAGGGCGGAGGGCTTCGTCGAGAAAGATACCGTGCGGACTGTCGAAGAGATAACCTTCGACGAGGACCACGATCAAATCCGCATATTCTTTACCGGTGACGGGTTTCTCTACATGATGGTAAGGATCATGGTGGGCACGCTCATTGACGTGGGCAGGGGTCACATCGAGCCGGACGACATCCCCGCGATAATGGCCGCTCGTGACCGGCGCGCCGCTGGAGCGACAGCTCGGCCCGAGGGGCTGTGTATGGTGGAGGTTCGTTATTGAGGTGACGTCCTGGCAAAGGCAGTCCACATAATCACGCGGATGATCCTGGGCGGCGCCCAGGAAAACACGCTTTACACCGTCGAAGGGCTCGACCGCCGCGAAGGCTGGGAGACGCTCCTTGTTACCGGCCCGGCAATAGGTCCGGAGGGTGAGCTGATAAACCGCGCTGCCGAAAGCGGCGTGCGAATCGAAATAGTCGACCTGTTGCGCCGGGAGATAAGCCCCTTTAAGGACGCGGCAGCTTATTACAGCCTCAAGCGCATCATCCGGCGCGAGAAGCCCGAGATCGTCCACACCCATTCATCGAAGGCGGGCATTCTCGGGCGCGCCGCTGCCACCGCCTGCGGCGTGCCGGTGATTGTGCACACGATTCACGGCCTGCCTTTTCACCCCTATCAGAACAGGCTTGTCAGCGCGCTTTACATTTCACTTGAGCGCTGGGCCGCCAGAAGGTGCGACGCGATAATAACAGTCTGCGACGCCATGGCTGAAAAGGCCGTCGCAGCAGGCGTGGCATCTCGTGAAAAGTTTCATACCATTTACAGCGGCATGGAGCTGGAGACATTTCTGGATGCCGGGAAAGAGCGCGCATCAGTCCGCAGAGAGCTGGGCATCCCAGGCGGAGTGCCGGTTGTGGGAAAGGTGGCGCGCCTTTTCCACCTGAAGGGCCACAAGTATCTCATCGAGGCGATGCCGCGAGTCTTGAAGCAATTTCCTGACACTCGCTTTCTATTCGTTGGCGACGGCATCCTGCGAGAGGCGCTCTCTGATCGTGCTCGGGAGCTGGGCGTGTTTGACTCGATAGTCTTTGCAGGTCTTGTGGACCCGTCCCGTGTGGGGGCCATGATAGGCGCGATGGACCTCCTGGTGCACTGCTCGCTGCGGGAAGGGCTTGCGCGTGTGCTGCCGCAGGCGCTTCTGGCAGGGGTTCCGGTGATTTCATATGACATAGACGGCGCGCGCGAGGTGGTGCAGGAGGGTGTGACCGGCCGGCTGCTCGGCCCCGGCGCTGTCGATGAGCTGGCGCAGGCCATTACATGGTCCCTTAGAGCGCCGGAGGATGCTGCGGCAATGGCAGCGCGTGGTAAAGAGCTGTGTGTGGAGATGTTCGGGGCGGACCGGATGGTCGAAAGTATCGCTTCTCTCTATGAAAAGCTGCTTAAGGCCAGCTGAGAAGCCCTAAATGTCAGTCACTTTCGAAAAACCTGAATCGCCTTGGCTTTTTTGGTGGGTCTTCCTGCTCATCCTCGTCTTGCGTCTCGACGGCCTCTTCGCCGGCGACTTCTTCCCCGGCATCTTGGGGCTCATCATGCAAATCCACCCCCCCTGCCTGCTGGCCGGGATGTCCTGCGGGCGGCTCGTTGAGATCATCGCCTGCATCCGGCTCTGTCAGAGACCGCTCGCCTCCGGCGGCGCTGAGAGCCTCCTGGAGATCAGCCAGTGCGGGGTCGAGATCGGCCGAGGAGTCGCTTTCGAGGTTCTCTGACGGCAGCGAGGTGACATCGACCGCAATATCCTCGGCCTTCTGGGCGGCGGCCGGTGCAAGTGTCTGTGCGGCGAACTTCTCCTTTATCACCTGCTTGACCTCGCTAACCATGCCGACATAGACCTGGGCGGTGCAGTTGGTGGTCCTTTCGATCTCATCAACGACATCCTGGTCGAGCAGGCCGGCTACAACGACGTTCAGTACGTCGCCGAAGCGGTCGATAGGTACAAAGAGGTTCTTTTCGAGCTCTTCGAGCGGAAAAAGCCCCACCATCTCCGGTGCGATGTAGTAGTGCATCACCGAGATGTATGGAAAGGAAAACTGCGTAGATATAGTACGTGCAACATCGGACTCCGTGCAAAAGCCCTTTCGCACGAGGATATCCCCGATAAGCTCGCCTGTCTGCTGCTGCTCTTCGAGGCCCTCACTCAACTGCTCCTCGTTTATGACGTCTTCCTGCAGCAATAGCTCACCGAGGCGCTTTTTCGTCATACGGTGAATGTTGGCCATGGGAAGTTCCCGCCGGTTGCCTGGCACCATCAGTGGAAAATCTACCTTGTATTGCCCCCGTCGTCAAGTAAAATCCGAATGACTGGTGGCGCTGTGCCTTGCCCTGAAAGGACTTATGGCGTTCGCTTTTCGCCTGCGAGGATTTATTGCGATGTTTACCGGCATAATACAGAAGACCGCTCGCATCACCTCCATCACACGACATGGCGCCGCTGGCCTGCTTACGGTGGAAAACCCCTGGCCTGCCCCCCCCGCAAAGGGCGAGAGCATAGCCGTGAACGGTGCCTGTCTTACGGTAGTTTCGGCAAACGTTCGGGAAGTATCCTTCGATGTGAGCCGCCAGACACTCGAGACTACTACTCTTGCCTCGGCCGCGCCGGGTGAGCTTGCCAACCTGGAGCCGGCGCTCAAGGTCGGCGATGACATTTCCGGGCACTTCGTCACCGGGCACGTTGATGGGAAGGGGACCGTGCTTGCCATAGAAGAAGAGGGAGACTTTGCGCTACTGCGGCTCGAGGCCCCCGGTGCGCTTCTTGCCTACCTGGTACCCAGGGGCTCGGTAGCGGTAAACGGTGTGAGCCTCACCATAGCGACCCTTGAAGGCGCCGCCTTCGGGATCGCACTTATCCCGGAGACACTCCGAAGCACCAACCTCCATCTTCTCAGACCCCTCGATGAGGTAAACCTCGAGGCGGACCTCCTGGGAAAATACGTCGTACGTCGCCTCGATCTGATGCAGTCTGGCGGGCAGAGCCGGCAGGGGCTGTCCCTTGAGCGGCTGGAAGAGATGGGCTACTGAAACTGCCGGGAGGCTCGATGGTCCCGCCTGAAGAGGTTTCTCTGTCCGAGCTCTTACGCCGTCGCGGCGTGCGGCTGTCGGCCAGACGCGGTCAGAACTTCATGGTCGATCACAACATGCTGGACTTTCTTGTCCGAAGCGCCTGTATCCACGAACATGACATTGTGCTGGAGGTCGGCACGGGGATCGGATTTCTTACCGAGAGGCTCCTGGGTGCATGCGCGCGGGTGATCTCGGTCGAGTTAGATCGCGGGCTCTACAGTATAGCCGCCGAGCGCCTGGCGGGCGCAGAAGGGCTGGTGCTCGTCGAGGGAGACGCGATCGAGGGGCCAGAGTGGCACCCGAGAGTATGCCAGGCGCTCCGGGAGGCCGCTGCAGCGCTGCCAGGCAGCCCCTTAAAGATGTGCTCGAATCTGCCCTATTCGGCGGCTACCGCGGTGGTGCAGGCGGTGCTTCTGGGCGGGCTTGATTTCGCGAAATGCACCTTCACCGTGCAATGGGAGGTCGCCGACAGGCTCACAGCTGGCCCGGGCGGGCGTGATTATGGATACATTTCAGCGCTCGTCGCGCTGTTTGCCGAGGCCCGTATCATAAGGAAGCTTCCCGCAGCGGTCTTCTGGCCGCGCCCGAAGGTCGAGTCGGCTATCGTGGAGCTGAGGCCGCTGGCCAGGGGGGCGGGAGGCAGGGATGACCGTCGTGATGCGGCCGAGGCCCTTTCCATTCTGTTTTCCAACCGCAGAAAAGAGGTTTTGGGCATACTGAGGCGGTGCGGTTTTGACGAAAGTGTTATATTAGAGGTGCGCAAGCTCATGGAGGAGAAGGACATCTCCGCCAGGGAGCGCGTTTTCCGGCTGGAGCCGGCCGTACTTCGTGAAATTGCCCGGATTATGCAGGCTTGAGGCGCGCGCCGGTGCAGTCATGCGGCATTCAGGGTATTCCCCGTGGTGGGGGCCCGCATTATGGTTTTGGGTTGCGAGAGGGCGGATGAGATGTGTGCCGCTAAGACGCTGCCGCCGGGCTACGCTCGCCTGGAAATGGCGTTGCTCCAGACTGAGACCGTGGTGGATTTTGACATTTTCATCTGGGGTGACGACGCGCGACCGCCTGTGCTCTACCGAAACAGAAACCTTCCCTTTCTGGATGAGCACCGTGAGCGCCTTGCGGAAATGGGGACCTCCGAGCTGCTTACACGCAGCCAGGATGAAAAGGCCGTTGCACGGTATGTCGAGCGAAACCTGGATCGCGTCATAGCCTCCCCGACTCTTCCTCTCACGGCAAAGGCCAAGATCCTCTACCAGAGCTCCCTTCAGCTGGCACAGGACATCCTTGAGAGTCCGACGGCCCCGGATTCTCTCAAGCGCAGCGAGGACGTCGTCAGAAGCACGATAGGATATGTCTTGCAGGGCAAGGAGGCTTTTCAGCAGCTGATGTCCATCACTTCCTATGACTATTACACCTACACGCACTCAGTCAATGTCTGCACCATGGGCATCGCCCTCGCCGAAGAGGTGGGCCTGAGGTCACAGACCGAGCTGATGGAGTTTGGCATTGGTGCGCTCTTTCACGACGTCGGCAAGACGCGCATTTCCCCGGCCATCCTGCGAAAGCGAGGGCCGCTTACCGATGAGGAGTGGGTCCTGATGCGCAGGCACCCTGAGATGGGAATCGCCCTGCTTGACCCTGACGCCCCCGTCAGCGAGGCGAGTAGGGCGGTCATACTCCAGCACCACGAACGCCTCGACGGCACCGGCTATCCAGGGGGCAGGAAGGCCGGCGACATACATCCATTCGCCAAAGTGGCGGGGATTATCGATGTATTTGACGCGCTTACCACGCGCAGATCGTACAAGGACGCGATAGGCTCATTTCCCGCTCTCAGGCTTATGAAGGCGGGTATCGGAGAACACTTCGACGAGGAGTACTTCCGTCAATTCGTCGGCATCCTCGGAGCGTAAAGCCGCTGCCGCGTGACAAAATGCCCCCTCCGTTGTAAAATCCTCCCCTGAATTGTGCTGTCATAAGGAGGACGGTGTGTCGGTGGACCATGACAGGCGCTGCGCGCGCGCGCTCAGGCAGGCGAAAAAGGCCGGCTGCGGAGCACTTCTTGTGACGAGCACAGTGAACGTGCGGTATCTCTCAGGCTTTGCCGGGGAGGACTCATGGCTGGTGGTGGCTCCCGCGGGCCGCACGCTGATCACCGATTCGCGCTTTGTCGAGGAGGCAGAGCGCAGTAGTCCCGGCTCTCTGCTTCACCTGCGCAAGGGTAAAATCGCGGATGAGGCCGCTGACATTCTGAAGAAAGCCGGGACGCCGGTCGGCTTTGAGGCGCGTCACGTCCCTGTGGCGGTGTTTGAAAGGATCCGTTCCCGCCTTCGCGGTAGAGCGCATCTTGTAGCGACCGAAGGCATAGTGGAGGCGCTTCGCCGCGTGAAGGACACGCGCGAGATTGAGCAGATGAGAAAGGCCGCAGTGGCCGCGGTGAGCGCCTTTCGCAGAGCGGCTGTGGACTTTCCGGGAACCGGGAGCGAAAACGATTTTGCCGCGGCTCTCGAGTATCACATGCGCCTTGAAGGCAGTGAGGGGGCGGCCTTTCCCACGATCGTAGCCCGCGAGCCCAACTCGAGCCTCCCTCACGCAAGGCCGTCTGACGAAAGGCTTTGTGACGCAGCGACTTTCCTGGTGGACTGGGGGGCGCGCCTCGGCGGGTACAATTGCGACTTGACACGGCTGGTGGCGCGCGATAAAGTCAGCGCCCGGGTCAGTGATATATGGAGGGTGCTCACCCGGGCGCGAAAGGCCGCGCTGGCCCTTATAAAGCCGGGGGTTTCGGTACGACGGGTGGATGCCGCCGCCAGGAGTATCATAGCTGAGGCCGGGTATGGTGAGTTTTTCGGCCACGGCCTCGGCCATGGCGTGGGACTGGAGGTTCACGAAGAGCCGGTGCTTTCGCCACGCTCTTCAGCCAGGCTGTCAAAGGGAATGGTGGTGACCGTGGAGCCGGGCATTTACCTGCCTGGTGAGGCCGGCGCGAGGCTGGAGGATATGGTTCAGGTCACCGAGAATGGTATGCGCATTCTGACCAGGCTTGCCAGGGATCCGGCGGCGCTTGGCAGGCGCTTCCGGTAGATGGCTGCCGTCTTCTCCCGCCTCCCTTCGGAGGAAAACCTGGGCGCTCGAAAAGGATCTTGCAATATGGATATCGATGATCTCAAGACGCTCATTGAGCTTATGAACGAAAACGCCCTCTCAGAGCTGGAGATCGAAGAGGAGGGCCGTAAAGTCCGCCTTGTCAAGGAAGCCGCGCGCAAGGCGGAGGTCGTGGCCGTGCCCACGAGGATCGGCGAAGTAGTCAGTGAGAGCCGCAGCGGCGAAGTGCCGAGCGGCGCGCCTGCCCAAGAGCCGGGCATCGGGGAGATTACAGCCCCCATGGTCGGCACCTTCTACCGCTCCCAGAGCCCCGACAGCGATCCTTTCATCGAGGAGGGTATGAAGGTCACAGCCGAGACGACCGTCTGCATCATCGAGGCAATGAAGGTTATGAACGAGATTCACGCCGAATTGTCAGGCACGATTGTCGAGGCGCTCGTCGAAAACGGCCAGCCCGTCGAGTACGGCCAGCCTCTCTTCAAGGTCAAGCTGGAAGAGTAAGACCGATGTTTCGCCGCATACTTATAGCAAACAGGGGTGAGATAGCCCTTCGCATCATAAGGGCCTGCCGCGAAATGGACATCCAGACCGTTGCGGTCTATTCCGAGGCCGACCGGCACGCGCACTACCTTGACCTTGCCGATGAGCGTATCTGCATAGGCGGCGGGCCGGCCGCCGAGAGCTATCTGAACATCCCCCGAATCATCTCCGCAGCCGAGATAGCGGATGTCGATGCGGTACATCCGGGCTATGGATTTCTCGCGGAGAGCTCGCATTTTGCTGAAATATGCGAGTCCTGCAATATAGCATTTATAGGGCCTTCCGCGGCCATACTTGCGGCGATGGGAGACAAGGTCGAGGCACGGAAGATCGCGCAGCGGTGCAAGGTGCCCGTGGTGCCGGGAAGCGATGGCGCCGTCGAAAATGAAAGCCAGGCGCAGGAGGTTGCGCGAAAGATAGGATATCCCGTGATGATCAAGGCCGCCGCGGGTGGCGGCGGGCGCGGGATGCGCACCGCACACAATGACATCTCGCTTGTGAAGTCCTTCATAGCCGCGCGCAGCGAGGCGGAGGCGACTTTCAAGAGCCCTATACTGTACATCGAGAAATACGTCGAACAGCCCCGCCATGTCGAGATACAGGTGCTTGCCGACAGGTTCGGAAATGCGCTTCACCTCGGCGAGCGCGACTGCACAATACAGCGGCGCCATCAGAAGCTCATCGAGGAGTCTCCATCCCCCGCGCTGAACAAGAGCATAAGGCGCGAGCTGGCCGATGCGGCCGTGCGGCTCTGCAAAGAGGTGGAGTACGTGGGTGTGGGTACGGTGGAGTTTCTGGTCGACCCGGCCCGCAATTACTACTTTATCGAGATGAATACCCGTATACAGGTCGAGCACCCGGTAAGTGAGCTGGTCACCGGCATGGACCTCATAAAGGAGCAGCTGCTGACCACCTGCGGCGAGAGACTGCGCATGCGCCAGAAGGAGATACGGTTTGAGGGCTGCGCCATCGAGTGCCGCATAAACGCTGAGGACCCGGGCTTCGGTTTCAAGCCCTCCCCTGGACTTATAGACGGCTTTGTCCTGCCGGGTGGTCCGGGAGTCAGGGTTGACACCCATGCCTACAGCGGCTACAGGATAAGCAGCTTTTACGATTCGCTCGTGGCCAAGCTGCTTGTACACCGCGGGACCCGCCGCGAAGCGATAGCGACCATGCGACGCGCACTGGGTGAGTTTGTGGTCGGGGGTATCAAGACCAACATCCCGCTGCACGAGCAGATATTCGGGCATACGAAGTTTCTGCGGGGTGACTTCGACACCGGTTTCATAGAAAATGTAATGGCGCTGGCATAGAGGCCTGATTGGAGGCGGTGCAATGGGCGTGCTGAGAAAGGTCGCGCATTTCCTGAACTGGGCTGTGACGCTCCTGCTGGGTGCTGCGGCGGTGGTCTGGTGCGCCTGGGCGCTTGTGAGCCCGGCACCGGTGGTGGTGCCCATCTGGGAGCTCAGCGTGCGCACCTCTGTTGTGTTTATCCTGGCGGGCGCGCTGCTTGTAACGCTCAATACAGTTCTTATCTGGGATTTTCTTTCAAATGCCTTTGGCCTGAAATATCTCAAGCTTGATGGAGGCCGCGTCTCAGTCTCGGTAAAGGCGCTCCAGGACGCCCTCGAGCGGGCCGTCAAGGGCATCCCGGAGGTGTCCGCTGCGCGTGTCAGTGTGAGCCCACCGGCCAGAAGAGGCAGGCCAGTTCTCATAAAGGCATACGTAAGCCTGCGGGGCAGCATCGTTTATCACAGCATCTCCAGCTCTGTAATGAGTGTGCTGGAAAATACCTTCAGCGACATAGTCAGCGAGGGTTCGCCGGTACGCTGCCAGGTCTACTGGGAAAAGATCAGGCAGGACAATACCGCCGCCCCCTCGGGCACCGGATACGCCGAAGGCCTGAGGCCCCGCTTTCCGGTGGAAGTGGAAGAGGAACAGGATCAACAGCAGCATTAAGTAGAGAGGAGAGTCTTCAATGGGTAAGGTTGCATTTCTGACCGGCGGTGGAGACTGCCCGGGGCTCAACGCAGTAATCGCCGGAGCCGTCAGGAGCCTGGCCGACGAGCGCGTCGAGACTATAGGGCTTGTAGACGGCTGGAAGGGTGCACTCGAGGGTCTCACAATGGAGGTCACCCCGGCCAGCACTGCAAACATCATTGCAGAGGGAGGCACCATTCTCGGCTCCTCCCGTACAAATCCCTACAAAGAGGCGGACGGAGTTGCAAAAATCAAGGACAGTTTCTCCAGGCTCGACATCGATGCGCTTGTCGCTATAGGCGGCGATGATACGCTCGGGGTGGCCACGCGCCTGTTCGATGAGGAAAAGATGCATGTTGTCGGCGTGCCCAAAACGATCGACAACGACCTTTCCTCGACTGACTTCACTTTTGGATTTGACACGGCGGTGAACATCGCCATGGACGCGGTCGACAAGATCCGCACCACAGCACGCAGCCACCACAGGGTGCTCGTCATCGAGACCATGGGCCGCCATGCCGGCTGGATCGCCGCATATGCGGGCATAGGTGGCAACGCGGACGTAACACTGGTGCCGGAGCTTAAAGTCGATGTCGAAGCGGTCTGCCGCACCCTCAAGCAGAATCGCGAAAAGGGGCAGAACTTCAACATCGTAGTCGTCTCCGAGGGCGCCATTTTTCAGGAGGGCGGCTACGTCACCCAGGACGCCGATCTGGACGAGTTTGGCCATGTACGGCTCGGCGGTGTGGCGGATGCCCTCTCCAAGATGATCGAAAAACAGACCGGCTACGAGACCCGCAGCGTCGTGCTCGGCCACCTTCAGCGCGGTGGATCGCCTACGGCCTTCGACAGGATGCTGGGGATCCGCCTGGGCGTCCATGCGGCTAAAATGGTTACAGCAGGCGAGTGGGGCAAGATGGCCGCAATGCGCGGCAGCAGGATCGTCTCCGTGCCGCTCTCTGAGGCAACAGGCGAGCTTAAGGTGCTTAATGACGAATTCAAGGAGCTCGTCAGGCTCTTCTCAAGCTGAAAAACATTGCGCCGGCAGCGATTCTCCGGTGATAGGACGCTGTCTTCAAGGGGCCGATCCGGTATCCGCCGGCATGGCCCCTTTGCCTTGGCCGGGTAAAGTTGCGTCTGCAGGGTGGAGCGTACCGGCTGAGGCCGATGCGGATGGAGGCCATGCTGGGCGCGGATGAGATGAAGAAACCCCGCAGGGCCTTCAGGATGTCTTGACAGGTGGGCATAGTGTGACCGCCGCTGCGACATAAGGAGACCTGCAATGAAGTTTCACATCGATGAAGTGAAGCTCATACTAAAGCGCCCATTGAAGGTAGCCGGCAAACTCGTAGCATCGCGAACTTCATTTCTCCTGAGGATAGACGACGGTGAGCTTCAGGGATGGGGCGAGGCGCCGGTGCGTGAAGGGTCAGGCACCAGGGCCGACCACATACGCCGGGTGCTTGAGCAGATGGCCGGCTACATGACCGCCGACCCCATGCAGCTGGAGGAAAATATCTCGTCACTTCGTGAGCGCTTCGACGCCTTCCCGGAGGCGATATCGGCCGTAGACACAGCGCTCCACGACCTCGTGGGAAAAAAGCTTGACGTGCCGGTATATGCGTTCTTCGGCCTGTCGGCTGGAGAGGCTCGAAAGAACGGCTTTCATCTCGCGGTCGAAAGCCCCGAAGAGGTGCCGGCTGCACTGGAAGAGGCCGCCGCACACTCGATATTGAAGATCAGGCTTACCGGGGCACATGACGTTGAAATCGTCCGTGCCGTGCGTGAGCGTACCAATGCGACGCTGCGGGTCGACGCCGGCGCGCGCTGGTCTCTCGATGAGGCGACTCAGAAGATGCCTGCACTCAGGGAGCTCGGCGTCGAACACGTCGAGCAGCCGCTTGCCGCGGAAAACCTCGAAGGGCACTCGACCCTCAAGACCAAAGCCATCCTGCCGATAATTCTGGATGAGTCTGTGCGTACCTCGGTGGACATCCCGGTGGCCGCCGCCGCGTGCGACGGTATAAAGATAAAGCTTGCGCGCTGCGGTGGCCTGCGTGAGGCATGGCGCATGACGGCGACCGCGCGTGCGCATGGTCTCAGTGTGATGCTGGGCTCCATGATCGAGTCTTCAGTGGGCGTCACGGCAGCTGCGCACCTCTCTCCGCTTGCGGACTCTGTGGACCTTGACGGAAACTTCCACATTGTCAACGATCCTTATCGTGGCGTGATATCGGCCTTTGGCGAGATGCTGCTGCCGGACGGGGCCGGGCTCGGCCTTGTTGATGCGTACGAGCCGCGTGAGTGGCATGACTGAGGCCGCAAGCCGCGTGCATGCCGCGCTTGCGGGGAACGCGTCTTTCATAGAATGAGGCCACAAAATTTGACCATGATCGAGTAAAGGACAGCTTTTGGAGGGCAAAGATGCAGTACCGCACCATAGGCGCCTCCGGCGTCAAGCTCTCTTGCATATCTTTGGGGGGCATGAGGATACCCACCGACCGCGGCGTAAGCGAAGAGCAGGCCATAGCAACTGTCAGGCGGGCCATAGAGCTGGGTGTCAATTATCTTGAAACCGCGCCCGGCTACGGCAACTCCGAAGTCCTCATTGGAAAGGCCCTGGAAGACGGCTGGCGCGACAGGACGTACGTCTCCACCAAGTCCCATACCGCCTCCGCCCGGGAGATGCGAAAGGCCCTCGAAAAGTCAATGGAGCGACTGCGCGTCGATAAGGTCGACTTTTACCACATGTGGTACGTCTGCAATAATGCCGACTGGAGCGACGTCATGAAAAAGGGCGGCTCCCTCGACGGCGCAAAACAGGCAAGAGATGAGGGACTCATCGACCACATCGGCATCACCACGCACGCTCCCATAGCTCTGGTCCGGGAGATGGTGACCTGCGGCGAGTATGAGCTCGTAACGATCACCTATAATGCCGCCAACCGCGAATACGAAGAGATAATCGAGCTTGCCGGCGAAAACGATGTCGGCGTCGTCATCATGAACCCGCTCGCCGGAGGTATGCTCGCAAATGCCCCGGCCGGCACCGATGGCGCAAAGCGCCCCCGCCCCCATATCATGGCGGCGCTGGGGTTTCTTCTGGCCCAGCCTGCCATTACCACGGCAATCTGCGGGGCAAAAAGCCCGGAGGAGATCGAGGAGGATGTCGCTGCAGGGGAGTTTGTGCCGGGCGAAGCGGGTCAGGCGGCTGCGGCGGCGCTTGAGGAGGCGGGCGTTGATTTCTGCACCACCTGCGGCTACTGCATGCCGTGCGCTGAGGGGGTCGACATCCCCCAGGCGATGCTCAACTGGAACTACCTGCGGCTCTACGACATGGATTTCTCGAAGTGGACGGCCGAGGCGCGCGAGCGACTTCGTGGCGTCGTAGCCTTCGAAAAGTGCATCGAGTGTGGCCAGTGCCTGGATAAATGCCCGAACTCGCTGCCGATTATCGACAGACTGCGCGAGCTGGAAAGCGTGCTTGACGCCGCCGATGCCGCCCGGGATTAGAGCGAAGGGAGGTGTAGCATGAAGGTTCTTGTGACGTATTACAGCAAGTCCGGCAATACAGCCGCCATGGCAAAGGTATTGTCCGGGGCGCTTGAGCAGAGAGGCGCCGAGGTAGTTCAGAAGGAGGCCGGCCAGACCACCCCGGAGGATCTACTGTCTGCCGACGCTGTAGCTGTGGGCTCTCCTGACTACTTCTCATACGTGGCGGGACAGGTGAAGACGCTCTTTGATGAGGCGCTCTCAGAGAAGTCAAAGCTCTCCGGAAAGCCAGGCGGATGCTTCTCCAGCCATGGGGGTGGCGCGCGGATCAAAGAGCCCTTCGAGCATCTTGTGGAGGCTGTAGGCCTCAAGCTCGTAGCGCCGTGTGTATTGAGCCACGATGCGCCTGCGGGAAAGACCGTCGACGAGCTTCATTCCCTGGCCGCTGCGCTTTGCGACGCAGCCGGATAAGACACCGAACACGGGAAAGATCTCCGCCGGATGAGGTGTGCATTGACATGTGTGCCTTCTTTGCCGGCGGGAAAGCATCGCAGGCACCGCGCGTACCCTCCGCGGCGCGCGAGTATACTGTCAGCGGCTACTCCCGCCGGGACGCCGCATATGTCGACCGCGGCCGGTCACAGGTGCGGCGGATATTGGATCGCATCGACTGCGGCGATCACACGAAACAAGTCCCGCGAGAAAGAGACATCCCGTCTGCGACAGGAGCCTCCGCGCCAGCCGGCGCCAGTTATGCTCCGGCACATTGTGAAAATCACTGCATTAATCTTGATACTCATGCCCCGCAAGATCGTCAATATACGCGAATGTGCACGCTTGCGTCCATTTCGCAATCGGCTGCGCGCTGAGGTTGCAAATACTGGTCATTGACTCGCAGTTCGAGTAAACTGAGGCAAGTTGCCAGTGCAGTGGAGGTTTTCTGGAATCCCTGATGTGTGCCAAGGGACCGATGGAGGGTGGTATGGGCAGCACGAATCTTCTTTGGCGGACAGCGTCACTGCTGTTTCTGGTTGTACCGGCAGCGGGGAGTATAGCCCTTGCGGATGCTCCCGTGCGGCTGACGGATGAAGGTAAGCCTTCAGCTGTGATTGTGCTGCCCGGCGGGGCGGCCGCGCAGCGCGCCGACAGGGAGGCGGCGGCTCTGCTGGCCGGCCACATCCGGCAGATGTCCGGCGCGGACCTCTTGATCATCGAGGAGACAGAGCTCCAGGGGCGTCTCGCGAATGGGCGCGTGGTCAGCACGACAAACAGGCTGCCTGTCGGCGTTGAAAGCTTCGTCCTCATAGGTCAGACCGAACTGGCGCAGGCCATGCGTATCGATACCGAAGGGCTGGGCGTCGGGGGCATCCGGCTGAAGACCAGGGGCAATGCCCTTGTTTTGATGGGTGGGCCGACCAGCGCCCCGGGTCACGAGGACCCAAACGGCATCCGCCATGCCGTCATAGAGCTTCTGGAAGAGCTTGGCTGCCGCTACCTGTGGCCGGGGGAGACGGGCAAGGTCGTGCCACGGCGGGCCACGGTGGAAGTCGGTCCTCTCGACATCAGCTACACACCCGTGGTGGGGGCACGCGGGATGAGGTGGGGTCGCATGCGTGAGCGCGGCGAGACGGGCCTGAGGGCCCTGGGCATCAGTGTGGACGAATGGCGCCGCAGCCACGAGCGCGCCCTCAGCAGCCGGATCGGCCCCTCGTGGATGGACTGGCAGCGTCTGGGCGGGCGCATGCCCCGGTTTGGACATGCAGGCGGTGGCCTGCGTGATGCCGATCGCTACTTGACGGAGCGCCCCGAATGGTTTGCCCTGCAGGCCGATGGAGGGCGCGACCAGGGCGGCGACAGCCGTTTTCGGCTGTGCAAGTCAAATCCGCAGCTCATCAGGCACGTTGCCTCCGACATCATCCGGCGTGTCAATGCAAACCCCGACACCGCTCTCGTCTCACTCGACCCCAACGACGGTGGCAGCAACACCGGCTGGTGCCTTTGCGAGAACTGCCGGGCGCTGGACCCGCCCCACGGGCCCCGGATCAACCTGCTGACCTTCGGTGCCAGGACCCGTCCGGACAGACCTGCCCGCAGGCGCGAACGAGTCCCTTACGTATCGCTTACCGACCGGATGATCTTTTACTGGAACAGCATTGCCGACATCGTCACCAGCGAGCATCCTGACCTGCTGTTTGGCGTCAGCGCGTATAGCGTCTTTTCCCACCCGCCCGTCGAGCGCCGGCTTCACCCGAACCTCGTGCTGCGCTACGTGCCCGAGGACAGAGACCGCTGGGAAGGATGGCGGCAGGCCGGGGCAAGGCGCATCTTCTGGCGGCCCAACATCCTGCTCATAAACCGCCGCCACGGCAAGCTCTGCTCAATTGTCGGCAGGCTGGCGGACAACATGCGCTATTTTGCGGGTGCGGGTATGACCCAGACCGACTTTGACCACATCAACCACAACTGGGCCACCCTGGGGCTCTCCTACTACGCCACGGCGCGGCTGACCTGGAACCCGCGACTGACGGCCGGAGAGATCATACGTGACTACACGCGAAGCGGCTTTGGCGCCGGTGCGCCCTTTGTCGAACGATACTTTCAGCGAGTCGAAGCGCTCACACGCGCCGGCGTTGCAGCCACTCATAATTCGCCGGCAGACTACCGTTACAATCCGCAAGCGGCAGCCGGGCTGCACGAGCTTCTCAACAGGGCCGCCGCCGCAGCCGGGGACGATGCTGATGTTCAAGAGCGCATCGCGTTTTTGCGCCTGGGCCTCAACTTTACAGAGCTCCAGGAGACGCTCGATGACATGGCCCGCCGGGCCACAGCCGGCGAGGCGGTTGACATGGTACGCGCCCGCCGGCTTGTGGACTTGAACAGCCTCGTGCTGCGCGATCTCCTGCTTAATCACAACCTCGCGGTCAATGTGCCCCAGGTGATATGGGGCAGCGGCACGTTCAGGCGGTGGGATTCGCTGGGGGGGCGCCGGGTGATGCCTTCAGACCCGGCCCTGCTCGAGCGACTCCGGGATGAGCGCTTTGGCCTGACCGGTCGCGAGCAGGGAATTGATGACATGCTGAAAGCCTACGGGATGGGCGGTTGAGCCGGCCTGCGGGCTGTTTGCCGGAGTGTCGGTCGTGCCCAGGCAGGGTCGCGCTTGCAGGGTGGCTCGAGGCGGGCCTTGTGGCCCTTTGCTGAAAAGGGAAAAAAGAGTGATGGCAGCTCAAGCCAAAACCGGAAGCAGGCTTCTCCGGGCGTCGTTCGCCGCGGTGTTTGCCGTTGTGGTGGTGGGTGTGATCTTCTCTGTCATACAGCGCTACAGAGGCGCGCCGCAGCCTCCGAGCGAGCCTGCTGATGGCGTCACCACCGAGACGCCTGGGCAAAGCGAGGCTCTTGAGAAGCAGGCGGCCTCTGATGAGCTGCTCGATATGATCAAGCTGCCGTCGAGTGATCGCGATCTGGCCCTGCTCGAGGATATCAGCGCCGAAGTACAGCGGCTGCGCCGCCGCGAGCGGGGGGTTGGGATGACACCCGTAGAGATAGAGCAGGCCGAGACAATAGACCTCTGGCGGACGACCATCGACGAGTTTTCTGGGCGCCTGCTCCTTCTTTATTCTCCGGTTGATCCCGAACGGCCTGTAAGGTACATGCTGCGCCGCTGTGATGAGCTGGCTGAGTTTGTCAGGCGACCGGATGCGCTCGATGTGGCGATAGATGAGTATCGAGAAATCCTCGCCGTCCTGCACGATCCGAATCGGTTATCTGAGCAATTCGGCGAGGTGTATGGCCTCGAGGCGCGCGGCCCCCTCGGGCTATCTGGTATCACAAGCGTTATGTATACGCTCGATCGTTTGCTGGCAAGTGATGAGATGATCGACAGGTCGATCGGGAGGGCTGATGAGCTCCTTCGCATTTACATGGAGCGCGACCGCATCATGAAGGCCGTGATGGAGACAGGCACAGCGCCGTGGAACGATGGATCGCGCAGGCAGCTTTCCTATGCGGCGCAGCGGATTGCTGACAGGATGGCGCCGGACCTCACCCAGGGGTGGCAGCGGCGAGTGATCGAGCCCGGCCAGCGCAGGTGGACTCTTGAGGAAATATGGGACCTGATCGAGCGTGAATTTATCGACAGGTGACCCCGGCCTGTGGATCCCGCGGCAGTCCCGTTGTCGCCCCGTAGCGTCTTCACGCCGGCGATTGTTGTGCCCTGCGCCGGCCGAAAATATCCTCACAGGCGCGACCGGCGCGTCTCGAAGGCCACTGTGACCGGGGTGCTTCCTCAGTGCCCCGGCTCTCATATGGCCCGTCTGCGTGCCTTTTCACCCGCCACGCTCTCGATCATGCGTCTCACGGGGTGGTAAGGGTGTGGGGGGGGTGACGGCTCCACGGTCGCCAGGCGCCAGCCGGTGTCTTCGACGCGCCCACTCTCCTGGCCATCTGCAGAAAGCGCGGATGATCAACGAGGCACCACGTTGCCCCCATCCGGCCGAGCGCCGCTGAGTGCACACCGCTGCCCGTACGACCACCTCTGCGGGCGTGATGGACGGGTCGCGCTGCTGCAGAAGCTTACCGAAGCTGGCCGCCATGCAGTTGGGCGCGCCCCAGCCTGCGTTGTGCACCCCCTGCACCGAGGCCGCCGCAGGCGGCTCGGCAATGGCCGCCGGCGCAGAAAGGGCACAGGCGGCGATAGCACACACAACAGCAGAGATACTGCGACATGCTTTCATCTTCGTTCCTCCGGTCCCATGGACCGAAAATCGCCATCCCAGCATCGTTTCCCATACCCCGGCGACAAAAATATCCACACAGGACTCCACAAATTTCACCTCTGCGCGTGGCCGCCGAAGACACACGGACAGGCTCTTTTTCAGTGTCGGTTAAGGCGGCGCTGGACAGGGCGCTGCGCTGCGATACAATCCAACTGCCATGACCGACGACCAGGAGACCCTCCGAAAGAAGCAAGACCTCGTCTCCGGCTCCCTCGTTGCGAACCTGACGCGCATGGGGCTGCCGCTTGCGGCGGGTATGGTGCTTCATTCCTTCTACAACATCACGGACGCTTTCTGGCTGGGCAGGCACAGCCCTGAAGCCTTGGCCGCGCCCGGGGTCACGATGCCGTTTTTCTTCTTTGTCGTGTCGTTCGGCATGGGCTTTGGCAACGCCGGCACCGCCCTGGTTGCGCAGTTCACCGGGGCGCGACGTTACAGGGAGGCCGACCATGCGGCCGGCCAGGTTCTCATGCTTCTTCTCATGCTGGCATCGGCGCTGTCACTACCGTTTGTGATCTTCACGCGGCCCCTGATGGTCATTTATGGAGTGCCTGAGGCTGCGCTCGTTCAGGTTGTGGCTTATTTTCGCATAATGATGATCGCCATGCCTCTTATCGCCTTCAACATCGCCTATGGCGCTGTCCTGCGCGCACTCGGCGACACGATAGCGGTGGTCATAATCGGCATCGTCACAAATGTGGTAAATGTAATACTTGACCCGTTTCTGATATTCGGCTGGGCGGGCCTTCCGGAAATGGGCGCTGCCGGTGCGGCCGTCGCTACAGTGATCTCGCAGGTGATCGCCGCCGGAGCGTGTCTTCTCTTGATAAGGCAGCGTCGCGCGGGCCTCGAGATGCGCATGTCGGACCTGCCGCCGGACTGGCCGATACTCAAAAAGATACTCAAGGTCGGTTTTCCGGCAGCCTTCGGCAACTCAAGCAGCTCTCTCGGCTTCATGGGCTTTCAGGGGATGATAAACGTCCTCGGAGTGACGGTGATCGGCGCTTTTACCATCGGCTTTCGACTTGTGCATTTCTTCAATATACCCAGCCAGGCACTCGCCATGGCCGCTGCCCCCATCGTCGGGCAGGCCCTCGGTGCGGGAAAGCCTGCGCTCGCACGAAGGGTGGTGCGCCTGTCGGTGACAATAGTGGGGCTCGGGATGATCGTGCCGATCGCCCTGGTGATGTGGCAGGGCCGTTTCGTTGCGAGCCTTTTCGTGGCGGACCCGGACGTGATAGCCGAGACGGGCCGCTTTTTTCTCATAGTACCGGCGTCGAGCTACTGCTTTGGCGTCATAATGGTGCTGCTGGCGGCATTTTACGGCTCGGGGCACACGTGGCCGCCCTTTATCCTGTCGGTCTTGAGGCTTTGGTTTTTGCGTATCCCTGTTGCGTATATCCTGGGCTTTGTGCTCGGCCTCGGCAGCATCGGTGTTTACGGCGGCATGGTGGTGGGAAATGTCTTTTCGGCAGTGCTGGCACTGGCTTTCTTTCGCTGGATAGACTGGCAGCATGCAATAGTGCCCGCACCTCTACGCGAGGAAAAGACAGTAGTCGAAGACGTGGCCGTGCCTGCCGGCGCATCCACAAGCGCGCCGCAGCGAGATTCCGCTTGAAGCCTGCGTGGATGTGAATT
>SLPQ01000103.1 GCA_007131925.1 Candidatus Brocadiia bacterium | reverse complement strand
TGATCCGTTTGTCCATGCAGGGCAAAACATATCACCAGTCTTCTTCGGCACGCCATTGAGCTGACCGGCAGGTCGCGCAATCGCTCCTCAAGGGCATCCGGGCGGTGTGACTTTCCCCGTATATGCCGCCGGACACCTGACGCGAGACCCGGTTTCTGAGGGCGCGGCCCCCGCTGCAGCGGGGGCCGCGTCACATTAAGCGGTGCCCGCAGGAAGTGAAAATTGCTTGACCTGCGCGCGGTCTGAATTATACTGGTTTCACGAATAAACCCCGCCGAAAGTGCGTACTGGGTGGGGGATTAGCTCAGCTGGGAGAGCGCTTGGCTGGCAGCCAAGAGGTCAGGGGTTCGAATCCCCTATCCTCCACCAATTTTTCTGCCGTCGGCCTGAGCCATGGAGGTACTGATGCCTAAACCACGCGCCGGGCGTTTCATGGGGGTGTGTGGAAGGGTACTGATTTTCATCGCGTTCGCGGGAGCCTTTCTCGGCGCCCAGCAGGAGGGGCCGGCTGCCGATGCGGAGCGTCACACCGTTGTCGTCATCCCGATGGAAGGTCTTATTGACAGAGGCCTTTATGACAGCCTCATCCGTCGAATCGAAGAGGCCAGGGAGCACGACCCGGCGCTGCTGGTTTTCAAAATCGACACCTATGGCGGCCTGGTGGATGCGGCAATCGAGATTACCGACGAGATCGGCGGCATAGAAGAGCCGAAGACCGTCGCATTCATACCTGCCAAGGCACTCTCCGCAGGCGCCATGATAGCTATGGGGGCAAGGGAGATAGTGCTGACGCCCGTCTCATCTATCGGCGACGCCATGCCGATCGCAGTCAGCCCCGAGGGTCCGGTGCCTGTCGGCGAAAAGGTGGAGTCTCCCACGCGCGCCATGTTTCGCAAGTACGCCCAGCGCAACAGCTATCCCGAGGCGCTGCTGGAGGCGATGGTCACCGTAGAGCTGGAGGTCATCGAGGTCGTTTACGAGGACGGCACGGTCGAGTATATGCTTTCCGGCGATTTTGAAGGCCTGAGTGAGGACGAAAGGGACAAGATAGAGAGAAGCCGCACTGTGGTGCGCCAGGGGGAAATACTCACGTTGACGGCCAGCGAAGCCCTCCAGTACGGCATCGCACGGTTTGTGGTCAGTGACATGGACGAATTGCTCTCCAGCTACGATTTGGCCGACGCAGAGGTGATCACGCTCCATGTGAACTGGTCTGAAGCGATGGTGCGCTGGCTTAACGAGCCGAGCGTAGCAAGCGTTATTCTCCTTCTCGGCATCCTGGGCATCTACATGGAGTTCAGGGTGCCGGGCTTCGGCCTGCCCGGCACGGTGGGGATAGTCTGCTTTGCCATCTTCTTTTTCAGCAAGCACCTCTCGGGCATGGCCGGGAACCTGGAGATCCTTATCTTCGTGATGGGAATTGCGCTCCTGGCTGTCGAAATCTTCGTAATACCCGGCTTTGGAATCACAGGCTTTCTGGGCATAACCCTCGTCTTCGTGAGTCTTGCCCTCGCTTTTGTCCCACCTAATATCACCACTGCGCCGGCTGACATAGATTACCTGGCGAAGGCCGGCACATACTTCGTCGCGGCGATGGTTGGGGCCATTGCCATTGGGGCATTTCTGACCAGGCTTCTGCCTCACACGCCGGTAGTGGGCAAGCTGTATCTGGGCTCGCCCGAGCCTGAGTCGGTGGCCCACGCAGAAGGTGCCGGGCTTACCACAGGTAAAGGGGATCTTCTGGGCAAGACCGGCACAGCCGAGACACCTTTGCGGCCGGCAGGTCGCGCCAGGATAGATGGAGAATACTACGACGTCACGACGCAGGGCGACAGGGTGGCCGGTGGTGAAAAGATAGAGGTCATAAAGATAAGCGGGAACAATATAATTGTACGAAGGGTGTCCTGAAAAGAGCGGACACGGCCAGACGGCCCGGAAGTAGAGAAGTAGACAGGAAAGAGGCGGTATGGAGTACCTGCTTATCGGCATTCTCCTGGCAGCGGGACTTTTTCTGCTGCTCATGGAGATATTCATCCCGTCCTACGGACTGCTGTCAGTGGGAGCTCTCGGGTTTCTGACAGGCGGGCTCGTGCTGGCCTTTCAGATGAACATGATCGCCGGTATTGTGGCACTGGTACTGGTTTTGATCCTGCTGCCTATAGAGATCGCCTTGGGGGTGAAGTTCTTTCCCCGCACATGGATCGGCCGGCGAATAGTGATGGAGGCGCGAGCGAAGACCGAGCGCACGGAGCGATCGAGCGACGAGGCGATATTTGACCTGGAGGGCCGCGAGGGCACGACCCTGAGCGCCTGCCGGCCCTCGGGCGTGGCCCAGATAGACGGGCAGCGCATCGATGTGGTGGCAGAGGGCATGATGATCGGCGCGAATCGACCGATAAAGGTAGTAAGCGTCGACGGCAATCGAGTGGTGATTCGCGAAAAGGAGTCCTGAGCCAGAGTCGAAGGCTCAGATGGGATAAGGAGCAGTTCCTGCACGCTTCGAAAGCCGGTATGCCGGCGGATGAGGCGGAGTTTTTCGAAAGGAGTGTTATGCCATGGGCACAGCCGTAATCCTGGCGGTCCTGATCGTAGGTGTACTGGCCATTGTGGCCTTCGCACTGGTGGCGCGGTATTTCCGCCTCTGGATACAGTCTTACACTACCGGAGCAGGCATCGGGTTTTTCAACCTGATAGGCATGACACTGCGCAAGGTAAATCCCACAGTCATCGTTGAAGCCCGCGTCATGTCTGTGCAGGCCGGCATCAGCACGGATTTCAGGATACGTGACATGGAGGCTCATTACCTGGCGGGCGGGCGTGTCAAAAACGTAGTGGCCGCACTCGTGGCCGCCGACCGCGCCGACATCCCCCTGACGTGGAAACGGGCCACAGCCATCGACCTTGCAGGCCGCGACATCGCCGATGCCGTCCGCACAAGCGTCAACCCCCGCGTCATCGACTGCCCCGACTCCTCCAAGGGCAAGCAGACTATTGACGCGGTGGCCATGGACGGCATCCAGGTCAAGGCAAAGGCCCGCGTGACAGTCAGGGCAAATATCGAGCGGCTGGTCGGTGGAGCCACCGAGGAGACGATTATCGCGCGCGTCGGCGAAGGTATAGTCACCACGATCGGCTCGTCTGCCACGTACAAGCAGGTCCTGGAAAACCCTGACAACATCTCCCACAATGTCTTGAGTAAGGGCCTCGACGCAGGAACCGCCTTTGAGATCCTTTCAATAGATATCGCCGATGTCGATGTCGGTGAAAACGTGGGTGCTCAGCTACAGGCCGATCAGGCTGAGGCCGACAAGCGCGTCGCCCAGGCAAAGGCCGAGGAGCGCAGAGCCATGGCATATGCGCGTGAGCAGGAGATGAAAGCCCTTACCCAGGAAAACCAGGCAAAGGTCGTACTGGCCGAGGCGGAGGTGCCAAAAGCCATCGCGCAGGCCTTCAGAGAGGGCAACCTCGGCATCATGGATTATTACAGGCTCAGAAACATACAGGCCGACACGAGCATGCGCAGCTCAATAAGCAGCAGCGAGGGCGAGGAGCCTCAGCAGCAACAGTAGCAGCAGCGGAGAAACCGTATGGAAGCTCTATTTGAGATACTTGTACCGCTACTGATCATAGCGGTCATTGTGATCATAAATATCCTCGCGCGCATCAAGGAGACCCAGGAAAAGGATGAACGTGAGCGTACGGGCGAGCCCGCAACGAAGGCTCGACTCGCCACACCCGATCAGATACGAAAGTTTCTCGAGGAGGCGGGTCGCACAGGTGCCCGAAGACAGGGCGAGCAGGCCCCAGAAGCGCCCCCGCAGCGTCAGACCCGCTACGGCGCCCCGGCCGGCATGCCCGCTGGCAGCGTGACACCCGCTGAGCAGGCGCGCAGGAGCGAGGATACCCGCCGCCGGCAGCGCACCCAGCGCACCCCGCCGCCTCCTCCACAGACAAAGCGCGTGCCGCTGGAGCAGCGCCGCCGAGAGTCGAAGTTAGCAACGCGCACCGGCAGATCAGAAAAGCGCAAGTTCGAAAGCAGCTTCGAGAGACGTTCCCGCGAACAGGAGGCCGCGAAGCCGAAGAGAGGTGCGCCCGGCATAAGGGCTACCGCCATAGGTACGGGCAAGAAAGCTCGTCCCGGAATCGCCAGCAAGGATAAGACCGATGCGACGCTTCTGCCGAAGTTTAACCGGCGAAGCCTCAGACGTGCGATCGTTATGAGCGAGATACTCGGCTCACCAGTGGCGCTGAAGCAGCCAGGCCAGTAGCACAGCACGTCAGAAAGCTACGGCGTGATCTCTCAGGGCACCAGCTTGCCGGCATCGCCCGCAGTGTGGGGGCGGCTGTATTTGAGGGCGTTGATGAGTCTCTCGGCTGCCTCGCCTTGCAGCTCTTCGGTCTCGCCGTTCAAATAGAAAATCTCTGCACGGGTGTTGTCCTGGCAGACGACTTTTCTTATGGCATCTGCATTGTAAAGCGCATCACCGGCCTCGAAAAAGCGTGCCATTGGCCCTTCCTTTCTTCGGTCCCGATTGTAACTGGCCTTTCAAAGCCTTTCATAAACGACCTAACGACAGGACAATGCCTTCGGCACGCGCGTTCCCCTTTTGACGGCCGGGTAAATTGCGCGTGAAAGCCAGCCTTGACTGCCGCGGGTGATCTATTAATATTGCAACTCGAATGAGTGCCGAAGTGGCGGAACCGGCAGACGCGTTGGATTCAAAATCCAATGGGGCTTAAACCCCGTGAGGGTTCGACTCCCTCCTTCGGCACCACTTTGTCGTCTGCTGCACGCTCGGCCATAGCGGCTGACCAGCGAGCCGGCGGCAGCGGCGCGCCCGAGACTGTCTTCAGGGCTGTGCAGGTAGAGCACCGGCCACCTTTTCGGCGAGCGCACGGCAGGAATCCAGGGCATCCCTGTCCGGCTGCCACTTTGCACGTACGCCCTCTCCGGCAATGTCAAACTTGCACTCGGCAAGATGATCCTCGATACGCTTGACCGCCTCACCGCTCCATCCGTACGAGCCGAAGGCCGCAGCCACCTTGTTCGTAAAGCGCAGACCTTTCAAGTCCTCCATGATCGGCGCAATAGTCGGCATAATGCCGTTGTTAAGCGTTGGCGAGCCTACAATGACCGCGCCCGCCTTGAAAACCTCGGCCAGAACGTCATTGCGATCGGACACCGGCATGTAGTAGGCCTTGAAGTCAACGTCCCTGGCGGCGAGCCCCTCCCCTATCGCCTCGGCCATTCTTCGAGTGGCGTGCCACATGGTGTCAAACAGGATGACGGCGCTGCGCGAAGGCTCCTGCCGGGCCCATTGCTGGTACTTTTCGACTATCTGGAGGGGGCTCTTCCGCCATATCACACCGTGCGACGGAGCGATCATCGAGACAGGGATATTCATCTCCAGGATTTCGTCGATCTTTTTTATGACCTGGCCGCTGTACGGCGTGAGTATGTTCGCATAGTATTTGAGCGCCTCTTCGTAGAGCTCGACCTGGTCGACTTCGTCATTGAATCGGAAGGCGCTCGCGTAGTGCTGCCCGAAGCCGTCGTTGGACATCAGTATGGCCTCACCAGAGAGATAGGTGAACATCGTGTCCGGCCAGTGAAGCATCGGCGCCTCGATAAATGTCAGCTCGCGCGCGCCAAGGGATATCTTCTCACCGGTGCCGACCGCCTTGAAATTCCAATCCTCGTGGTAATGCCCCGACACGCTCTCCACCCCGCGCTTGCTGGCAACGACAGTGGCGTCAGGGCACAGGCGCATCAAGGCCGGCAGGCCTCCTGAGTGATCGGGCTCGGCATGGTTTACCACCACGTAGTCGAGCTCAGCCGGGTCTATGACTTCGCTAAGGCCATCTATGAACTCGTCGGTAAAAGGCGCCCAGACAGTATCGACCAGCGCCTTTTTTTCATCAAGGATAAGATATGAATTGTAAGTGGAGCCGCGGTGGGTGGAGAGCTCATGCCCGTGGAAATTTCGCAGCGCCCAGTCCACCACGCCAACCCAGTAAACTCCTTGAGCGATTTGTGTAGCCATTGGTCACCTCGATAATCAACGCAAAAGGTAAACATGTACCGACCGCAGATTACGACCGCCCCGTCACCTGATGAGTTCCAGAAGGGCCGCCTCCACAGAATCAAAAGTCCAAGCCAGCATCTCACGACATCTCGCGGGCCTTATTATGCCGTCCCAGAGGCGATCGTACTCACCTCGAAGCTCTCGCTCGGCCGCCAGCGCGTCTTGAGCACCGGCCACGTGCCCTGCTGCTGCTGCCAGCAGAAGCCCTGCCGAGCGCGCCCGTACAGCTAAGGCCCGAGCAGCCAGGTGCCACAGCTCGATCAGGTCGCGCCCTTCAACGGCCGACCCGGCTAACTCATCGAAGATGGCCGCCGCCGTCTCGTACTCCTTTAGCCGTGCGCCAACGTTGGCCAGCTCCTCTTCCAGTCGGCCCTCACGGCGGAGCCTGTCGACCGTCGCAGCCGCATGACCGGACTCGACCGGCAGGGCCGCCTTGTCAAAGCCGAGAGACGCCGTATGAGTTAACAGGCAGCGCTTCGACAGTAGCCCGCACGCACGCCAGAATCGATCATCTTTCTCTCCGAAATGACGCTCAGTGAAGTCTGCCTGAAAATCCGCAATCGCTGCATTTGGATGTCGCTGGACAAATGGCGCCATTTCTATCGGCGCCAGCTGCAGCTCCCAGGGATGCAGGTGCACAGTCCAGGATGTCAGCACCGAGCCTTCAAGCTTCCCCAGCAGTCCCTTGCGGCACGAGTCCCAGGTGTTGATCATGTGGTACCAGTTGCGCGGCGAAAAGACATTGTCCCCATAGCTGGATGAGCTGGGGCACGTCACTGTGCGAAAGCCCTTGTCGGCCAGAAAATCCGCCGTATAGAAGGTCTCCGGGTGCCGCCCGGGCTCATCCCCGGCGGGGAAAAGGTAAGCACCAAAGTCCTCCAGTACCTCCGGGCCGATGTCATCATCGGCAAACCACTCCTTGCCCCACACCCACACCTTGCCCATGCCGTGGTGGATGTCGTAGTTCCAGTCGAAAAGCATCACCTCACGCGGCATCTTATCGATCGCCTCGTTGTGGTGCAGTATCATGTCCGCCCAGACTATCGGCGTGATGCCTCCGGCGATCAGCGGCGCTGCCACTGCGCTGACGTGGTTGATATAGAGGTCCGAGACCGAGTGCTCCTGCACGTAGGCACGGCACTTGGCACACTGGCCCATCCACCACGCCTCGTCCGCGCCCAGGTGGAAAAAGCGTACATCCCCGAATACTTCCAGGTACTCCGCGATCCAGCGGTGCAGGAAGGGTATGAGCTCTTCTGATTGCGGGCAGTACTGGCGGATCTCGCCGGGCACCTCGGCCAGGTGACTGTAGGGCTCATGCTTTAGGACATATTCGGCGTGCGCTATGGTCTGCAGGAGCGGGACAGGCTCGAGGCCGAGGCTGCGCGAAAGGTCGATTATTTCGCGAAACTCCTCGGCGCTGAAGGCATCCGGAGAGGAGCACTCGGGGCAGGTCTTCCATCGGACGTTGTTTTCAACCTCCCAGATGATGGTGTCGTAGCCGAGCTCGGCCAGCAGCTGCAGCCACTTTGCAAGGTAGTCCCGTGTGAACTGAGCAATGTTCATGTCTATGTGAAAGCCTATCATTTCCGCCTCCTCACCCAGGGTCCTGCGGGCGTGCGCATCGCCACGCCCAATAGGGTATTTGCAGAACAGTGCCTTTGCAACCGTCTACGATACGCGAGCCGCAAGCAGGCCGGAAAAGGCTCAGCAAACGGCCCTGACCGCCGCCGGCAGGATTGTCGCTCGGGCAAAGACGTGCGCAAGCCACCCATTGCCCATCGGGTGCCGTTGCGTTACAATGGCAGCCACGCACGCAAAGGGAGGTTACGTATGAAGATCGGCATCATGTCCGACACGCACGATAATCTGCCCCGCATAAGGTCGGCCGTAGCCATGCTGTCTGGAGAAGGGGCACAGGTGCTCATCCACGCGGGTGACATTGTGGCGCCTTTTTCGGTCAAGGAGATAATGAAGTTTCCCGGTGAAGTTTTCGGGGTCTTCGGCAACAACGACGGCGAGATAGCCGGGATAAAAAAGATCTGGAAGCACATATTCTTCGGGCCGTATCTTTTGGAGCTCGGCGGTCTTCGCATAGTCGTCTGCCACGATCCGTTCGACATTGAGCGGGCGCCGTACGAGAATGTGGACGTGCATATTTATGGCCACAATCACGAGCCCGAGATACGACAGGGACATCCGCTGGTTGTAAATCCCGGTGAGTGCGGCGGCTGGCTCTCAGGCAGGTCTACGTGTGCACTTCTGGATACTGACGGACCCACTGCAAGGCTGATGGAGGTGCGATGAGGCGGGTACTTTTCATCGTGGCCGCAACAGCGGCGCTTTGTGGAGGCTGCGTAGAGCGGCGCATGACGCTCGTGACCGACCCCCCGGGCGCTCGGGCCTTTTACAACGACCGCGAGGTAGGCCTGACTCCGGTGACTTTCAACTTCACCTACTATCAGCCGGCGGATCTGCGCTTCCAGAAGGACGGCTACGATACACTCAGGGTCGTGCAGCCGGTTGAGAAGCCCCTTCGGGCGCGCTTTCCGCTGGACTTTTTCGCGGAAGCTCTTTTGCCGTGGACGCTGCGGGAGAGCCACACGTTTGCGTTTGTCCTCGAGCCGACGGTAGACCCACCGGTAGACCAGCTCCGAGAGCGCGCCGAAGAGATGCGCGCCGAGGCCTCTGACACACCAGGGCCATCCGATCAGCAGGGTGACTGACGCGCGTATCTACTCAGGCCTCTCTTGCTCGTCCTCTGCGCCCGGCGGCTCAGCGTCATGCTCCTGGTCGGCACCCTCTTGCCCTTGGGGCTTCTCTTCTGGAAAGTCTCTTTGCGCCTCGGCCTCCTCTTCGAGCCGGATGCGGTCGAAGGGAGGAACCTCACGCTCATCCCTGGATGCGTACGGACGCCCCTCAGAGCGCCTGCGGGTAAATTCCGGCAGCGGCAGCACGCCCTCGCCTTGGGCGGGGGGCCTCTCGGCCTCGCTTCGGATGCTGACGAGATCTATCGGGCGCTGCGCCTCGTCGCGCGCTGCAAGGTCGAATGTGCTTGAAATCTTTCCGCTTACCATCTTCGGCCTGAAGCGTCGCAGCGCCGCCAGCATTGCTATCCAGAGCACAAGAGACCCCGCGAGGCCGGTGCCTAGCATCCTGAAGCGCACATCCAGTGCAAGGTAGAAGAAAGCCGCCGCCAACACTAAAGCCACGTAGTTGACATGATGGATGGCGCGGCGCAGGTCGGTGTGTCGTATGGCATACATGGCAGCCATCAGGGGGAAAAGCGCTATCGCCATCGTCGATAATGTAGTGCGCAGCGACAGGACAAGTACTGCAACCGTCACCAGCGCGCCCTCTATGCCGACCACGGGCAACGCGCGCTCGGGCAGGCGACGACACAGCGCCAGCACGCTGACCACGAGGAAGATGCCGCCGACGGCAAGAAGCACGACGGTCATATAGTCGGTGGTCAGCTCAGTGACATTGACCTTGAAAATCGTCTCCACCCTGTCGCCTGCGGCGCGTCCAAGGTCGCCGATTTCGGTGGTATGGCGCATCAGGACCGCCCACAGCGACTGGTTTTCGGCAAACTGCAGCGGCTGCGTCTCGGCGGTCAGCGTGAAGTAAGGTACTACCGCTTCCCGCCAGTAGCTCTGTACCTCAGCCAGGCCATCAGCGATGCCAAGCGTGGCCATCGGTGCTGCGGCAAGGAGCAGCGCGGCGACTATTATGAAAGAGAATGCCGCCTTCCAGGCACGTTTCAAGAACCAGTAAGCCCCGAAGGCTATCCCCAGCGGAGAAAAAACCGCGAATGCCGAGACAATCCCCGACGAGATGTCAAGCTCAAGGCGAAAAAGCACCAGCCCGGCAAGCACGAGCACCAAAGAAAGCATCGCCAGGGACGCACCGCCCAGAAGATATATGAGAAATGGCAACGCGGCGAAAAGCGAGATAATCACCGAGGCCTTGCCCGTCTTCACCAGGCGTCCGTTCAAGACAAACGTGGCAAGCATGGTCGCTATGATGACAAAGGCCACGTTCGCCCAGTAGAGAATAAGCGCGGCCCCCGCGGGGGTCTGTGCAAATGCCAGCGGGATCAGCAAAATCGCCAGGTAGGGCGGGTAGCCATACGCAAGTCTGCAGACCGGAGCGCGCAGCGGATCCTCGGGCTGTTCTTCTCCCTGTGCCGTGTCGGCGGCCCCCTGAGGCGGCACCTCGTCAGCGAGCTCACCACGCACAAGCTCATCGGTGTCTGCCCTTTCGACATCCGTGTAGATCGGCTCCCCCGCGCGAGCAGCCCTGGCGGCGTTCAACAGAGCCAGGAGCGATTCGTTCGAGTCGGCCCTGGCGGCTACCAGGCCGCTTCCATACCAGAGAACTGTGCCCGCAAGCACGATGAGAATCACAAGAGCCAGCTTGCTCTTCATCTTCGGCCCTCCCGCCCTTGCGGGCTCATAAGGCTCTTTTAAGGAGCTTACAGTTCATTAGGGTCGGTTATGCGGCCGGTCACCGCGCTCGCGGCGGCGACAGCCGGGCCGGAAAGGTACACTTGTGATTCCGGGTGCCCCATGCGGCCGACAAAGTTTCTGTTGGTGGTCGCTACCGCCGTTTCCCCGGAAGCCAGACAACCCATGTGTCCGCCGAGGCACGGCCCGCAGGTCGGCGGCCCGATGACAGCATCTACATCGGCAAAGATCTCAAGCAGCCCCTCATCCATCGCCTGGCGGTAGATCGCCGGCGTAGCCGGCAGCACCAGGAGCCGCACGTCTTCATGAACCTTTCTGCCCTTGAGTATTTCGGCGGCCGTGCGCAGGTCGCTGATCCGGCCGTTGGTGCAGGAGCCTATGACTACCTGGTCGACCTTGACGCCATCGAGCTCGGCGGCTGCACGAACGTTTTCGGGAAGGTGGGGGCAGGCCACCAGCGGCTGGATTTCGGCGGCGTTGAAGCTGTGTGTCTCGACATAGGCGGCATCCTCGTCGCTATTGTAAAAAACACCCTCGCGCTCGGCGCGGCCCTTTTCGTACTCTGCGGTAATATCATCCGGCGGGACGATACCGTTTTTGGCGCCCGCCTCGATGGCCATGTTGCACATAGTGAGTCGGTCTTCCATGGGCAGTGTGCCTATGGCCGATCCGGTGAACTCCATCGCCCTGTAAAGCGCGCCGGATACGCCGATCTTGCCGATAACGGCCAGTATGAAGTCCTTTCCGCCGACCCACCGGCGTCTCCGGCCTTCAAAGACAAACTTCATGCTCTCAGGCACGCGCAGCCAGACTTTGCCGGAGGCCATCGCGGCGGCCAGGTCGGTCGAGCCCACCCCTGTGGCAAATGCGCCCACGGCACCGTATGTACATGTGTGACTGTCGGCCCCGATGACGAGGTCGCCCGGAACCACCACCCCCTGCTCGGGCAGCAGCGCATGCTCCACGCCCACCCTGCCGACCTCCCAGTAATGGGTAAGCTTGTGGCGCCGGGAAAAGTCGCGCAGGATCTTCGACTGCTCGGCGCTCTTTATGTCTTTGTTCGGTGTAAAATGATCGGGGACCATGACCACCTTTTCCGGATCAAAGACCTTGTCGAAACCAGCCTCGGCAAACTCCCTGATCGCTATCGGCGCGGTGATGTCGTTTCCGAGGGCGATGTCAACCGTCGCATATACAAACTCTCCCGCAGCGACACTGTCCCGGCCGGCGTGAGCGGCGATTATCTTTTCGGTTATCGTGGATGCCACCTGGTCATTCTCTCCTTTCACGTAGCCTTGGAGCCTCTGGCACGGCCAAACGGCTCCTCCAGCAGCCTTTTTCTGCAGGTCGGACACAGATCCATGCGCCGCAAGGCGACGACCTCCTCTTCAAGCTCATTGGCGTCACGCTTCTTGGCGGCCGCCAGCGTGGTGGATATCTCCGCGCCGATGTCGCGCTCGAAATCGCGATCGGTCAGCTCCATGGGGTCATAGGCCGCATAAACGACGAGGTCGGCCACGTAGCGAACGTCCTCATCCACCAGGAGGCTCTTGCCGCACATGTCACAGGTAATCCCGTCCATTTCAAGTCCCGGCGTTGGTTATCTCGACGACCTTTTGAAGTGCCCGGCTCGCGCTGCCGCTGTCTATGGCCTCTGCGGCCGCAGCGACTCCCTCGACGATATCCGCAGCGTGCCCGGCGACAACGGCCGCAGCGGCGGCATTCGCAAGGACAATGTCGCGCCGGGCGCCCTGCGCCCCCTCGAGCACCTCGCGCACCGCTCGGGCGGCTGCGGCCGCGTCGCTGACCTGCAGATCCTCGAGGCTCCACCTCTTGAGACCCATCTGCTCCGGCGTCAGCGTGAATGTCCTGACAGCGCCATCAACGGCCTCGCTTATCGAAGTCTCAGCTGTGACAGTGATCTCATCCAGCCCATCTTGCCCATGGACCACCCAGGCCCGCGTGCTGCCGAGGTTCACAAGCACTCTCGCGAGCGGCTCGGTGAGATCCTCGCTGAAGACTCCCAGGAGCTGTCGTGATGCGCCGGCGGGATTTGTCAGCGGGCCGAGTATATTAAAGACGGTGCGTATGCCCATCTCACGCCTCGGGCCTATCGCGTATTTCATGGCGAGGTGCAGGTGCGGTGCAAAGAGAAAGCCGAAGTTTGCCTCGCGGATCGAGCGGGTGACCGTCTCGACGCCTGCATCGACGTTTACCCCCAGTCCTTTCAAGACATCAGCCGACCCCGAGGCGCTGGATACGGCGCGGTTGCCATGCTTTGCTATCCTGACTCCCATGCCGGCAGCGACGATCGCCGCGGTGGTGGATATATTAAAACTCAGTGACGCGTCGCCGCCCGTACCGCAGGTGTCCGTAAGGTCGACGCCCGCGTCCACCTTTGAGGCCTTTTCACGCATGACACGCGCGAAGCCTGTAATCTCACCTACCGTCTCCCCTTTAAGACGAAGTGCTACAAGCAGCGCGGCAATCTGTGCGTCGGTGGCCATCCCGGACATGATGACCTCCATCGCCCCGGCCGCCTCGCTCTCGCTCAGATCGCGGCGCTCCACGACCTGCCTTATGATATCCTTCATGTCCAACATCGTGCACCCTTGAAACCGGCGCCCCTTCCAGGGCGCACGGCGTGTATGCCGGCATCGAGGCCTGTTGCCTCTTTGTAACGTCGCTGCAGCTCGCCGCAGAAGCTCTGCGCCTTTGCCTCATCGACAAGACTTATCGTACATCCGCCGAAGCCGCCTCCAACCAACCTGCCGCCGTAGTAGCCGTCGATGCCCTCGGCTACCTCGACCATGATGTCCAGCTCATTACACGAGACCTCAAAGTCATCCCGCAAGCTCTGGTGACTTGCCCGCAGCAGATCGCCGAGCGCAGCGACATCCGAAGCTGCCATCGCATCGGCCGCTTCAAGCACCCTGTCATTTTCACTCACTACATGCCTGACACGTCTGGTGAGCACATCGCCAAGCTCCCGGGCGTGCGCCTCGATCATCTCGCGCGTGACCTCACGCAGGGAGCTGACGGCTGCTTCACGCCGCGCGAGCACCTCCACGGCCCGCCGGCACTCCTGCTGCCGCTTATGATAGCCCTCAGTGTGCTCTCCGAGGGCGTGTCTGACCGTGGTATCGGCTACTACCATGACGGTATCCGACGGAAAGGCGACCTCCCTGGCCTCAAGGCTGCGACAGTCAAGAAGCAGCGCCTTGCCCTCTGCGCCAAATACACTTGAAAACTGGTCCATCACGCCGCAGTTGACACCCACGAAGTGGTTTTCAGCGCGCCGGCATATATGTACAAGCCGCTCCCGCGGGACCTTTTCGGCCTCCTTTTCGCCAAGGTACGCCAGCGCCAGGGCCACCTCGAAGGAGGCAGATGAGCTCAAGCCTCCCCCGATCGGCACGCTGGAGTCGGAGTACAGATCCACCGCGCGGGCGGGCAGACCCTCCTCCAGAAGAGCCATGCCTACGCCCCATGCGTATCGCGCCCAGAAGGCTGCCGGGGCGCTCGACGCCTCCGCCATCTCAAAGACCGCCTCATCGCCGCATGTCTCTGACCATACGCGCACAGCACCATCATCACTCGGCGCCCAGGCCACGAACGTAGCCAGATTTACCGCAGCGGGCAGCGCCCAGCCGTTATTGTAGTCGGTATGTTCACCGATGATGTTGACTCGCCCCGGGGCAAACGCCACCCCCTCAGGGGTGCGCGCGTACATTCGAGCGAAGCGCGCGGCCGTCGCCGCGGCCGGTCCATGGCCCATCCTCTTCTCCTTTACGGCCCAAATAGTAGGCGAAAGCAGACGCTAAGTCAAGCGACTAAGGGGGCACCTCGTGTGCTGCTTGACGGCGCGTGAAGCCGCGCTTATAGTTGAAATACGGAGACAGACTCGATACATCCGCACAAGGGAAGGCCCTGTGAAGCGAAAGATCATAGTTGATACAGACCCGGGCATCGACGATGCACTGGCCCTTGCTCTTCTGGTGAAGAGCCCTGAGGTGACAGTGCATGCCGTAACGGCGGCAAGCGGAAATCTTCCTGCCGAGGAATGCCTCAAGAACATCCACCGGATATACGGCTTTCTGCGCATCGAGGAGAAGCCGCTCATAGGAATGGGGCCCGACTGGCCGCGCTCGGGCGAGGACGCCCGCCATATACACGGCAAGGACGGGCTTGCAAACACCTACCTGCCCGTCTTTCTGCGAAACGCCGCCCAGCCGGCCGCCAAGCTCATAGCCAGCATCCTCACCGGCTCGGCCGAGCCGGTCACCATCCTGGCCCTTGCGCCCCTGACAAACATCGCCGACGCTCTTGATCGCATCGACTTTCATACCGCTAAGGTCGAAAGAATAGTACTGATGGGCGGCGCGTTTCACGTGCCTGGAAACGCAAGTCCGCTTGGCGAGTTCAACATCCACCATGACCCGGAAGCCGCGCGGCGCGTCATAAACTCGCCCTTGCCGGTCACCATCGTGCCGCTCGATATCACTACAAGGCTCGTATTCACAGTGCGGGATTTCGACGCTTTCGCCAAGTGTCGGCGCGGCGCAGGCAGGCTCGCGCGCAACCTCCTGCCCTTTTACCTGCAGGCTCACCGCCGCTATCACCGGCTCGACGGCGTGCACCTCCATGATGTCATCGCCGCTGCGGTCGTGGCGGCTGGCGACCTCTTCAAGACGCGCAGAGTCTGGTGCGATGTAGAGACCGAGGGTGAGATCACCCGTGGCACGACGGTAGCTGATGACCGGCCCTTTACCCCCAGAGAGCCCAATGTCGAGGTAGTCTCGTCGTTCGATGAGAAGGCGCTGAAAAACTTCATCCTGTCGCGGCTTGCCACGGATTGACCATAACAAGTCCCGGCAGGCGGAGATTTGAGCTCTCTGGCGCTTCTCAGGCTACCCGGCGCTCATCGCCGGCGCCGTCAGAGTCCTCAGAGAGCTGCTGTTTGTAGTCTCCACCCACTTCCTGACACCCTGATAGTCACCGGTGTAAAAGAGCCGCATGGACTCCCCGTGAAACTCCTGGGGGCTCATACCGAGCTTGTCGGCCATGAGCACCATGTCATGTGCGACATTGGTGGAGATACCGGCTTTCTTTATCTCTGCTGCAAACGCGGCCGTCTCGGCAAAGAGCTCGCGTGAATTGCGCCCGTTGAGCAGATACGGCAGCGGCTTCCAGAAACGTGGCGGATATATCAGGCGAATCTTGTACGTCAGCCCATAACGCATAGCAGCACGACGCCCACGCGGCATCCGGAAGCCGAACCTCTCGGCGTCGCGGTCCCAGTTGGAGCCGGGGACGAGCCCCGGAAACTGCACCGGCACACTGTCGGGCCTGGCATCGAGAATGAAATTGAGCGTTTCGGCACGGCTCTGTGCGTCCTCGAAGGGCGCTGGGTATATGATCGAGCCGATGGTGAATATACCGGCCTCCTTGGTGCGCTTGAGGATGTCGCGGACCTCTCCG
The DNA here is from genome assembly GCA_007131925.1 of Candidatus Brocadiia bacterium. Taxonomy (GTDB): domain Bacteria; phylum Planctomycetota; class DG-23; order SLPQ01; family SLPQ01; genus SLPQ01. The sequence goes on along the minus strand of SLPQ01000103.1, from coordinate 17,474 downwards.
ACCTTGTTTCCCTTGTTAAGGGACTTATCGAGTATGCGCTGGGAACCGCTCTCGACGCCGTAGAAGAGCGCGCGGCAGCCGCTGCGGGCCATGATGTCAAAGTCGGCCTTTTTCATGCCGCGGGCATGGCCAAAGCCCGCATAGCGGATGTCGAGGCGGGCGTCGATGATCGCGCGCGCATTGGCAGCGGCAGCCTTTGAAGGTGTGTTGCTGCCTGCGTAGATGAAGGTGTCAGCGCCGGTCTCGGACATTACCGCCTTCAACTCACTGACCAGTCGCTCCGGAGATTTTATGCGCCAGTTGCGGCTGCTCTTTCGCGGGTGGATGCAGAAGTGGCAGTCGTTCGGACAGCCCCGACTCTCGTCGATGGTGATCATCTTCATGTGGCGCGTACCTTGCAGCGAAGGATAGTGCGCGCTCTCATAGCAGGGCATCGCCAGATCGTCAAGATCAGCGACGGGCTCCAGCGGCGTCTTGACCAGCTCACCCGAGCGCCCCTTGTATATCAGGTTTGAGATGCCCTCGAGTGGGCGCTTGCCCACCGACCACTCAGCCAGCTGCGCAATAGTATGCTCACACTCACCGCGCGCGAGTACGTGAAAGGCATCGGTGTAGTCCAGCACATACTCCTCGAACCAGTCGACCTGCGGCCCGCCGCCGATGACCTTTACGTCCGGGTGACGGCTGCGGATCATGCCGGCAAGCGTTACCGAAGATGAAAAGCCGTCGCCGTTCCAGAGCTTGAACCCCACGAAATCCGGTCGAAAGCCTTCTATCTGGCCGGAAAGCTCATCCGCTATTGCTTTAACCACTCGCCTCGACGCGCGCGACGAAGAGAGACCCGCCCTCATGAGCCGCAGCAGCAGAAGCGGCGACGATGCGCCCGTTGAGGCTTCTTTCCATATCGAAACAAGCCGGCGGTGCAGCGCCGGCGGTACGTAGCGGGCGATCATATCCACTGTGCCGTAGTCCAGCACCTTCACCTCGTGGCCGTTATCGAGCAGCGAGCCGGCCAGCGCGGCAAGGCCGTTGTCCGGCATCAGGCTCGAAGGCGTGTACGGGTAGCCAGCGAAGCTTACAAGCAGTCCCCTCGCCATTTGTGTACGCTCCTCAAGATTATGTATGTGTCAAATCATCTCAGAAAAGGAGCCCCCCAATGAAGTGGCAGGCCTCTTTTCCGCTCAGGTAAGTATACCATAAACGTCCAGAAGAAGACATGATTCGCCGGTTTTTCGCTCTTTCCGGCGGCAAAACGGAACTTTTCGATTTGAAACAGCATCATAAGGGTAACGCCGGTCCATAAGGATACCAGGTACGGGCGCTGGGAAGGGAGATCCGGAAAAAAGCGGGAAATTTTTCACTCTGAAACAGTTTCTGTCGTGTATAAGAATTTGTATGCTATACTATAATTGCCGAAAAGGCCGACCACTGGCGATCATGAATGCCTGGGGATGGCGTTCTGCGGCTGGCGGTTAGCCAGGTCCTGAGAGGGTGCGCGCTTGTGAGAAGGGATATGGACGGACACGGCGGGGAGCTCATTGGCTGGAGAGTGACTGGCTGCGGACTACGGGCTGCCTGCGCTTTCTTGCGCGCACGCCGCTTCACAGGGGCCACATGCACAGAGATACGGTCGAAGCGAGGGGGAGCTTTGCATTGACGGGAAGGGCGAGCGGGAAAGAGGTAGCAGTCCCACGCGAGATGCGCTTTGTCGAGATGGAGGCGCGCATCATGCGTCGGCTGGCATCCAGTCTTACGGGTGGAGTGGACTTCCAACGTGTCTCTACCACGGTAGTGGACACTGTTGTCGAGGAAGTCGGCGCGCTCAACTGCAGCCTCTATGCCATGGACGCCCAAAAGCATGAGCTGATGCTTCTTGCCGCCAGGGGCAGACAGCAAGACAGCGCCAACTACTATCCGGACGGCGGCTCCTTCAAGCGGTTTGCCGTTGGTGAAGGCATATGCGGACTGGTGGCGGCCGAGGGGGAGTCGATTCTCATCAGGGACGTGACCTCCGACAGCCGCTTTGTCTCCTCCACCCCGTTTGCCGGCGAGATTCGCAGCCTGCTCTCTGTACCGCTTAAGTCACTTGACGGGGTGGTCGGCGTCATCAATTTAAGCCACAGTGACCTGGGAGCTTTCAGCGAAGAAAACGAAAGCATGATATCACTGGTGAGCGCGCAGGCCGGCATTGCCCTTGCCAATGCACTGCTTTTCAGAAATCTGGCTGAAGCCAACGAGCAGCTCATCCTCAGCGAGCAGAGGTTCAGGGAGCTCTTCGCGCGCGCTAATGATGCGTTTCTGCTGATAGACTCGACGGGTCACATCGTGGAGGCAAACAGCCGCTGGCAGGAGTTTGCAGGTGGAGAGTGGCGGGAGTGGGAGGCCATAGAAGTGGAGAGCTCCGCAGGCGATCGGGACACCCTGCGCGACTTCCTGCGTCAGAAGGCCTTTGTACGAGAGGGCACACGTCTGGAAGCATCTCTTGAAAGGCCAAACGAGCCGGCAAGCGTGGTCGAGATATCGTCAAAGGCATTTCCCGTTCATGCGGAGGAGCTTTGCCTAGTCAGCATCACTGATGTCACCGAGAAGAAACGCCTCGCCGAGCAGCTCATAAGAAGCGAGAAGCTCGCTGCCGTAGGTGAGGTCACTGCAGCCCTGGCACACGAGGTAAACAACCCCCTCGGCGCGCTCTACAATGCCGTATGCCTGTTGAAAAGCGATCTGAATCTCTCAGGCGACAACGAACGCCTCCTGCAGGTCGCGGTGGAAGAGGCCGCTCGCCTTAGCGAGATAGTCAATGATTTCCTCTCGTTCGCCAGGTTTCCACACGCGCGCGTCGACTGGTATGACCTGAATGAGCTTGTTTCCGGTACGCTTTTTCTCATGAAGCGCGATGAGCGCATGAATGCCGGTATCGAGGTCCAAACCGAGCTCGCCGACAACCTCGCAGCCTGCCGAATGGACAGGGGGCAGATCCAGGAGGTGCTTTTCAACCTGGTTTCAAATGCGCTTGACGCAATGCCGGATGGAGGTGTGCTGAGTCTGAAGACTTACAACGGCCGGCTCGGCGATCGCCCGGCCGTGGGGCTCTTGGTTGAGGATACCGGAGCCGGCATCGAAAGTGAGGATCTCAAGAAAGTCTTTATCCCGTTTTTCACCACGAAGTCTGTAGGCACGGGCCTTGGCCTTTCCATTGTAAAACGAATAGTAGAAGACCACCGCGGCGCTGTCTCGATCGACAGCAGGCCCGGTGGAGGTACGCGGGTGAGCGTCGTTGTGCCGGTATCGCGGGAGGAGGCGCTGTGGCGGCAATCCTGATAGTAGATGATCAGCCTAATTTCCGCTTTTCACTTTCAGTGACCTTGAGGCGCGAGGGCCATGACGTCAGTGAGGCAGACGACGGCAGGCAGGCTGTTACTATCCTCGAGCATGCTCCATGCGACATAGTCATTACTGATCTTAAGATGCCGGGCATGGATGGGCTCTCCCTGCTCAAGGAGGTCAAGAAGCTTAACGGCTCCTGTGAGGTGGTGGTCATGACCGCCTTCGGCAGCGTGGACACGGCCGTCGAGGCGATGAGGTATGGCGCGTGCGATTACATTACAAAGCCCTTTCAGCCGGAGGAGCTGGTCATAGTAGTGGACCGCACTCTCGACCGGCTCGGCCTGCGCAAGCGCGTCAAAGACCTCGAGAGCGTCGTCGGCGGGGCCTTCCGCGCCGAGGGAATCGTCGCGGCAAGCCCGCAGATGCGCGAGATACTCCACCTTATCGCCGAGATAAGCCACTCCGACGGCACCATTCTCATTACCGGCGAAAGCGGCACGGGAAAAGAGCTTGTCGCAAGGGCCGTACATGCAAACAGCCGCCGGAAAGAGCGCCCCTTCATCACCATCAACTGCGCGGCGCTTCCAGACACGCTGCAGGAGAGTGAGCTTTTCGGATACGCCAGAGGGGCCTTCACCGGCGCGACAGGCAACAAGCCCGGTCTGATCGAGGAGGCCGAATCCGGCACCCTTCTGCTCGACGAAATAGCACTTGCAAGCCCCTCGACGCAGTCAAAGCTGTTGCGTTTTCTGCAGCATGGTGAGTTTCGCAGGCTGGGCGAAAACCGCGAGAGACACGTGGACGTCAGGCTCATCGCTGCGACCAATTCCGAGCTCAACGATCTCATTCGCCAGGGCAGCTTCCGGGAGGACTTGTTTTACCGGCTCAACGTCATCCCCATTCATGTTCCACCACTGCGGGAGCGGCCTGATGACATAGTTCTCCTTGCAAATCATTTCCTGAATATTTTTTGCGACGATGAGGCGCGGCAGGTTGACGGCTTTCGACAGGACGCACTCGACCTGCTCGCGGCATACGATTGGCCCGGCAACGTGCGTGAGCTGGAAAACGCAGTTGAATACGCAGTCATGCTCACCAAGAACGGCCATATCACCGCGTCGGCGCTGCCTCCACAGGTTCGCAGCAACGGAGGCGACGGCAACGGCGCCCCACGCACGCTCGATCAGGTGGAGGCGGCGCACATAGTGAGAGTCCTGGAGTCAATGGACTGGAACCAGGACAAGGCCGCAAGCGAGCTGGGAATTGGCAGGACGACTTTGTGGCGCAAGTTGAAACGTTACGGCCTCAAGCCGAAAAAGCGTGCAAGTGGCGGGGCCGGGAGGCAGCAGAAGTGAGGCGAAGATCCGGGAAGGCCAGGATGATCGGCTGGGTGATACTCCTGGCCATGACCATACTCTTGTACCAGGCTACACTCGTGCACCTTTTCGGCCGCTGGTGGAATGACCCCACCTATTCGCACGGGCTTCTTGTGCCGCCCATCACACTCTTTTTCCTCTACGACAAGCGGGAAATGCTCGAAAAGGTGATCGGCAGGGGAAGTCTCTGGGGCATGGTCGGGCTCGTCGGATGGATTGCGGCATTTTTTTTCGGCCGGCTCGGCGGTATGCACTTTGTGCAGGCCATATCTTTTATAGGTGTGCTGGCAGCACTGGTGCTCCTCGTGGAGGGGTGGGGATTTCTGAAGCTGGCGGCCTTTCCGCTTCTGTTTCTTCTATTTATGTGCCCGCTGCCGGCCGCCATTTATGAGCCTGTATCCGCACAGCTTCGACTGCTGGCAAGCGTAGTAGCGACGGCGATTCTGCAGATGATGGGCGTAGTGGCCGCGCGCTCGGGCAACATCATCTACCTTGCATCCGGGACCCTGGCTGTGGATGACGCATGCAGCGGCATCAGGTCCCTTTTCGGCATCACGGCCACTGCCACCGCCTTTGCCTGGATGATCCCAGGCGGGTGGCCGCGCAAGGCGGTGCTTATAATCTCGGCCGTGCCGATCGCGGTTGTCACAAACATACTGCGTGTGGCCGGCACGGGACTGCTCTACCAGTATGCGGGTCCGCAGTTTGCAGAAGGCTTTTACCACAGCCTGGAAGGTTGGGTGTTTTACGTGGTGGCGCTGGCAGTGCTTTTCGGTCAGTTCTTTCTGCTCAAGGCGGTTTTTCCAATCGAGCAGACCGAGGAGACCGAAGGCCCGAAGGGTCGGGAGGGCGGCGCATGAAGACCTCAAGATACGTGATCGCCGGGCTGATCCTTCTGGGGGCACTGGCGGCGGACAAGCGCCTCGACAGCATGGTGGCCCTGGCCGCCAGCCGCAGCGAAGAGCACAGGGTGGAGTTTGCACAGTTTCCAACGACCGTCGGCGACTGGCGTGTGGACATCCTCGAGCTCAGCGACAGGGAGCTGGAGCTCCTCGAGGTGGACGACTACCTGAGAGCGGATTTCAGGAGTCCTTTGGGGAGGGCAATGAGCGTATACGTTGGGTATTACACCAACCCCGACCGTGCGACTCAGCATCCGCCGACGATCTGCTACCCCGGCGCCGGATGGCGCATAGAGCAGGATGGCCTGGCATCATTGGAGGTGTCGGGGCTGGAGAGGCGGCTGCCCGTGACTATTACAGTGTTTGAAAGGGGCGATCAACGGGAGATGGTGGTGTACTGGTACAGTCTGTCCGGCTACACCGCCTCTACACCCACCTGGCAGAAGATAGCAAGGCTCAGGAGCATTTTCGCAGGCAGGCCCATATCCGGCGCATCGAAGATCCAGATTGCCGTCAGTATGGAGGGCGGCCGTGACCGTGCCAAGCAGGATTTACAGGAGTTTCTTGCGGCGTTCCTGCCTGCGCTCAACCAATTCATCCCGCAGAATATTAGCAACGGGGGTTAGTGACATGAAGCTTCGCATAAACAGGACCGCGCTTGTGGTGCTGATAATACTCTGCATCGCGGTCGTCGTCTCCGCAGTGGCGGTGGCAAGCTGGGTTCTCAACAAGGAGGCGCGGGCGAGGCAGTTTCTCGAGGAAGGGCGGGCTCTCGCCGAAGCAGGCCAGATCGACAGCGCCATCATCCAGTACATGAATGCCGTCAGATATGACCCCGACAACATATCAGCACACATCGAGCTGGGCGACCTTTACGTCAAGAACGGCGATCTCAACAACGCATACAGGTATTACAGGGACGCATCCGAGAGGGACCCCAGAAATGTCGAGGCTCTATGGAAGCTCGCAGAATGCTATCACATCGCCGGCCAGTGGGATGACGTCCAGCGCACTGCGGCACGCCTGGTATCACTGGCACCGGGCGGCGCTATCCAGGCAATGGCCCACCAGTACCTGGCCAGGGCTTATTACGTCGAAGGGGATTACGAGAGGGCAGCCAGCGAGTTTACCCGGGTCGGCACCTATGACCCTTCAAACCTTGACGCTATCCTCGCTCTCGCCCTTGTAGAGGCGCAGCACCTCATGCGTCAAGAGCAGGCCGAGGTCACACTCGGCAGGTTGCAGGAAATCGCCGGGGACGATTCCGCCGACGAGGCACGCCGCGCCGAGGCAGCCGTGAGGACAGCGAGGTTTTACGCAACAGTGGGGCAGCCACAGGATGCCCTGGATTACTACCGCAAGGCCATCGAACTGCAGGGCAGCAATCCCGCGTACTGGGTGGCACTCGGAGACTTTTACAAGGCCGCCGGCCGTGACGCGCACAATCTCTCGCAGGCCGAGGGAGCTTACAAAAAGGCGCTGGAGGTCCGGCCAACAGATCCTGAAGCCCTCCTTTCGCTGGGCCTTTTATACAAGGAGACTGGTCGCAGCAGCAGCGTAGTGGAGATATTCGAAAGGGGTATCGCAGCAGGTGAGGCCAGCGCCTATCACCAGGTCTTCTACCAGCACCTCATTGAGGCGCTCATCGGTCGCTCCGACCTGGACGGTGCATGGCGCCGGCTTGAAGGCTTAAGAAAGCTCCCCCAGGCGGACGACGTGGCTGACTATCTCGAGGGGCGCATCCACATGGCGCAGGCTGAGGGAGTCGATGAGAATCTTCTTCGTGCCGAGCAGCTTTTCGGTCGCGTCATCCGGGCCAAGCCGCGCTTTCCGATGGCCTACTATTACCGCGGTCTCAGCCTTGCCGCCCGGGGGATGCTTGAAGACGCCAGCGAGGATTTTCAGAGGACACTGGCGCTGGTGGCGGATTTCCCCGATGCGCGCGTCGCACTTGCGGAGACCTACATGAAGATGCGCGAGTTTGACAGGGCCGCCGCCGAGGCGCGCTTCGTACTGGAGCACGACACAAACAACTACCACGCAAACCTGATTGCAGGCCGTGCCCTCAGGGCCAGGGACAACCTGACTGGCGCGCTTTCCTTTCTGGAGCAGGCGCGATCCATAAAGCCCTCCTCGCACGAGCCTTATATCGCACTGGCGGACCTGCATGCAGCGCGCGACGAGTGGGACAGGGCACTGGCGGTTCTTGCAGAAGGGGAGCGTTTCACGGACGACCCCGGCCGCCTGCGCTCAGCACTGGCTATGCTCGAGCACCGGCGCGGCAGCAGCGACGAGGCGATCCGAATCGCATATTCGCTCGTCCAGGATAGGCCGTCTGACGCTGCCGCGGCCGCCTTTTACGTATCGATGCTCTGGCGCGACGGGCGCGCCGATGATGCGCTTGATTTTATCACAAGCCGCATTGAGAGATACCCGTCAAACGCCGCATTCCACACACTGATGGGCAGCCTGATGCTGAGCCTTGGCAGAAATGAGAGAGCCTTTCAGGCATATTCAAGGGGCCTCGAAATTGCCGAAACCGACAGGGAAGCACTCGCCGGAGCGGCCGAGGCTCTCATCAACATGGGCCGACATGACCAGGCCCGCGAGATGATCCTGCGGCTCGACAAGGCCGACCCCGGCTCCTCGACCGGCCACCTTCTTGAGGCGCGCATCCTTGAAGAGGAAGGGATGCTCGCTGCGGCCGCCACCCTCCTGGAGACGAGCCTTCGCCAGAACTCCTCCAACGCCCAGGCACACTACCGGCTAGCCATGGTCCGAAAGGCAGCTGGTGAGCTCGACAAGGCCATTGAGAGCCTACAGGCCTCACTCAGGCACAACCCGTCATCAGTGCCTGCGCGACTCGAGCTGGCAGAGCTCTACTACCAGACCCGCTACTTCGATGACGCGCTGCGCGAGGCGGGCCTTGCAAGAAGCCACTCCGGCGATGACCCGTTGCTGTTGAGCAGAGCGGCCACCATCGCTACCGGCAGCCTGCTCGAACATGAGCGCATCGAGGATGCCATAACAGAATGGACAGCCCTGCCTGCCGAGATCAGAGATGGGGGAGACTATGCCCTCAAGCTCGGCCACCTCTATGCACTCAACAACCAGCTCGATGACGCGGAGGAGTCTTTCCGCCGCGCAGCCGAGGTCCTTGACGATCCGGCACCAGCGCTCGAGGGGCTTGCGCGCATCTTCATGACGAGGCAAAGGTACGAGGAGGCGCTCACACAGGCCAATGCCGCCCTGGCCGCCGGCGGAGATCCTTCAACGCGCCTGAGACTTCTGCAGATAGTAGCCGCGGTAAACGTTGCACGTGGACAGCACGAATATGCCCTCGATGCTCTGGCGCGTGTACGTGAGGCCGCCGGTGCTGATGCAACTCTCCTGATACAGGCCGGTGACTCTTTCATGGCGCTTGATGACCCCGACAGAACGCTCGAAGCCTACCAGAGCGCAGTCGCGGCCGACCCCGACTCCATGACAGCCGTCAAACGGCTCGTGGCCGCCCATGAGCGCGCCGGCCGTTTCAGCGATGCAGAGCGCATTGCTGACGATCTGCTGGCCAGGCGCCCGGGGGATTTCGACGCAATGGTCATGAAGGGCCGGGTGCTCATGGGTCAGCAGCGATATCGCGAGGCAGCCACTATCCTCGATCGGAGCATCTCCGACTCGGACGTGCCCGCTCGTGAGCTGGCCGCAGCACGTTTTCTGCTGGCGCAGGCGCACTATCATTCCGGGCTGCTGCCGGCTGCCGAGACGCAGCTGCGCAGGACGCTGGCGCAGATGGGCGATTTCACGCCGGCGCGGCTTATGCTGGCGGAGGTGCTCTTGAGAGGGGGTTCTTTCGAGCAGGCCGCCGCCGCGGCGAGCGCGGTAGTCAATGCGGACCCCGAAAACCCTCGGGCCTGGGCGATCAAAGCCGATGCGGCCAAGCTGGCCGGAGATGTCGAGGCATCGATCGGCGACTACCACCGGGCACTCGACCTCGAGCGAAACGCCGGTACGCTTCTGGCGCTCATCGACGCTTATGAAAGGCTGGGTCGGGCCGGCGAGGCCGAGCGTCTCCTGGAAGAATACGTAAGAGAAGACCCCACCGACGCCACTACCGCCTGGATGCTTGGGAGGATCTGGGTTGCCCGGGACCGCATCGATGAGGCCGAGGCCGTCTTGAAGCAGGCACTTGAGACAAACAGGGCGGACGAACGGCTGCGCGGACTCCTTGCCGACATTTACAGAAGAAGCGACAGGCTCGACGAGGCCATAGCTCTAATGAAAGAGTCCCTGGCCGAGCGCCCCTCCCCAGAAACCTTCAGGGCACTTGCCGCCCTTGAGTCCATAGCCGGTGACGACGAGGCCGCCGAAGCGACCTTCCGCGCCGGCATAGCGGAGTTCCCGGATTTCCTGCAGGGCTATATAGATCTGGCCAACCTTGTTTCATCGCAGGATGACTTTTCGCGGGGAGTGGACGTTCTGCAAAGCGGCCTGGAGTCCAATCCGGACAACGAGGCCTTTTATGAGGCCATGGCGTCCTTCTATATAAGACTGACGAGAAACTCTGATGCCGAGCGCTTCATCACGGATACGCTGGATCGAAGGCCGCACTTTGCAGCGCTTGCCTGCATGCTGGGCGACCTCAGGTACGTGTCTGGCAGGAGAGATGAGGCACTGACTGCCTACGAGCATGCACTCAGGTACGCCTCCGGCGACGTCAGGGCTCGCGCGGCAAACGCCGTGGCGTGGGTCTTGACTGAAAAGGGCCAGAATCTCACCCGTGCAGTCGAGCTTGCCGATGAGGCCAGCGTCCTCAAGCCGGACGACCCGGACATACTCGACACTCTGGGCTGGGCGTACTACAAGACACGGCAATATAACAGGGCCGTCGTAACGCTTGCGCGTGCGGTCGAGCTCTCGCGAGAGCCTTCATCACAGATGCTTTATCATTTGGCACTGGCTTACAGAGACGCTGGGATGCTGGCCAGCGCACAGGACACAGCACGCAGAGCGATAGCTGCGGACGCCTCGCTTGCCGCAGACAGTGATATCGAAGCCCTGATAGCTCTTGAGTAGGCAAGACACCAACAAGACGCTGTCGATGGACAAGAGCTCAGACTATCCAAGAAGGAATCGCAAAATGGAAGCAGGAAACGACGAGACACAGGCACGCCATGTAAGCGATTACCTGGCAGTGATCTGGCAGCACAAGATCATATGTCTTTTTGTGCTTATCCTGGTCAGTTCGGCCGGACTCTTCGTCGTGCTCCGGATGCTGCGACCATGGTACCAGGCGCGCGCCAGGATCTCCATTGAAAGACTCAGGACCCCGCTCGGCGACCAGAGGGGCTTTGCAGGCGAGGCCTTTTACCAGACGCAGTATGAGATAGTGGGCTCGAGCAATGTCGCCGCACTGGCTGCCTACAAACTCGGCAGAAGCGAATCGCCCGAGCAGGCCCGTGCCGACGGGCAGGCCGAGCTCGTGCGGCGGGCCGTCTCCATACATCCCGAGGCAAACAACCGGGTCGTACGCATCCAGACGCGCCAGCGCGATCCACAGGTCGCCGCCGCACTCGTAAACAGCGTCGTCGAGGCCTACATAGAGTTTGCACGTACCAACGAAGAGACCATCGCAAGACGCCGCCAGAGGGAAATGCGCGATCAGATAGATATTCTCGAGCTCGATATCGCGAGCCTGCGTGAAACGATCGATGCCTTTTCCCGCGACAGGAGGCTCCAGGAGCAGCGCGAGCAGGAGCTGATGCTCACCAAGCGGATCAACGCGATCGTCGAGGCCCAGGTGCCGGCCAGGGTCGCTGCCGAGACCGCCATCCGTGAGTACGAGGCTTTGCAGCAGAAGTACGATGCGGGCGAGGACCTCGTCACCAACGTCAGAAGCGCAGAGGCCGAGAGGATAGACTCCAACATCAGAAACCTCGAGATGGAGGTCCGCATTCTGGGGACCGGCAGGACAGAGGCTGCCCTTGAGACCGATGCCAGATACCTGCGCCTGAAAGACATGATCGAGCAGTACAAAATTGAGTACACCAGTGTCATTGAAGAGGCGCAGCGCGAGGCCAACCGCCAGGCCCTTGAGCGCGCAAGGCTTGCCGTCGAGCGCAACCAGAAGATCATAGAAACCTATGAACTGCAGATGGCCGAGCTGCGCGCCACCGTCGGCGAGCTTGTCGAGGGGCTCACGGCACTTGCCCGGTACGAGGAGCTTCGCAAGGAGCTGGAAAATCACGTTCGCATGCGCGACAACCTTCGCCAGCAGCTCCTGATGGACCGCCTGAGCGACGATATGGCCGTGCTCAACATCACCGTGCTGGATGAGGCGCGTGCGCCCACTGAGCCCGCCTGGCCAAACAAGGCCCAGCTCTCGCTGGTGGTGGTGATACTGGCCCTTTTCTGCTCTGTCGGCGTGGCATTTGTCCTCGACTACATGGACCGCACGGTGCGCAAGCCCGAGGATATCGAAGAGGAGCTGCGCATACCCTTTATGGGCTTTGTGCCGAGTACGCAGTTGTCAGGCAACAACTCGCACAGTCATGAAAAAGTCATAATGACCGACCCGAGCTCTGGGCCGGCCGAGTCCTACAGAAAGGTACGCGCAAAGATCAATGTCTACCGTTCTGACTCGCACGCGCGTACGTTCGCAGTGACATCGACCACCGCTGGCGAGGGCAAGACCAGTCTCGCCACCAATCTCGCCATATCCTTTGCCCAGGCAAACCTCAGCGCACTTCTGGTAGATGCAGACATGAGGCACCCTAAGATCCACGACATATTCGGCATCGAGCGCATGCCCGGCCTCGGCGAGTACCTCGACGGCGAATGCACCTGGGAGAGCATCGTACGCCCCAGCGGTCTGCACGGCCTGAGCCTCATACCGGCCGGCACGGGAGGAAGCCGCAGCGCGGAGCTGCTTGAGAGTCCCCGGCTGCGGGAGCTCTTCGAAAGCGGCCCCAGGAAGTTTGACGTCATGATAATTGACAGCCCGCCGGTGCTCGGCGTGGCTGATGCATCCATACTGACTAATGCCGCGGATGCCACGATATTTGTGATACAGGCATCGCAAAACTCCAAGTGGCTCATCAGGCGGGCCGGTAAGGAGCTCAGAGCCGCTGAGGCAAACGTCATAGGCGCAGTCCTCAACAGGGTGCGCAGCCAGCGCGGCAACTACTACTACTATCATCGCTACTATCCGAAGAAGACCTGAGAGCCGATGCCTCGACAGGGAGACATTCCGTCGGTCGGGCCCTTGCGGCCGCAGCCGAATGCCACGGCCCTCAGGTGGGTCGGAGTGGGGTTTTTGGCTGCAGCGCTGGTGGCAGGCCCGCTTCTTTTCGGCGCGGTCGAGACATGGGCATGGGCGGCTGTTTTTGTGCTGGTGGCGCTGGCGGCGATTGTGGGACTTGCCGCCTGGGTCAGGGAAGGCTCTGGTGGGCTGGTGGCCGCGCCGATCTTTTTTCTGGTTCTTTTCCTTTTGGCACTGGCGGTCTTTCAGCTCTTGCCGCTGCCGAGTCGCTTAGTCAGCATAATGGGCGAAAGGACCATCGCCGCCAGGCGCGCCCTGGCTCTTGGCAGGCATGCCGGCATTTCGCTGGTGCCCTCAGCGACTCTCGACTCGCTTCTGAAGATCGTATGCGTTTCTGCGGCCGTCTTTGCCACGCTGGCGCTGGTGCGCACACGAGCCATGCTCTACCTGCTGGTAGCGGCGGCGGGCGCGGCCATTCTCTTCTCAAGCGCTCTCGGCATCATGCAGGCCGACCCGCAGGGTGAGAAGATATACTGGGTCCGGGACCTTTCAGCAGGAGCCCAAGAGCGTACATGGCGGAGCTTTCGCCTCGACGAGGCGCTCTCCTCGGGGGTCTCACGCATCGAGTCTACCACGGGGGACGGCCCCATATTCTTTGCGCGAAGCGTCAACGTGGGAGACGTCTTCGGGCCATACGCGAACAGCAATCATTTCGGCGGTCTCGTAGCCATAGTGGTACCGGTGCTGCTGGCGTTTCTGGTGGCACTGATGGGTACGCGCCGCGGCGGATGGGGCGAGGAGGGAGGCTTTGCCTCGACGGTTGAGGGGGGCTGCAGCCTGATAATACTCCTGGCCATAATGCTGTCGGTGGGCGCTGCAGTGTATGCGCGCTCGGCAGGTGCGCTGGCAAGCATCGCAGCGGGCTTTGCGACTGTCCTGGTACTGATGCTTGCCAGGGCAAAGACGGCACGGCCGGCCTGGGCGTTCATCTTCGCTCTCGCGGCCGTGGGGCTGGCTGGCGGGCTTTACTTTCGCGCTGAGATAGCCGGGCGACTGCCGGATAAGGCCGCCGGGCGGTTGGATGTATGGGAGGATGCCGCGCGGGCCTCACGCGATTTTCCCATGGCCGGGTCGGGCCTTGGCACGTACAGGCATGTGGCGCCGCGGTACGAGAGCACCGAGCTCAAGTATCTCTTTGCGCACAACGACTACCTGCAGTTTGCCCTCGAGGGCGGCCTGATAGCTGCCGGGATCGCCGCCGTGCTCGTCATATGGCAGTTTGTGCAGCTGGCTCGCGGCGCACTTGCGCGCCAGGATATATACATGAGCGCCCTGGCGGCGGGCGCGGCCGGCTCGATGGCAGCCATAGGCGTTCACAGCATGGTCGACTTCAACCTGCGAATACCGGCCAATGCCTTGGTGCTCTCGGTGCTTGTGGCTGCAGGAGCTGCAGCAGCGCGCGCTTATCGGCAGGATATCGAAACGGTGGACATAAACTGCAACCGCGTACTTGCAAACCGCACTCGCGCCATTTACGGCGCGCTCGCGGGATTGCTGGTACTGACCGCTTCGGGAGTGTTAATCGCTGCAATGGTCTATGCCGATCGGGCCAAGGCCGATGCACGTACGTTACTGGCAGGTCCTGAGGCCGCTGCCGTGAGTCCGGCGCGTCTGAGCCTCTTGAGCGACCGGCTCTCTCGTGCGGCATCCGTGGCGCCATGGGACGGCGAGCTTGCCTATATGCGGGCACGCACACTCTATGCATGGGCGAGTGTCGAGACCGACGAAGCGCTTGCCGCAAGGCACAGAAGCGAGAGCCTGCGACGCGCGGCGCAGGCCTTTGCACTGTCGCCTCCCTCCACGCACTACGCCATGACCGCCGTCTCCCTGGGAGCCGACGGGCTCAACGTGATCGAAAGATGGCAGATCTCCTCCTTCGGCTACAAGAGACGGCTTGCGGTGATGCTTTTTGACGAGGGGCGCGTTGAAGATGGGCTTGCAGCGATGCGCGATGCGATCGATCTGGAGGCTGGAGCGGTTCAGATAGCGCCGCAGCGAGCGATCGAGGCGGTGGTGGGGCTGGTAAGCCGTTTTGGCAGCTATGAGCGTATAAGGCAGGCCGCGCCGGAGTCGTTCGGGGGGAGGATGCTTTTCGCGGCTGGCCTGGCAGCCGCCGGGCTCGACTCTGCGGCCGGCCAGCAATACCTGGCAGCAGCGCACATGGCCGCCGACGCTCGTCGCAGGGACGGCTTTAATGAGCCGGTCGTGCGGATGCTGGCCTCCAGGCTTCACGCACGAGGCCATTCAGACGCATTGATCGGCTTTTACGAAAAGGTCCTTGCGCGCGAAGGTGGCTGGCACTACCTCCGTCTGGACTATGCCGGGCAGCTGGCGCGCGAGGGGCGCCTCGAAGATGCCGATAAGCAGATAGAGATCATACTCTCGGACAAGGCATCCCGCGCGCTCATGGACGATGCGCGAGAGCTGCGCAGTACGATTCTGACTCCGATGGGACAGGAGAGATAGAATGCTCAATATCGCCGTCGTGGGCGCCGGATCATGGGGCAAGAACCTCGTACGCAACTTCGCTTCCTTGCCGCACGCAGCTCTTTACTGCGTGTGCGATAAGGACGCGGAGCGCCTCAAGGCCACGGCAGCGGCCTACCCGCAGGCGCGGACCACCTCAGACCTCGATGATGTGCTCTCAGACGGGAAGGTCGACGCGGTGGTGATAGCCACCGATGCGAAATTCCACTACGAGCATGCCGGGGCGGCACTCAGAGCAGGAAAGCACGTATACGTGGAAAAGCCGATGTGCCAGCGGGTAGATGAGGCTGAGAAGCTGGTAGAGTCGGCCAACTCCGGCGATCGCAAGCTGATGGTGGGGCATCTGCTTCTGTATCACCCTGCTGTCACACGACTCAAGGGCATGGTAGACTCCGGCGAGCTCGGCGAGATATACTACATGTATACTCAGCGGTTGAACCTCGGCGTCGTACGCTCCAACGAAAACGCATGGTGGTCTCTCGCCCCTCACGATATCAGCGTTGTAAACTTTCTTTTCGGCGACACGCCTGAGAGGGTCTCGGCCCAGGGGCAGTGCTACCTGCAGGATGGTATTGAGGACGTGGTCTTTGCCACGCTCTATTTTGGCGACGGTCGGATGGCCCAGATTCACACCTCGTGGCTCGACCCCCACAAGATGCGCCGGATGACGATAGTAGGGTCGCAGAAGATGGTGACCTTCGACGACATGGAGGCAGCCGAGAAGGTAAAGGTTTATGACAAGGGTGCCACGCCGAACCTCAGTTACAGTTCGTACGGCGAAGCGATAACCTTAAGGCAGGGCGATATCTACATCCCGCGCATATCCACAGCCGAGCCGCTCAAGCTCGAGTGTGAGCACTTCGTGCGCTGCATCCTTGAGGACGAGCCGGCAACCAGCGACGCCGAAAACGGCCTCAATGTCGTCAGGGTGCTGGAGGCCGGCAGGCGATCCATCGCGGGGGGCGGCAGGCCTGAGGAGGTATGAGATGGCTGACTTTTTCGTGCACCCCACGAGTATCGTCGCCGACGGGGTCGAGATAGGACCAGATGTCAAAATCTGGCATTTTTGCCACGTAATGGGCCCATCTGCAATCGGTGCGGGTACGACCGTCGGACAAAACGTCTTCATAGCGCCGAACGTCGAAATCGGTCGAAACGTCAAGATCCAGAACAACGTATCAGTTTACGAGGGGGTTATACTTGAGGATGAGGTCTTCTGCGGGCCGTCCATGGTCTTCACAAATGTCTCGACTCCGCGGGCATTTGTCAGCCGAAGGGAGGAGTTTCGCACCACCCGCGTCAAACGCGGCGCTACTATCGGCGCAAACGCCACAGTAGTCTGCGGCCTCACAATAGGCGCGTACGCCTTCGTGGGGGCGGGGGCGGTAGTGACGAGGGATGTGGAGGACTTTGCCCTGGTTTTTGGCAACCCTGCGCGCGCACACGGATGGGTGTGCCGATGCGGAGAAAAGCTCAATCTCGTCGAAGGTACAGCCACATGCAGGCGCTGCAGAAGTGAATATGAGATCTTCAACACGAGGCTCAGGCCAAAGGATTAGAAGATGCCGACGGCTTCCGGCAACCGGTCGATAGCCAGCGTAGTGGGCGCAAGGCCGCAGTTCATAAAGGCCGCCGTGGTCTCGCGCGCCCTGCAGGCGGCAGGACAGGATGAGTTCATCATCCATACGGGACAGCATTACGACTACGGCATGTCGGAGCTTTTCTTCGACGAGCTGGCCATACCGGAGCCGCGACTGAACCTCGGTATCGGCTCCGGCCCCCACGGTCGTCAGACGGGAGCGATGCTGGAAGCCCTGGAGGAGGTCTTCTGCGATACGGCGCCCCGGCTGGTGCTCATCTACGGCGACACAAACTCCACCCTCGCAGCCGCCCTTGCCGCAGCCAAGCTGCACATACCTGTAGCGCACGTCGAGGCCGGACTTCGCAGCTTCAACATGCGCATGCCCGAGGAGATAAACAGGATACTCTCTGACAGGATAAGCAGCCTGCTTTTCTGTCCGACCGAGACGGCCGCCATGCACCTGCTCTCTGAAGGTATAAGAGACG
>SLPQ01000108.1 GCA_007131925.1 Candidatus Brocadiia bacterium | reverse complement strand
GGAGGCCCTGGTATACTATGGGGCCGGGATGCGCCGTGGGGTATTGAGCGCCGGCCATGCCGCCGGTGGCACCGTAACCACAAGTCCGGTGCCGCTCCTGCGTGAGAGACGGCCCTGCCGGGCCACTTGGGGGGCCATCGCAACGTAAGCTTCCTCCTGCAAATGTGCCGTGGCCTTCTGCAACCCGCCGTCTTTGGAGAAAGGAACTGCTGTGCCAGTCTGCGACAATGCAACTTCAGCCTCGCGCCACCATCGCCTCCGCCGGCTCAGCGTTGTCGGCGGGTTTCTCGACGGGATGCGCGTGGATTTTGCGCCGGGGCTCAACTGCATAATCGGCGCCCGCGGGACCGGCAAGACGACTGTCCTCGAGTTCATCCGCTTCGCGCTTGGTGCGATGCCGGACGACTCGGGCGCCTGCAAGCGCATCGAGGCCCTCATGAGCCGTAACCTCGACGCCGGCAGGGTCGAATTGGGCATCGAGACGAAGGACGGACTTACCTATATCGTCTCGCGAACTCTGGGCGAGGGGCCGGTCGTGCTCTCTGACGATGGCAGACCTACCGAGATCACGCTCAAGGCCGGCGGATTCTTCAAGGCAGACATCTTTAGCCAGAATGAGGTGGAAAACATCGCGGACCGGCCGCTGTCGCAACTTGAACTGATAGACAACTTCGAAGCTCAGCGCATCAACGAGCTCAGCGCCCAGATCAAGCACGTCAGCGTGGAACTGGTTGCCAACGCCAACGGCATACAGCCACTCCAGGACAAGATCGCGGCGTTCGATGAGGAACTGGCCGCCCTGCCGGGCATTGAAGAGCAGCTCAAAAAGTACTCCTCCACAAACAGCAGCGACGCCGCGGTTATCAACACTGCCCACGAGCACAAGGCGCTCCGTGACCGCGAGGAGCGTGCCGTGGACACTATGGCGCAGTTCCTGGCCGAGTACCACGAGAGCCTCGGTGAGCGCCTGGGTGCCCTGGAGCGCGAGGCCGCCAGCCAGTTTGCAGAGGACATGCTGGCCGGTCCCAATAAGGCCATCGTCACGGAGATTCGGCGGGGCGTAATAGACTGTGCCCGGGAACTGGACTACCTGCTCGAGAAGGCGCAGGAGCGCATTCGTAAAGCCCGTGAAGAGCTCGGCGCCGCAACGACGAAGCTCACAACAGCCCATACCGCGCAGGAAATGGCGTTCCGCGCTTTGATAGAGAAGCATCAGGCCGCCATGGGACAGGCCACGGAAAGAAGCCGCCTGGAGAAGACCCGCAACGATCTTCTGGTCAAGAAACGGGAAAGGGATGATGCGGCCGCGCAGCTGGCCAAGCTTGAAGAGGTCCGCGCGATGCTGGTCAAGAAGCTGTCCGAACTGCGTGACGCCCGCTTCAACACGCGCAAGGCGGTGGCCGACAGGATAAGCGAGGCCCTTTCGCCCAGTATTCGAGTCACCATCGTTCAGGACGGGAATCCAGAGCGCTATACGGCGCTACTCGAGGAAGCCCTTCGCGGCGCAGGGGTCAAACAGGGGCTTGTAGCACAGAAGATAGTTAACTCAATGTGGCCCAGCGACCTGGTGGCCATCGTCAAGCGCCACGATCCAAGCCTGCTTGTGGATAAGGCTGAGCTCAACCCGGACCAGGCGGCGAAGGTGGTGAATGCCCTGGCTGGCTCAGGGCGGCTTCGTGACCTGGAGACGGTCGAGCTCATCGATCAGCCGAAGATCGAGTTGAAGGACGGCGAGAATTACAAGGACTCGGAATCCCTCTCAACAGGGCAAAAATGCACAACGATACTGCCCATCCTGCTTATGGAGAGCGAGAAACCGCTACTCATCGACCAGCCGGAGGACAACCTGGACAACAGTTTCATCTCGCAGACGGTTGTGGAGAGCCTTCACAAGGTCAAGGCGCGGCGGCAGCTCATCTTCGTTACGCACAATCCGAACATCCCCGTCCTGGGCGACGCTTCCGAGGTGCTTGTGCTGCAGTCGGACGGCGCGAGAGCCCGGGTTACAAGAAACGGCACCGTGGATGCATGCAAAGAGGAAATCGTGACGCTCCTGGAGGGAGGTGAAGAGGCCTTCAGGCAGCGCAGAGAAAGGTACGATTACTGAAAATGTCGGACACGAGCGAAATACCGGATCTGGGAGCCGCTTACGAGTCTCTGCGGGCGGACCGGGAGGCTATGTCGTGGACCGAAAGGCGCGAGTTGGCGGCGCTCCTGACGGACGCCATCGATGACGATACCGCGGCTGATACGGCCATATCGCTCGTCTATCTTTTTGCCGAGGATCCGAAGCCCGAGGTGCGCAAGGAGGTGGCGGATCTGCTCATCAGGGTTCCCGATGACGATTTTATGAAGTTGGCGGCGGGCCTTTCCGACGACACGAGTTCGTTCGTAAGAAAGGCCGTTGAACGCGCCATGGACCGCCGGCGCAGGGGGCTTCGGGACTCGCAACGGAAAAGGCGCACCATTGACGAGGTCGAGGCGCAGCTCGACTCCATTGGGAAGTACCACGGCAAGCTGGCCGCAGACAGGGCAAGGAAGGTCGCTGACAGGCAATTTGACATCCTTGTCGGCGCGATAGTACACGACATACGCGGTATCCTGAGTCCGCTCAAGACCAACGTCTCTACCCTGAAAGCGCACATCGACAGCGGACATCCCGACCAGACGGAGTGCCGGGAAAACCTGGATAGAATGACGGAGCGCCTTGCGTTCCTTGAACGGTTCGTGGAAGACATGCGCACCTATTCCCAGGCCACGCCGGTGGAGCGGCATCGGGAGCGGGTGGCCGACATGGTCAAGGAGGCCACCGGTATTGTCGTGGACGAGCTGCGGGGACGGGGTTACGACCTGGATGCCGTGCCGCTCTCCGTGGATGTACCAGGGAACCTGACGGCAGAGGTTGCGCGGTATCAGATTGTGGCGACCGTCGCCCACGTTCTGAAAAACGCGTTCGAGGCCTTTGAGATGCAGGGCGCCATGCAGGACGAACGGTCCATCGAGGTGACAGCGGCTCAGCGCGATGCCGGAAACGTGGAGATCGTCGTTCGTAACAGCGGCCCCGGCATCCCCCCAGAGGACCTTGCCGACATCCAGATGTTCCTGCCGGGCAAGACCACCAAGAAGAATCGTGGCGGCACAGGTTTCGGGCTGCCGACCGCATATCGGTACGCGCAGGGCCACGGCGGAAGCCTCGCCATTGAGAATGGTGAAGGCGTCGGAACCGTGGTGACTATTACACTGCC
Source organism: Candidatus Brocadiia bacterium (assembly GCA_007131925.1). Lineage (GTDB taxonomy): Bacteria > Planctomycetota > DG-23 > SLPQ01 > SLPQ01 > SLPQ01. Next base: position 8,753 of record SLPQ01000108.1, on the reverse strand, counting down.
TGTCGAACAAGAGGAAGATAAGGCATGACGATACGCGCGCTTGTGGTAGACGATGATGAGGAAATCAGGCGTACGGCTGGAGACATCCTGCAGTCGCTGGGACATGAACACGACGCGGCTGGCGACCAGGAGGCCGCCCGCGGTCTCCTGTGCTCTGGCAAATACTCATATGTTCTACTCGATCTTGAGATTCCGGTCTGCCCAGGCCGACTCTGCCGCGTGGAGAACGGCAAGAACCTTCTCAACGAAATCCGCAGGACAGCCGGCATGGAAGATGTGCCGGTTATCGTAATGACCGGCCACGGCAACGACGGCCCGGACCTGGCCGTATCCGTCATGAAGCTGGGAGCGGTTGACTACGTCGCCAAGCCGCTTGACGGCGATAAGCTGGATAAAGCCGTCCGGGAGGCGCTTGAAAAGGCCAGGCGGTCTACCTCGGCGGCAGGTAGCAAGGCGCGGGCCGGGAAGCTCACCCCCTTCAGCGCCGACGACCGTGAGATGGTCATTCACGAAGATCATGCCACGGTGTGCGGGGTGACTGTCTGGCGGGACGCCGGTCAGCCCGACATGCGCGACGTGCTCATCGCCCTGAGCAGAAGGCACAACGGCAAGTACGTGCGTTTGAGCGGTGCGCAGCTGGGCAAGACCCTGGGCCGAAACGCCAGCAATCCCATCAGCCGTCCCATTAAGGATTTCCGCGACAGGGCCACCGAGCTCATGGAAAGCGAATGCTCCCTGGAGTGCGGCAAGTACGACGTAATAGCCAGAGGGGGCGGGGGGTACCATCTCACGGAATGGATGGTCGTCACCGGTCTTGGCGTAGAAACCGAGAAAGATGATGACGAAAGCCCATCTTCGTGCGATAATGCGCTCACCGTGCGTCAGCGGATGATCATGGAAAAGATTACCGCGGGTGAGCGGCTTCGGCAGAAGGACGTGATCGGAATGTTTCGGCTGGACTTCAGCCCATCGACCGTGAAGAGGGATATCAAGGCGCTGAGAGATATGGGACTGATCGCTACGCACCAAGACGGATACTACGTTCCATCAGCCCCCACGATGTAGATGGCAAAAGCACGAATTGATGTCTCCCGGGCAATGTCACCTGGAGTAAGTCATGGAAGACAAATGCCTCGAATAGACCCCTATCTCTTCGAGCGTCAGTTCGCCGCCTTTGAGGCGTTTGTAGAAGGAGAATCTGGCGCGCCTCTGGTCTCTTTCGCCTCCAACCAATACACAGAAGATCAGGAGGGCTACAAGTACAAGATACACGGCGAAGCCCGCAAGAGCTTGAGCTTTTCGAAGTGGACCAGGGCCAGTATTGGAAAAGGGGCGATAATCACCGCAACAATCAGTGCGATTGAAATCCCTCACAACAACTTGGTCGGACAGCAGAACCGCTACGGCAAGGATTCGCGCCCGCAGAAGCCGCTATATGAAGCGCTAGAAGATACGGAAGCAAGAAAAGCGGTTGAAACCTGTCTCTATCAGCTCTATCACGAACCGAAAGAAGCACAATCATTCGCTGAGCTGTTGAGACTCCTTGGCAGGAAGTATCCGCTTCCCGCGTACCTATGCTTTGTAAAGGACAGGTCGAGATTCCTGCCAATTGCGCCAACCTACTTCGACAGGGCTTTTGCGCTGTTGGGGGCGGATTTCAAAACAAGCCGTCGTTGTTCATGGGAGAATTACTCCGCTTACATCGGCCTAATAGGTGAACTCAAGAGCATGCTTGCCGAGGCACTCTCAGGCGAGGTAACGCTTCTCGACGCGCATTCATTCGCTTGGATACTCTCAGCGCAAATGGCAGACAAGGGCGAAGTTGCTGACGTCAGCGAGTACAGCAAGCTGAGCACTACCGAACGCGAGGCCATCATCAGGGCGCGGGTGGGACAAGGGCAGTTTAGACAGAGGCTCATCGAGTACTGGCAAGGCTGTGCCGTTACCGGGTGCTCGGAGACAGCGTTGCTTCGTGCCTCGCACATCAAGCCATGGTCAGAATCCACACTTAAGGAGCGGCTGCATCTCTTCAACGGACTCCTTCTTTCCCCAGCATTGGACGCATGTTTCGACTCCGGATTTGTGAGTTTCGATGATAACGGGAATATTCTGATTTCCATGACACTCGGTGAGGATGACCTGGCTTCTTTGGGCATTCGTCATGACATGAGACTCACCACGATAGAGCCCTATCACAGGAAGTATCTGGATTATCACCGGACGAACATCTTCGACAAAAGGACGTGATAGGGATGTCTCGGGGGAAAGTCAGCACGTCGACCGTGAAACGGGATATTAAGGCTTTGAGAGATGTGGGATTCGTCAGGACGCAGGTAGACGGACATTACATTCCCTCAGAAGGCCGGTGAGCCGATCACAATGTGCAATGTGCCAGTCAACATCAAGCTGCCAATCGAGGCACGAGAGCACCTTGAGAAGTATTGGGTGCTCGCGCGCAGATTCTATCAGGAAGGCGATTCTCCCCTCGCGGCCTTCTTCGCCATTACCCTCATCGAAGAGGTCGGCAAGGTCATAATCATGGGGAACAGAGAGCTTTCTGGATCACTTGACAAGCAAGGCTTCTTCAGCCACGAGAAGAAATACGCTTACGCGGTTGGCATGACCCTCGTCGTCAACGCCAGGGTCACTCGCCTCTACGGAACTCAAGAAAAGGTTTTCGCCGGATGGTTTCGCGAAGGCGACCTTTTCCGGATCAGGAACTCTGCGCTTTATCTTGATCTTGAGCGCGACACCCCGGTAGCGCCCCGCAAGGCTGTTCGCCCGACCGACGCCCTTCTGCTCGTATGCATCGCGGGCGAGGTCTACGCTGAGATTCAGGGTATATACACGGGCACAGGTCCTGATGAATGGGCGAGAGTCATCAACGAGATAGACGATTTCCGGACGTTGCACGCTGAAGACTTCGGCTCTGCCTGACAACTGCCTGTAGCCATAGATATTCCACGTTTGTCATCGCGCAGCGAGAATCGCAAATGAACCTGTGTGAGCCTCAATGTGCCCTCTGGTGAGCCTGAGTGAACCTGAGTATGAGCCTCATGAGCCTGGATGAGCCTGCCCATGAGCCTGTGGCCAGCGGGTTATTTCAGGCTTTCGGCGAGTTCCAAGGCCGTTACAATATGAGGCAGTGGCGGCCCGATGAAAGCGGGCAAGTACCCGGCGATGGCCTCGGGGTTCGGTTCACATGGCGGATAGTCTCCCCGACCATTGTTAAAAAACGGCCGTTCGGCGGGACCGTCGAGCGGCCTTCTCTTTTGCACGCGAGGAGTCACGCCGGAGACTGCACGGTTCAAACTCACCGACCGGGTGCAGGCTTGCATGGAAGGGGGCGCAGAGATAAACTGGTCTCTACCTTTAGAAACAGGCCTGAAAACATCCGAGGGCGGTAACTGGAACCGTCATGCAGGAAAAGGTCGACGCCGCTCTTTAGCAAGCGAGAGCCATGCGGTTATATCTGATAAACCCTTCCAACCCGCTCGTAAGCATGGTCCACGTCAAGGAGAGCCGCTGGAACCGTTACCGTGTGTGGAAGCCGCTGGGCCTCATGGTCCTTGCGGGCCTGACGCCGCCGGAGTGGGACATCACCATCCTGGACGAAAACCTCGGCGTGTCGGACTACACCGCCATGCCACGGCCGGACCTGGTGGGCATCACCGCTTTCACATCGCAGGCCAACCGCGCTTATGAGGTGGCTGCCTATTTCCGCGGCCTTGGCGTGCCCGTGGTGATGGGGGGTATTCATGCAACCATGTGCGTGGACGAGGCCGGAGCGCACGCGGACGCGGTGGTCACCGGCGAGGCCGAAGGCGTCTGGGCGAGGGTCCTTGATGACGCCAGGCAGGGCCGCTTGGAGCGCCGCTACGACGGCGCGCTGGCCGACATCAGTGCCGTCCGGCCGGCCCGTCACGACCTGACGGGTGCGGGCTATGCCTTCGGGGCCATTCAGACCACGCGCGGCTGCCCTTTGAACTGCAGCTTCTGCAGCGTGACGGCGTTCAACGGAGCGCGATACCGCCAGCGGCCGATTGGCGACGTCGTGCGCGAGTTCCAGTCCATTCGCGAGAGGTACGTCCTGATCGTGGACGACAACCTCATCGGCACACGCTCCGACCACATCGAGCGCGCCAAGGACCTGTTCCGGGCCATGGCCCAGGCGGGCCCGCCCAAGGAATGGGTCGGACAGGCCACCATCAACTTCGCCGACGACGAGGAGCTCATGACACTGGCCGCCGCGGCCGGGTGCCGGGGCGTATTCATCGGCTTCGAGTCCCCCACGCCGGAGGGGCTCCAGGAGATCGGCAAGAAGTTCAACATTCCGAAGGGCCGGGACTTCGCTGCCGCCGTGCGGCGCATCCAGCGTCACAATATCATGGTCGTCGGCTCCTTCATCATCGGCCTGGACGTCGACCAGCCGGGCATCGGCATGCACATCGCCGAGGTGGCCGGCCGGTACGGCGTGGACAACCTCAACGTGCTGTTTCTGACGCCCCTTCCCGGCACGCGCCTGTGGGACCAGATGAAGGCGGACGGCCGCATCGTCCTCGACGAGTTTCCAAAAGACTGGGACTACTATACGCTCACCTTTCCAGTGGCACGCTACAAGCATTTCTCCGTGGACGGCGTCATCCGTGAGATGGTTGCCTGCAACCAGACATTCTATTCAATGCCGCGCATATTGCGCCGGGTGTGGGGCAGCGTGTGGCGGGGGCGCGCGCCGCTCATCAGCCTGATCGGCAATCTCTCGTACCGGAACAACTGCCGCAGGGACCGCCAGGCCTACGCGGACTTCCAGCGCCAGCGCGGCAGGTCCGAGTAGAAGAGCGGCTTGCGAGCACTACCCGAGGCACCGCCGGCAAACGCAGGCAGGTCTGAGGCATTGCAAGATGAGCCCGTGTGAGCCTCATGAGCCTGGTGATGAGCCCGTATCAACTCGGCTGTTTCAGGCTTTCGGCGAGTTCCAAGGCCGTTACAATATGAGGCAGTGGCGGCCCGATGAATGCAGGCAAGTACCCAGCGATCGCCTCCGGGTCAGGTTCACACGGCCGGCAGACAAGCCGACCATTCTTCTTCGCTTTTGGCAGGCACTCGGGGCTACGGAGAACTGGTCTCTTTCGCACGTATAAGCGGCCCAGCACATGGCGGCGCGAGAAAGAATGATCGAAAAGTCCTGCGCGCACCGGATGGATTACGCGATCTATCGCCAAGCCGGCAAGCCGATTACCAGTACCCCCGGTGGAGTCGCGGATCAGGCAGTTCAACAAACTGGTCAGCGATACCAGGCAATGAAGTGTCGGTAGTTGCTCAGAACCACCGACACCTTATTGCACATGGTCGCTAAAGCTGTCAGCCTCCCACTGCGCGCCCCTGGCTATGAGAAGGCAGTGACACTCGTGGCGGTGTTACAGGGGCTCGACACGATCGGCGAATAGGCAGCAGGACACACACGCATCAGAAACATACGCCGCGGGGCCGACATCGGCGACGTCGACTTAGCACCGCAATGTGCCGACATCAGCCGACCTTGGCCATCTCGCAGCCGCAGCAGCACTTCGGCGGCATGGCTTCGCCCGCCTTGCACTGCTCGGGGTCGGCGCTCTTGGTGACCTCGATTTCGCAGCCGCAGCCGCACGGGCATCGGTAGCGATCACCCTTCTTGAGAGGTTCGGCCATTTTGTCTCATCTCCTTTCCATCCTTCTTTCGAACTCACGCCCGGCCACATCCGCCTCCTGCCGGCCGCACAAACAGCCATCCTCCTGTGGTGGCCCCCTTTTCTGTACGAGAAGGGGCTGACCACGCAAAACGCGTAATTCCCGGCCTGCTCCCCGTTATAATTTGAGGACAGGCATCAAATAGCGTTATCGCGCGCCCAGCAAAGCCATTACAAGGAAGACCACAAATATAACCATGAAGATAAAGAACAGTACTCGTGCAATTCCCACCGCAGCCGTAGCTATACCTCCAAAGCCAAACACCGCCGCGATGATTGCCACGATAAAAAATATCAGCGCCCATACCAGCAATCCCATGATTTCACCTATTAAGCATAGTCATACCTTCTGTGCTGACACTGATCCGCAGCACCCAGAAACACTGATACATGCGAATCCAAAACCCGGAAAGCCGAAACCATAAAAGCGTTTGGCCGAAAAACTTCTCTATTCTGGATTCTCTGAGGCGCTCAAGGCCGCAACGCCTTTCGCGGCTAACAGATGCTGCATGAAATTGTCAGTCGGGCGGCGGCCGGAAAACAGCCGCCTGCAGCCAATATAGACCTAACCCGGAAAAATGAAGTTCCCCGCGTTTTTTGGACAGATTGCTAAGCAGAGATCCGGATATGATCTGTTTGCAGGAATGCAGGTGGCGGCGCGAAAAAGAATGATCGGAAAGTCCTGCGCGCACCGAATAAGAGGTCGAGGGAGTCCTGCGCGCGTTCAGCGGTTGTCAGCCTCGTGTCGTTTTGAGCCGGCGCAGCCCTGCAGGAAAGGCCGGTGTGGCCCGCTTTTCGACTCGCCCGTTGCATGCACAGTGCCACTTGAGTATCGTATCTGCCATGCTATGATGCGCCGGCACCCGCTTGAGGGCCACTCGGGTGATGCCCGCCTCGCCGGTTTTAAAGAAATGCCGGCAGGCTGATGCAGTGCGACGCCCTTGTTGCGATGCTTCTTCCAGGTCACTTAGAGCGGCGGCTGGAGCGCAAGGGGCGTGACCTTCTTTGCATCGGTGGTTTGACCAGACAGAGGACGCACATGAAAGAATATAATGGCGCGATGATGCAGTACTTTCAATGGTACACGCCGTCTGATGGCACACTCTGGAAGAGGCTTGCCGAGGAAGCGCCCGCGCTTGCACAGGCTGGTATAACATCCGTCTGGCTGCCCCCCGCATACAAGGGCGCCAGCGGCGGCCTCGATACCGGTTATGGGGCTTACGACCTTTTTGACCTTGGCGAGTTCGACCAGAAAGGCTCTGTCAGAACAAAGTACGGGACCCGCGATGAATATCTACACGCAATCAAGGCGGCCCAGGCGGCAGGCATGCAGGTGTATGCCGACATTGTCTTTAATCACAAAATGGGCGGTGATCACGAGGAGGAGTTCAAAGCGACGCCGTACAATCCCGAAAATCGCCACGAAGCAATCGGCGATCTGCAGACCATAAAGGCGTGGACACATTTCACCTTTCCCGGTCGCAAGGGAAAGTACTCCGAGCTGCAGTGGCACTGGTGGCACTTCAACGCCGTCGACTTCAACGCAATGGCAAGCGATGTCAACGCCGTCTATCTCTTCGAGGGCAAAAAGTTTCATCACGATGTCGACCAGGAAAAGGGCAACTTCGATTATCTCATGGGGTGCAACATCGATATCGACAGCCCTGATGTCCGAAAAGAGCTGTACCATTGGGGGCAATGGTATCTCGATACTACCGGGGTCGACGGCTTTCGATTTGACGCAGTCAAACACGTGGGGTCGGGCTTTTTCGTGGAGTGGCTGCACCACTTGCGCGATTACAGCGGGCGGGACCTTTTTGCAGTAGGTGAGTACTGGTCGGGTGTAGATGCCGCCATGAAGCATTTCCTCACGTCCACCGATAGCAACCTGATGCTGTTTGACGCCGGGCTGCACTACAGCTTTGCCGCGGCAAGCCGTATGGGCGGGGAGTACGATCTGAGAGGCATTTTCGAAAACAGCCTCGTCAAAGACCATCCGGACATGGCCGTGACGCTCGTCAGCAACCACGACACCCAGCCCCTCCAGGCGCTTGAATCCGTGGTGGAGGCGTGGTTCAAGCCCCTCGCCTATGCGCTTATTCTTCTGCGGCAGGGCGGCTATCCGTGTATCTTCGCGGCGGATTACCACGGCGCCGAATACACGGGCCACGGCAGAGACGGCGCCGAACATGACATCGTAATGCCAAGCCATAAGTGGATCATCGACCGCTTCCTTGACGCGCGCCGCACATATGCCTTTGGCGAGCAAAACGACTACTTCGATGATCCCCACTGTGTGGGCTGGACCCGCCTTGGCAATGCAGAGCATCCCGGGGGACTGGCGGTGCTGATGGGCGTCGATGGCCCATGCGTCAAGTCAATGCATGTCGCAGCGCCAAATGCGACTTACATAGACCACACTGAGCACTGTCAGGAGCCCGTCGTTACCAATGACGATGGATGGGGCGAGTTCCGGTGCAACCCCGCAAGCGTCTCAGTCTGGGTGCCCGCCAAATAGTCGTAGCTGCGTTGCATGAGCCTGCCCCCGGCACGCAAGAAGCGCCTGCGGAGCCATCTTCTTCGTCTGGCTTTTCGCTGAAAAAATCTGCGGACCTGCTATGAAAGAGCCTCCAGATCATCTGCACGTGTAATCCTGACCGCCTGAGTAAAAAGGATACGAAGCGCGACGGAATATTTCCTCTCTCACTGCGGATAATCTGCTTGCAAGTCAGGATTTTGCCGCTACATTTGCCGCGAGAGGCATAACGCGCCCCCCGAAAAAGCGCATGGCGCGCGAGGTGCGCAGCCTTGACATCCCGGGGCTCAGGATGCTCGGTGCCACGGACTCAGTCCTTGAGCACGTACGGGAGTTGGTGAACCTGCGGAGGCTTAACCTCTACTGGACGCAAGTCGGCGACGCCGGTGTGGAGGAGTTGAAAAGGCACCTGCCGGAGCTTGGAGTCCGGCGTTGAGAGTATATGTATCTTCTTCCTCCGGTGGGTGTGCGCCCTGGTGGTCGAGCAGGCG
>SLPQ01000056.1 GCA_007131925.1 Candidatus Brocadiia bacterium | reverse complement strand
TCGCTGCGACATATGCCCCAGCCGTCCGGATCACACTGCCGGCAGCGCTCGACCGCAAGCTCCGGCAGAGAGACGCTCTCGACCTGCGCACCCGCCGCCTCAAGCCCAGCGGCCAGAGCCTGTGCAGCCTGCGCGGTACGGCCCTGGGCGTTGCGGCTTCCTGAGATGATAAGAGCCTTCATAACTCATCCCTTCGCAAGAAAGTCATCTTCGGCGGCCGGAGATGCGCAGCAGCTACTGCGAAACGTCGGCGGTCGCGCGCTCCTTTTCGACCTGCACAATACTGTGGCCTTTATCCACCAGCCCGGCCACAATGCCGCGCTCACCCACAAGGTGTGCGGCGCCTACCATCACAAAATAGGTGCCTTCACGCTCGAAAAGTTTCTCGATCTTTTCCAGCATGGCCTCGTTGCGTTCGTATATGAGCCGCTCCGCGCGCGCTTTCAGCCTTTCGTCTTCACCCATCTGGTCTTTGATGAGTTCATAAAGCGCGTCCGCGTCGCCGGCCAGCCACGTCTTCATCATCTCTTCGAGAAACTCTGCCACATCCGGGATCTGGTCAAGCGCCGCCGACAGCGCCAGGGCATGCTCCTCGTCGGTGCCTGCCGCAAACATCTTGATCTGGCTCTCCGCTGTCTCCAGCTGCCAGACCGGCAGGCCCCTCTTGACGGCTCTGTCGTAAAAGTGCTTGTCGATCCCCTCGGTCGCTTCAAATCCCTGCGCCATGTACTCCATCATGACAACCGTCAGGCTGGCCAGCCATGGGCGCATTCTGTTTACCATGGCCACCGGCATGCCGTGTTCTGCGAGCACGTCAGTCAGCCTTGCAAATGTTTCCTCGGGGATATTGTCGGCGAGGGTCTCCTGGCCTGTGTACATGCCGTGCTGCATCGTGAGCATGGCGGCCTCCATCTGTGTCTGCGCGGACATGGAGATTTCCATGACCAGAGTGTCAGCTTTTTCGAAGGCCCGCTCTATGCTCCCATCGAGTGGGTAGATATCCTCGTGAGCGAAGTGTACGGTGCCCAGAAGATACACCGTGGCGGTCTCACTCGATGCCTCCCACATGAAAACGTTGCCGGTGTCCTCTATGTCCGCCCGGCCTGGCGCCGACAACAGAAAGAATGCGGCGGCCAGTGTGACCACTGTGTTTTTCATCGCTGGTCCTTTCGCTATCGGACTCTCTGGTGCGCTCCTGATCTACAAATAAATGCAGCGCCTGCCATTACTTTTCGCCAGGTGGCTTTCCCGGCCGCAAACAGTATACTCGATGAAAGAGGAATTTCCCCAGGAAATGATGGCGAATATGGAAGAAGCCCTCACGGAGGACTCCCGCAATGACCGAGGCCACGCAGGCCGGAGAGAGAAAACCCCCGGTCAAGGTGATACTCGACACCGACATCGGCGACGACATCGATGACACCTGGGCGCTGGCGATGCTCCTGGGACTGCCGGAGCGCGTGGATCTCTCGCTCGTCGTCACTAATACGGGCGACACCACCGAAAAGGCTCGCCTGGCAACCAGGATACTCCACTGCGCCGGCCGAAGCGACATCCCGGTCGCCATCGGCCTGGGGCGCAGCGATGACCCTCATAACCAGACAGAGTGGGTTGGCCAATGGGATATCGCGGACTTTTCCGGCACGGTCATTGAGGACGGCCCCGGTGCGATCATAGATGCCGTGAATGCCCGTCCCGGCAGCGTCATACTCGCCATCGGTCCCCAGACAAACCTCGAAGCGGCTCTTCAGCGTGACAGCTCGATCGCCTCAAGAGCGCGCGTGGTGGCGATGGCGGGTGGCGTGTATCGAGGGTATGGAGGCAGCCGCCGGCGCGACGCCGAGTACAACATCAAGGCTGACATTCCTGCAGCGCGTGCGGTCCTGGCCGCGCCGTGGCAAAAGACCTGGACGCCCCTTGATACCTGCGGCACGGTGAAGCTCTCAGGCAGGATGTACCGGCAGGTGGCGGATTCGACACATGCGCTTTCCCGCATCGTCATAGAAAACTACGAGGCGTGGGCACGCAGGCTCCGCCACCCAACCCTCTCGTCAAGCGTGCTTTTCGACACTGTGGCGGCGTACCTGACCTTCGACGAATCGCTTCTCAAAATGGAGACGGTCAATATCTCGATAAACGACGACGGCCATACCCTGCCTGAACCACACGGCAGCCCCGTCCGATGCGCACTCGAGTGGCGCGACCGGGAGGCCTTTGAGAGGCTGCTGGCTGGTGCGCTGACCGGCCAGCGCCTTTAGCGCTGCGCGAGGATGTCACACCGCGCTGTTGTTATTCTTCGAAGCTGTGTCATGCTCTTTCAAGCGAGGACTTCTCTGGCTGTACCGTGCGGAGGCAGGTTTGTAATTGACACTTTCTCTCACGCGTGTAATCTCTCCACAATGCCGAGGCGCAGGGCATATATCGCCTGGAGCCTTTATGGATGGATCACCGGCTCACGATGTCCATTGGCGCAGCACGCCGGCAGGAGCGAGTGAAAGACGGACGTTACGGCTGATGGTGCTGAGCCTTTGCCTGCCCCGCGTGCCGCGGGACGCGCCCACAGCGGTGGCGACTGTGGAGGAGGAACGTGCCAGCAATCAGGGACGAGATAATGAGCTTATGCGGCATTGATATTTCACGCTGCTACCAGTGCCGCAGGTGCTCAAACGCCTGCCCGGTGGTGGAGTTCATGGACATACATCCGGCACGGCTTGTGGCACAGATGCTCGCCGGCGATTCCGACGCGGCCCTCTCCTCGCAGATGATATGGATATGCACCTCATGCCGCGCATGCAGCACGCGCTGTCCGCGTGCGATCGACTTTGCGAGAGTAGTCGACTTTCTGAGAACCGCCGCCGTGCGCAGCGGGATCGAGCCGGCACAGGCGGCCATCGCACGCTATCATGTGGACTTCATGGCAGAGGTGCGCCGCCACGGCCGGCACCGCACCCACGCACGAGAGCTTTTCGCCCTTTTCGACAGGGGTCTGGCGCTGGTCCTGCGAGGGCGGCTCAGGGGCATCCTTGGCAAGTCAGATAACCGGCGGGTCATCGAGGAGGCCTTTGACCTCGAAAAAAAGTATGCGGGGCGCACAAGTGACGGCTGAGTTCTGCTATTATCCTGGCTGCTGGC
>SLPQ01000144.1 GCA_007131925.1 Candidatus Brocadiia bacterium | reverse complement strand
TGCGACATTCGTGCGAAAACGCTCGAGCACCGCGGCAGCCTCTTCAAAACATCCTGCATCCTCGTAATAAGAGGCAAGCTCGAGGTAGGACTCGGCCACAGGGCGCATAATGCGGTCACGGTCGGCGTTTTCGCCAAGCAGCTCAAGTTCGTTGGCAGCCAGGTAATTGAGCGGATCGGCGGCCAGTACGGCCCTGGCGGCCCTGGCGGCCTGTGCCTTGCGGCCGGCACGCCGAAGCGCCACAGCATACAGCGCGGCAAGCTCAGGCGCGGACTTCGCCGACTTCCACACCTCCTTGAGGTGGCTTGCGGCTTCTTTGAAATCGCCCATCATCATGGCAGCCTTTCCGGCGATGGGGGCGCCAAGCGGCCTGCCACCTTTCAAGCGCTCGAGCCTGCCAGCCAGCGAGAGCGCCTCCTCGGGCTGGCCTGCGTACCGGGCTATCTCCGCCCGCAGCTCAAGGGCTTCGGCGTAGCGGCCGCTCTGAGGCGGCACCTTTTCGAGCTCGATCGACGCCTCCTCGTACCTGAACTGGCAGAAAAGCACATTGCCCTTCCAGTAACGCGCCTCGGCGAGTCGGGGCTTCTTTTCGAGGGCCTTCTCGGCATATTCAAGCGCACGGCCGAAATGGAGCTCCTTGACGGCATTTTCGGCCGCTCTGACAAACTGCTCTGCTGTTGAGCTCTCGGTGGGCGCAGGCGGTCTCTTGATGCTGTCGAGCTTCACATCCCTTATCCTGGCGTAGTCTCGCGTCGAATAGGAAAGGAGCTTTTTGCCTTTGTGTGACAGGCTGACAGAGAGCTCGCGGGCCCCATCCGGCAGAGACACCTTCCAGCGGCGAGGCTTGCCCGCGGCAAAGCGCAAAGCGGATTTGGAAAGGGCCCTCGCGGCCCCCGCTCGTATGTCGACACCGGCGCCACTCAAGTTTTGGCGTGTTACGAGCGCAACTTCCACCTCGCGCGGATAAGGCTCGCCGGCAAGCATATCGCTCAAATGCAACGCAGCGTCGTCAGTGGCGTATGCAAACGGTCCCAAATCACCTACCGGGTACCACGCCTCGTCCCACTTTATGGACTGCTGCGGCGGGAAAAACCGAAACTCCGCCTGCGTATACGTCAAGCCGCACTGCAGTTCGATGTAAGGCCCGTCATTGTCGGAGAGATTATGCGACCAGATCTTGCCATGGTCGGCAGTGCCCCATGTGAAGAACTTCTTGCCTGGCATTATGCGGTTGTCAGCCAGATGCACCGCCCCGAACCGCCGGTCGTGGTCGAAGTACCCGAAATAATCCTGGCCTTCACCCAGCGTGAAAAAATCTACCGCGTTCGGATGTGCTTTGTACCACGAGACATCCACACCATTGGCGATCGGAAACTCGCTCGCTCCACCCCAGGTCCAGGCCGACCTGGCCGGAGATATGTACTGAAAGCCGTCGCCTGCGTGCATGGCGCAGTTTTCCCAGTACATGTAACGGTGCGGATAAGGCGTAGGGTTGGACAGCACAGTGTCTATCGAAAAACCCGTCCGGCCCGGCACGACTGTGATCTTGACCATCCACCTCATGCGTGATATACGATCTACATCGCCTACGGCGGCACTGACGGAGCCGTCGTCGTTTTCCATAACGGTATAATCGACCGGCGAGACCGTAGAGACGGTGTGGCCGCGGGGGAAGTTCCACTCGACGCCGCTGGCCCACCACGCGCCGCGCATCGATACCAGGCCCACCTTGACCACCTGGTTGTTGTAAAAAATCTCCTTGCCGGAGACCTTATCGTACGCGCGCCACAGGTGCCCACCGAGCTCCGGCAGGATGATAACCTGGATGTACTCGTTTTCGAGGATAAGCTGCGTGTATTCCACGTCTTCGGGAACGTGCAGCAGCCTGTCTTCCATCGTGTAGGGGTAAAGGCTTCCCCGCCAGCCGGGCAGGAAAATCGGATACCGACTCGCTTCGGCCCATTTGTAAGTCTTTATTGGCGCCTTGACGACACTGACCTCTGCCTTGCCTTTTTCCATTGCCGAGAATCCTTTACAGGGATTTTCCCTTACTGTCGAGCCGCCCCGGCACCGGGAAGGTAGCACCGCAGGCATGCACAAAGAGAACAATGCTACAAAGTCGCCTCGACTCGTCCACCTTTGATGCAGGATTTTTCGTATAAATGCAAATCGGTGCTGATATTTTTTGAAAGCGGGTGATTTGGCAATCAGGGCATGATGTGCTATATTTCCAGTGGGCTTCACCCGGACGGGGCCTGCCAGGCCGGGCTATGACCGGCAGAGACTTTTCCAGGGGCGGTATAGGTGCCGCTGGTATCTCAATGATGCGCTTGAGGAGCAACCGAATGAAGGCGACAAATGATTACAGCCTGGCCGCCATGGCCCTTGCAGCAGCCGTCCTGGCCACCGGCTGCGCGACGAGGGCTTCCACGCCGCTCCAGTCGAGCAATCCCCTCACACGCGAAGAGGCAATATCGCAGATGGGCGCTACCGGCGACATGTCGCATTATGGCGAGCTGGTCCAGGCGCTCAGGCGCGACCCGAACCGCATGGTTCGCAGCCAGGCGGCCTTTTCCATCGGAGAGATCTCAAAACGCTACTACTCGATCGGTTTCTATACACTTGTGGATGCACTCGAGAACGATCCTTCCGTCTTCGTACGCTCGGCAAGCGCACTGTCGCTCTCTGCCACGCATGATTCTCGCGCGATAGCGCCCCTTGTAAGGGCCCTAAACGACAACGGTCGCGGTCGCATCGCCGTGCGGCGCGGCGACAGTGTAGTAGTGTACAGCGCATGCGTTGCAGATGCGGCGCGGACATCGCTGGAAAAAATCATGAGGATGAGCTTCACCTCACAGGCCGACACTGCCACCGTGCAACGTCATGAGATCGCCCTGATGTGGGAAGAGTGGTACATCTCACGAGAGCATATATTTCCGGGAACCAGGGCTTTTGCGCGCGGCCGCCAATAGCAGATCCCGGGATTTCAGCTTAGCTCCATGAGCCGGTCAAAGCGTGTGCGCACCTCTCGAAGATAAGCCGACAAAGTCGGAGCAAATCCGCCGACCGCTTCAAAGACAAACTGTCCCGACCACCCAGCCTCACGCACGGCTCGCATAAACCCCCCCCAGTC
>SLPQ01000055.1 GCA_007131925.1 Candidatus Brocadiia bacterium | reverse complement strand
GCTTGTCCTCGAGTCGGACGGCTCGACGCCCTGTAAGACCGGTGCAAAGGCAATCATAGACGAGGCCGGCAAAATCACCGGAACGATCGGCGGCGGCCATGTTGAGGCCCAGGCTCAGCGTTATTCGATAGAGGCCTGCGGTTCGGGGCGACCACTTGTGTTTGACGTGAAGCTTGACAGTCAGGATGCCGCAGGTGAGGCTCCCCTATGCGGCGGCTCCATGCGCGTCCTGATCGATCCGACGGCGGCGACCGACCGTGCCTCATATCTGCACGCCGCCGAGGCGATTGATAAACGCGGCAAGGGTGTACTGGTCACCGCAATAAGACACAGTGGGAGACTGCACGTGGCTGCAAGGTGGTGCGCCGAAGGGCAGGCGGAGGATTTAGCAGGCTTCCCGGGAGCAGGAGCCATCACGAGTACTCTGCGCAGCGAAACAGCGCGGCTGTTTGCGAGCGCCCAAGAGCCTGGAGGAATGATTGAAGCACTGGTAGAGCCTGTCGTTGCTCCGCCGCGGCTGCTGATAGTCGGCGGCGGTCACATCGGACAGGCGCTGGCGCGGCAGGGGGCATTGATCGGTTTTGATGTAACTGTCCTGGACGACCGCCAGGAGTTTACGGATGCGGCCCTTTTTCCACCTGGAGTCAGGACCATAAGTGGCCAGATAGCGGCGGGGCTGGGCGCCTCCTCAATCGATGAGCAGAGCTACGTGGTGATCGTCACGCGCGGCCACAGGCAGGACGCACAGGCACTGGAGGCCTGCATTGACAGTCCCGCGGCATATCTCGGCATGATCGGCAGCCGCAGAAAAATCGCGATGATGCGCGAGGAGTTCATAGCGAACGCAACTGCCACACCGGAGCAGTTTGACAGGGTGTTTGCGCCAATCGGGCTTGATATTGCTGCGGTCACCGTTGAGGAAATAGCCCTCAGCATAGCTGCTGAAATTATTGCCGTGCGGCGGCGCGGCTGCGAGGGACCGCCGCCCGGCCACATGGCGCAGAGATGATCAGGGCGATCGTGCTTGCCGCTGGCCGCTCACGTCGAATGGGAACCCAGAAGCTTCTGCTGCCATACGGCGGCAAGACTGTCATTGCGCATATCGTCAATGAGCTCAACGAAAGCGGCGTTGCCAGCGTCCTTGTCGTTGTCGGTCCACACGGCAAGCTTATCGCAGAGCAGGCCGCGCGATGTGGCGCAGCCTTTGTGATCAACACGGACGAACACGCGGAGATGCTCTCCTCTGTGCGCTGCGGTCTCGTTGCGCTTGACCCTTGCGAGGCAGTGCTTTTTGTGCTTGGCGATCAGCCGTCGATTGCCTCTCAGCTTGTTGATAAGATGATCGATGCGTACGCTGAGGTCGGCAGAGGTATTATCGTGCCTGTTTATAACGGCAGGCGGGGGCACCCGCTTCTTGTCAGTACGCACTACATAGACGAAATCCTTCACTGTTATGATGATAGGGGCCTGCGGGGGCTGCTGGAGGCTCACCCCGAAGAGGTTTACGAGATCCCCGTCCCCAGCGATGGGGTGCTATCCGACATGGATGTTCCGGCCGACTACCGGCGCGAGATCGCCCGGCTCGAAGAAAACCGCGAGGCGTGACATTGCGTGCGGGCGATGTTCGTCTCAAGAGGCCTGTTTCTGGAAGCCCCTGCAGGTCGCGGATAATGCTCAAGCCCATCGTCGCGCCTGGGGGCCGTCGCCGCGTGAGACTATGGGACAGATCTTCCCCCCCGGCATCGCTGCCACCTTGCGTCCATGGCTTCAAAAGCCCCCTGCACAGTGCGAGGCTGTGCCAGGCACGATAGAAATAGTTGAGTGGACAGCCTTAGAGGTTATACTGGTCTGGACGTTGATTGAAGGTGGTATTCAGGGAGGTGCATCATGGGCGCGATCAGATGGCTTGTGGGCGTGGTCGCAGCGGCGCTGTTGGTGGGGTCGATCGCAACGGAGGACGCGGTAGCGGCGATCAGCGAGGTGTGGGCCGTAAACGATGGCGAAAAGGTCAAGCGAGAAGACCTCACAAACCCCAACAAGACCGGCAACTCTGCCTGGGATGGCCAGGCTATCTCAGTATTCGGCGCTCGTAACGAGATAGTCGCCTTCCAGGTCATCCTCGAGGCCGATGCAGAAGGTGCCAGTTATGTAGACGTCATGCTTGAGGGGCTCACTCACTCCTCCGGTGAAAAGCTCTCCTACAAGCCTGCACCCGCCGATGTCACAGACTGGCGGGGCCGCGAGATCGAACGCTTCACGCAGCACTACCTGCACATAACCAGCGGTACTCGCCCAGGCTGGTTTTACAACCGTGAGGCCCCCCTGCCAGACCCCACGGGCTGGGTCCCGGACGCTCTCGTTCCAGAAAATGCCGTCAGGGGCCGAGGTGGTATGCCTTTTGACATTGAAGCTTCGGTCAACCAGGGAGTATGGTTTGACATCTACATCCCAAAAAATGTCCCGGCAGGCGACTACACCGGCGTCGTGAAGGTCACCGAAGGGGAGCGCACAGTGCGCGAGCTCCCCGTCACGCTGCGCGTCTATGATTTCACGCTGCCGGACGAGAGAAATTTCAACGCAATGATCTTCTTTTCCTCAGGTCAGCTTACCGCGCGCCACGGCAGCGACTCAGGGGAGTTGACGGCCGCCTATCATCGCCTGGCACATCGACATCGAGTGGAGTTTACCCACGCTTATAGCCCTGATGCGGGCCCTGACATGCTGGCGCGCATCGATGGCTCGGCCTTCACTCCTGAGCATGGCTATGTCGGGCCGGGCGAGGGGCATGGCTATCGCATCCTGCCGGCCAGCTTTTACGGCATCAATCAGTCATGGCAGGGTGATAGCGCCTGGGCTACAGCGGACGCCTTCATAACCTGGCTCGACAAAGTCAAACCTGACGCCATCACCTTCCTCTACATCACTGACGAACCGCCTCGCGACCGGTATCCGTGGATCCGCGAGGTCGGTGAACACCTGCGGGCCAATCCCGGCCCCGGCCAGCGCCTGCCGATGTTCGTGACCACCGGCCCTCGCGAGGAGCTCGCAGCCGGTATCGACATATGGTGCACCGTCACCAACCGCTACAACAAGGAGAGGGCCGCCGAGCAGGCAGCCCTGGACAAGAAGTGGTGGGTCTACAACGGCCATCGTCCCGCCGTCGGCACGCAGGTTACCGATGCACCCGCAGTCGACCCTCGCGTGACGCCGATAGCCTGCTGGCGCTATGGTGTTGAGCTTTGGTTCAACTGGTATGCCAATCACTGGCGACACAACCACCAGAGCTCCCGTGCCCGACAGCATCAGAACGTCTGGGTCGATCCGGTCACCTTCGGTGGCAACGGAGGAGTCAACGGCGACGGAGTCATGATCTACCCCGGCCAGGACCTGCTTTATCCTGACCAGGATCGCGGCATCCGCGGCCCCGTCGGCTCCATCAGAATGAAAAACATCCGCAGGGGCATTCAGGACTACGAGTACCTCGTGCTTGCCGCCCGGAACGGCCTCGAGGCTCAGGCCGAGGCCATCGCCGCCAGGATGGTGCCAGCTGCCTTTTGTGAGTCTTCCGGCGACGTCAGCTGGAGCCTCAGCGGCAGCGACTGGGACGCGCACAGACTGGAGCTGGCAGAGCTCCTCGAGGAGAGGCTCGCCCGGTCGGCCGAGTGAGAAAGCCGCAGAACGGCGTGGGTCTTTTCAGTGCCATGTAAGTGCATCCGCATGCAAGGTGAGGCGACTTCCAGTGCGTCCTCGCCCGGGCGTCAAATGGACAGGGCGTGTTTTGAGAGACAGTGCACACTCTGTATGGCTGCGGAAAAGAGATGGTCGGGGTGGGCGGATTCGAACCGCCGACCTCCTGCGCCCAAGGCAGGCGCGCTGACCAGGCTGCGCTACACCCCGACTTAACACAGAATAATACGTCATTTCAGTGATAAATCAAGCGGATGGGAGGGCGGATACTGTCAAGCATTGTGTGCAAAAGCAGTTTTGGAGTTTACGGGGTATCCTCGCGCGGCTCTTGCCCCTTTATCGCCTGATGGCCGCAAAGGCCGATATACCACACCAGGTAAGGATTTAATCTTTGCTGGCAGCCTGAGACCTTCCGCAAGGCCCGCCTGCGTGCGATCCACTCAGAAACGCCGCCTCGGCGCGCACTATCAAGGCACTGTCTTTGAACGCGCCGCGATATAGCCCGCCGAGGGCGGCCAGAACTACCCCCTGCGGCCGACCCGTTCGCTTTCGAGCCGGTGAAGGATCTCTCCGGCGTGATGGACCACGAGTATTCCCTCATCTTCGCGGCCCTCATATTCACTGACGTTGATGGAGGCTGGATCCATAAAGCCGAGATTCACCATGCGACAGCGATCCTCTTTAATGCCTGTGGCAAGGATGACGTCAACGTGGCATTTCTCGATGCCGCCCTTGCAAATGCCGCCGCCCCGCAGGTGTGTCGAATGCGCCATTACACCACGCGGGACCTCACCAAACCGATCGATGTTTTCAAGAAAGTAGTCGCGGCAGTGATAGCCGATCTCATCTATTACCTTTCCGTGCGTGTAGGATATCTCCGTCACGTGCGGCGCAAGGATGATAAGAGTGCCGCCCTCCTCTATTACAGGCTCGAGCTTGTACATGCACTTTGCCGCCGTCCACATATCGTCGTACATGTCCGGCGCAATGGAGAGGACAAGCTTGTACTTGCGTGGCTTATAGACGATATGAATCTCGCTTGAAAGATCCGCCGCGGCGCTCCAGGCTTCAGCGCTCTCGCCGATGAAAGCGCCCTTTACCCCCTCGCGGGTGGTCACAAGCGACATGCAGTGACGCAAGACCGGCACAAACTCCATGGCCTTGTCAATCATGCGTCGCACCGGAGTGTCTTTGAAGCCTATTATACGAACGTTGGTAATAAGAGCGCCCAGCCAGTGGAAGAAGTTGAGAAACTCCGGTCCACAGATGCCCGGGAAGAAGTATTTGTCTCCCCCCGAAAACCCCACCACCTCGTGGGGAAATGTCGGGCCGAGTACCAGCACCTCGTCATAGTCAAAAATGCGACGGTTGATATCGACCGGCACCTCTTCGCTCATGCGCCCCTCGGATATCTCCTCGACAACTTCGCTTGTGAGAGTACCTATTCGTGCAAGAGCGGCCGGATTGTCCCACTCATGATTGAATATCTCGATGCCGGCAAACTCCCCCCTGCGCAGCTCTTCGGTCAGGCCGAAAAAGGCGTTCAGACGCTGCCTGCTGAGTGCAGGGTGCGTGCCAAGGGCGACCATGAAGTCGAGCCTGGCCACGCGGGGCCGCACAAACTCGACTACCAGCCGAAAAAGCTGCGCAAGCGGTATTGTGCGCGTAGCATCGGGTGTAAGCACAAGGACCTTCCTACCGTCGATCGGCAGTCCCTCGATGCCTTCTTTGAAGATGGCGCGGATCTCGTCCGGCGAGAGCACGCCCTCGGCCTTTCCATGTCCTGTAAGCTTCATTTTCTCTGTGTCTCCCTTGCGGTTGAGCTCTCAGGCACACCCCTATGAGTGGCTTGCTCCAGAACAAAGCTAACCACACTATCCAGATTCGCAATGCCGATGCCCGCCCTTGCCCGTCCGTGGTGCGGCAGTCATGACTTCCAGGGCGGCTCTTCCGGCAGGACGGCCTCAAACTCCTCGATGAGCCTGGCCTCATATGATCCGGCGTATTTGCCGGCCTTGAAAACATCTATCGCCTCACCTGCGAAAAACTCCCACGACTCTTCCTCGTGGCCCGGCTTTATCGGATAAAAGAGCGCTCCATTTGCACGCGCTGCGGCCATGTCGCCCGGCGCATCGCCTATCATGAGGATACGCTCGCCGGGGAACGTATCCCCTGCTGCCAGCGCAAGGTGCTCGGACTTCTTGCCCATCTCCTGGCCGGCTATTACAGACACAAATCTGCCGATATCATGCTCCTGCCATTCGCGCTGGAGGGCTTCGCCGGGTGTGGCCGACACGACGATCATGTCTGCAAAGGAGGAAAGCTTGTCGAGACTCTCCCTTACGTTGGGAAAGGGGGGAACGCCATGCACCATCTCCGCGATCGACGCGTTGACCGCCTTTGACCACTCGAGCGCCTGCTCAAGCACGGGGCTGGTGGTCTCGCGTGCGACCTTTTCGAGCGCGGGGTTGCTCAGCGGCAGGTCCGAATCGATGAAATCCTGCAACTCTTTTGGGGCCGGGATATCTATGCCACGCCGCTTGACTTCATCCCAGTCGGCAAGCAGCTCAAAGACCTTCATAAGCGCGGGAAAGCGGTTTACGCCGCGCCACTTTGAATACAGGTTCACAAATTCTGCAGCGGCTCGCGCATACTTGGATACCGCCTGCAGGCGCCAGTGTTTGATGATATTGGGGATAAAGCACTCCTTGTGCTTTATTTCCATCGTGTCGAAGGCACAGCCGTCGGAGTCTATGCCGACAAAAAAGTCGTGCTTCGGCCGAAATGCCTTAAGCTCTGCCTGTGGATCGGCGTGTATCATTGTAATCCTACCTCCCTTTTTCCGGGCGCGGCTTTCTCAGCCTGCAAGCCAGCCCCCGTCAACATAAAGAATATGCCCGGTGATGTACCCCGAGGCGCGTGAGGCCAGAAAGACCACCGGGCCTTTAAGGTCAGCCGGCACCCCCCAGCGCTTTATCGCAACGCGATTCATGACGGTCTCGTAGCGAGCCGGATCATGGTAAAGCGGCTCGGTCATTTCGGTACGGATGTAGCCGGGACCGATGGCGTTAACGCGGATGTTGTACTTCGCCCATTCGACAGCCCATACCTTTGTGAGCTGTCTTATGGCGCCCTTTGAGGCGGCGTATGCCGGTATCAGCGGCACCCCGATCTCCGAAAGAAGGGAGGCGGTGTTTATTATGCGGCCCCCTCCGGTCTCCTTCATCGAATTTACAACAAGGCCGGTCAGGCGAAAGACACTCGTGAGGTTCACATCTATCACGCGCTGCCACTCTTCGAGGGGAAAGTCCTCCGACGGATGCCGTGCGGTCACACCGACGTTGTTGACGAGGATGTCGATTCTGCCGAAGTGCTCGCGCGCTCCGGCGACAAGCTCGTGGGCAGCCGACTGGCATCGCACGTCGGCTGGGACAACGAGCGCCCGGCGCCCGGCGGCTTCGACCATAGCTGCCGTCTCAGCGAGGGCATCGCTGCTTCTTGCTGTGATAACGAGATCCGCCCCTGCCTCGGCCAGCGCCGCAGCCATAGCGCGGCCGAGCCCGCGGCTTGCGCCCGTGACCAGCGCCACATCGCCGTCAAGTGTGAAATCATCAATAATCATAACACAGCAAACTCCTGCCGTGCAGCAATTTCCCGCTCAATTCCAATTGCCCGCCCGCCGCGACATGAGCGGCCAGCCCTATTGCGCCTATGCTCGTAGCGGCGCCGCCAGAAAGCGGCTATGGGCGCTTTGCAAAGGATCCGGGCGGCTTCAGAATGCATGTCCCTTTCAGACCCCGCTGTAAGCTGCAAAGCCACCATCAACCGGTATCACAGCGCCATGTACAAACTTCGCTGAGCGGGAGAGAAGCCACACAAGGCAACCGACGAGATCCTCGGGATCGCCAAACTCTCCCATCGGCGTGTGGTCAATGACCTGCTGGCCGCGCTGCGTGAGCTCGCCCGTCTTCTCATCTGTAAGCAGGTAGCGGTTTTGCTCGGTCAGAAAGAAGCCGGGGGCAATGGCGTTGACCTTGACCCTGTTCGAGTAGTTCTGCGAGATGTGAACGGCCAGCCACTCTGTGAAGTTTGAGATGGCGGCCTTGGCCGCACTGTATGCTGCGACCTTGGTCAACGGCCGAAAGGCGCTCATGGATGATATATTCACAATGTCCCCTCGTTCCTGCGCGGCGAAGGTCTTGCCAAAGACCTGCGAGGGTATCACGGTCCCGATGAAGTTGAGATTGAAGACCCACTGAAAGCCCTCCATTGGCAGATCCCAGAAGGGCATGTCATCGGTGGTGGTGGCCTTTGGGTGGTTGCCACCGGCGCCGTTTATCAGAATGTCAACCCCGCCGAACTTATCAACTATCCGATCATGCGCCTCCCGCACGCTGTCTTTGTCGAGCACATCGCACTTCAGCCCGACCGCCTCGCGGCCGGAGTCTCGTATCGCCTCGGCTGCAGCCTCGGCCGCCTCCGTGCGAATGTCGAGGATGGCGACCTTGACTCCTACCTCCGCCAGCGCGCCGGCCATCGTCGAGCACAAGACACCTCCTCCGCCGGTCAGTGCCGCCACACGCCCGCTGAGCCCGAAGAGCCCTTCCAGTGTCCATTTCGACATTTCCATTCCTCGCTTTCATGCCTGTGCAAACGGCTCGATATGCCTTCGCAGGTGCTTTTCCAGAGCCGCATAATAATCATCCTCATGCGCCCTGAGCGCCATCAAAAGCCTCTCCCGAAAAACGTACCCTCCCCCTTCCCTGGCGGTCACCACCGAGCCAAAGGTCACGTGAAGAAGCTGCCTGCCGTCGTCTCCATCGAGCACGCCGGGCAGATCGCCGTCTTTGAGCTTGTCGGGTCTTGCGACCTTAGAGGGGTCGCCCGAGACGTGATAGGAGGCCTTGTCAGTCTCATATCGCTCGAACGCGAAGGCCAGTATCTCCCGAAAGAGATCCGGCGCAATCTCTGCAGTTACTCGGAGCGCCTCGAGGTAGCTGGTCCCGGCGGTCTTCAAGTGCACGAGCCCATCAGCCAGCTCAGCCATCGCCGGGTATATCGAAAACTTGTCGCTGCCGGAATGAATCGATATCTTGTAAGGACCAAACTCCCGCATCACCTCCACATGCTCCCTGAAGCACTGGCTGAAGCGTCCGTGGTCTCCCTTGTAATCGATCCCCTTTTCGAACTCCCCCACAAAGCGAGGCGCCAGCGATACCCACTTGACGCCAAGGCGCTGCAGCTCGCGCGCCACGAAGTAGTGCTCAAATGTGGAGGTCGGCGTCTCAGTCTCATCTACCGACATCTCAAGCTCAAAGGGCCTCTTGCCCATAGCGCCGGCCAGGTGCCGAAACATAGCCGCCGTATGCGCTACAGCCGCGCCGTACTTGACTGCCGCGCGAGCGAGGACATCCTCGTCGACATCCAGCTTCAGCGAGCCGACCTTAATATCTCCAGAGAGGTACTCACGCTTGAGGTCGCCGCCTGTTGTCTCCAGAGCGTCCCAGTTCAGCTCATCGCACATGGCCGCCAGCTCCGCACCCGTGAGCGTATCGGCGCTGTTGTCAACGTGGTCGCCCGGATCGATCGTAAACATAGTAAAGCCGGCCGCCACGCAGTCGTCTATGTCCGTGGTGTTTTTGAGATGATCGGCATCACTTCCGAAACCTGCACCCCATCCTTCCTGCAAAACGCCCCAGCAGGCATCATCCATGACCTGCCGGGAGCTGCGGTGCGTACGTGTCATCTCACGGATCGATTGCTGTGCGAGAAAGGGCGCCACCCCCATCCCCCATACCGCTCGTACATGGCCGGGTGTAGCCAGTCCCAGGCGGTCGCCGAGGCCGGCGGCGGCCTTTACGCCGAAGCACCGCGGCGCGAGCAAGTCGAAATTTCGCCTGAGTGCAATGGCGTTGTCATGCGTCAACGGGCAGATCCGGATTGAAACCGCGTCTCCATCGACCTCAGCATTCAAAATCCTGCCGGAGAAGTCGCGGCTCCACAAGCTCGGCTTGTCGCGTGCGCCGACCGCCAGAAGGCTCTTGTCGACACCGGTGCGGGCCAGCATTATCAGCCCGCCAGGGCCTGCAATAAGCGACTTTTCGTAGGGCAGCAACCCTGCCGCATCTGCTATTGCTCGCGAAAGCCCCGCACCGCCATCGCCTGCAAAGCCGGTCTGCTTCGAAAGAAGTAAGTCCGCGAATCGCCCCACAGGCAGCCTCCATTTTCTACGCGTGATTACTCGACAAAGTCCGGGAGAAAGAGATTCTACGCCTGCACGGCGCACTGTCAACCACCGGGGCCGGCGTTTGACGGCAAGGCCCGAAGCCTGAGTTAAGCTCGCCATACAGGGGATCGCGAAAGAGATCGACCGCCGGTTCTAAGGACCTTGCCCGAAGGCTAAGCTGCCCGCGAGCTTCCCACCGAGGCAGATCACACCACTTGCATCAACCCACGGCCCTGAACAGGCCTAAAACGCCACGCCCGATGGTGTTTTTCGCCAGGCGGCAGGCACGAAGGGCAAAGACGCCAGCATATCTTTCGTCAACATCAGATTTTGCAGAAAGAAATCTGATGCTCCGCCACTCAAGCTGCGCTGCGCTAAAGGCTCCATGGTGCCCTTTTGAGGGACAAGGGTCATGAAAGTCTCGTGCATAGTGGCGGCCGCAAAGTGTCGTGCGGCAGCGACAGGTCGGCTTTGGCATGCACTTTGCGATTAGAGCCGCATACGGAGGGACGGCCCGGGCTGCACGGGGGCACTGCAGCCCGGCTGGAGTTGCTCGGCGGGAGTCCCGAGGACTTTCCCCGCCGCCAAGCGTCGCGGCCTGGAACGGTCGCAGCCGGACACGCGCGGTTTGTGCACCTCGGGGGGACACACAAGCTGCGGGCGCCTTGAGTTGTGCGCCTTTTCGGCAGCGGCGCGCCTGCAAAGGCCCGGTTTGCGGGCGCCAGGCCGTTACAAGGAGGCAGATAGAGGTGCGACATGGATACATGGGAGGGACTGTCAAGAATGCCGACCGCGACGCCCGCAAATGTGCATGCGGCGTCGACTGAGGCAGCCGGAGCGAACGGGGAGCTGCTGCTTCTGGAGGCGGCCAGGTCGCTTGTGCACGATACGCGCAACAGACTCACTGGGCTCTCGCTTTTTTTGGCCGCTTTGCAGACGAATGCAGGAAAGCTCGCAAACCTCTCCAGATCCGATTTGGCCCTGCTTGAGAAGAGCCTCGGCGCAATAGAGATGCTTTGCGGGGAGTTCAGCGAGATAGAAACAGCCATGTATACCCGGGAAGCCTCAGACACGGACAGCATCGCCCCCTGGTACAGCTCGTACCTGGCAAGGCTCGGTATCCCGGCAAGCATGCGCTGTGACACTGAGGGTGTCGGCCTGACCGGGGCGCGCCGCGGTGTGCTCTGCCGCGCATTGATAGAGCTGGCTACGGTGCTCTTGAGATACCGGGCTTGCGAGGTGTCTTTAAGTGTCGAGGCACCCGCAGGCGCATATCAGTTTGCTCTCGGCTTCAGGGCCGTGGTTGCGCGCGAACATGTCGAGGCCGACCGCACGGTGATTTCTCTGACCCATCTGCTGGAAAAGAGCGGCGGTCAGATGCAGCTGACAGGGGAGAAAAACCGGACTTTCATAACAATACTGTTTGCCGATCTGAGCTACGCCGCGATGAAATGAGCAAGCCGCCGCGTGGGCCGGGGGTAGGGGTTCCAGGCTGCCTTTAGCGGGGCCGAAGCGCCCGGGCCTCTCGAATCCGGCCCACGCTCTCATATGGCGTGCGCACGCACCCCCAACCTACAGGGCCGACTGTCCGGGTCTCCAGGCGCCGGGTGAGGCGATCTTCCGGTCAGTCAATCGGATACCTCTGTTTGGGATGTGCATTTTCAGCTGAGAGCTGAGTACACAGCGTACAGGCCCCTTGCAGTCTTTCGGGCCGGGAAGTCCCTCTGCACTGCGCGACGGGCCGCCATGGCAAGCTTGCGCCGCGCGGTGGCGCTGGAGGCAAGCCTCGCGAGCGCCTCTGCCAGTGCCTGGCTGTCAGACGGACGCACCAGAATCGCCGTCTCCTCCTCCTCTGCAAACTCCCTTACTCCCCTGAGGTCCGGCACCACCACTGCCTGGCCGGCTGCCATCGCCAGAAGAAGGGGCCTGACCGCCTGAAAATCGCCGGTCGGCAGCACCGCTATTGATGAACCGGCGAGATTGGCCGGGAATGCCGTGGGAGGGTCCACGTGCACAGCCTCGCGCAATCCAAACCGGTCAGCCATTTCCCCAACATAACCTGCATCCCCCAGCGGGCAGACAATGACAAACCTCGCCCGTCTCAGCTGGAGCAGGACGACCCGCGCGGCCTGCAGAAAGTAGTAGTACGCACTGCGACGACGGGCGCGAGGCATCTCCACCGGCAGCAAGAGC
>SLPQ01000199.1 GCA_007131925.1 Candidatus Brocadiia bacterium | reverse complement strand
TCAACCCTCACACCAGGTAGCGACCCTGACCGCGCTGGTGGCGCTGTGCTCGGGATTCATGAACAACATCGGCGCGCTGACAATCCTGATGCCGGCGGCGATCTGGATGTCGCGAAAGGCAGGCCGCTCACCGTCGTTTGTGCTGATGCCGCTGGCCTTTGGATCGTTGCTCGGGGGCACGCTTACCCTGATAGGCACCCCGCCAAACATCATCATTGCAGCCTACCGCCAGGAAGCGGCCGCAGTGCCCTTCGGAATGTTCGACTTTCTGCCTGTGGGACTGGCCGTAGCGCTCTGCGGGGTTGTTTTCATCGCGCTCATAGGCTGGCGGCTGACTCCCCGGCACAGAGAAGGGGGCGCATCCGAGGACCTCTATGAGATCAGCAACTATGTGACTGAGCTTCGCGTCGGCGGGGAGTGCAAGTTTGTGGGTAAGGCGCTGCACGAGCTGATCGCCGCCGTCAAGGACGACGCAGACGTCCTTGTAATCGGTCTGATTCGCGAAGGAAAACTGCAGGAGATGCCCTCCATCTACGAAATTTTGCGCAAGGACGACAGGTTGCTGGTCGAAGCCGACTCAGACAGCTTGAAGACATTTCTCGACGTTACTTCACTCGAGCTGCCTCCACAGGCCACCAGCGAGCAAGAGAAGAAGACAGGGTCGGTGGAAGGGGAGCTTCATCTGGCAGAAGCCATAGTCACCCCCGGATCAATACTCGTGGGGAAATCCGCGACAAGCCTCGACCTGCGCAGACAGTACCACATAAACGTGCTCGCCGTCGCACGTCAGGGGCAGCGCGTCAAGGAACGCCTCGGCAGGATCCGCTTCGTACCCGGAGACATCCTGCTCGTGCAGGCAAGCGAAGAGGCTCTGCAATCAGCCCTTGGCAGCCTGGGATGTCTGCCGCTTGCCTCGCGGGGTCTGCGCATAGGCCGCCCGCGAAACGTGATTCTGGCGGCGGGCATCTTCGCTGCAGCAGTGGTGCTGATAGCGTTTAACCTGGTTCCCGCGGCCATAGCCCTTACCGGTGCGGCTGTGACCATGGTGCTTACCGGTCTCATATCGCCGAGCGAGATTTACAGCAGTATCGACATATCCATTATCGTGCTGCTGGCGGCTCTCCTGCCTGTCGGGCGGGCGCTGGAAACCACCGGAGGATCACAGACGATTGCAGATGGCCTCATGGCGCTCGGCAGGGCCGCGCCCCCTGCGGTGACGCTGGTAATCCTGATGGTGGCGACGATGCTGCTGTCAAACCTCATAAACAATGCGGCCGCCGCTGTCCTCACCGCCCCTGTGGCAATAAGCATCGCAGAGGGCATGCAGGCCTCGCCCGATCCTTTCCTGATGGCAGTGGCCATAGGGGCGTCATGCGTCTTCTTGACGCCAATCGGCCATCAGTCGAATACGCTCGTAATGGTGCCGGGGGGTTACAGGTTTGGCGACTACTGGCGGATGGGGCTTCCGCTTTCCATCATAGTGGTGGCGACATCCGTGCCGGTGATCCTGTGGTTCTGGCCTCTTTAGCCCGGCCTGGAGCCTCCTCGAAAATCAAACGTCTGAGCCTCAAAGCGCAGCACCGATTTATCTCGTGGTGGGGCGTGCCTCCTGTAAACGAGCCCGGGTGCGTCCGTTTGTTTCTTGCCGATGTCACGCTGCACAGGCATAATTTACACTGCCTGATGCATCGGAGCTTCTTTCTGTCTTAGCCGGGGGCTCTGTTGTGACAAGACACAAATCGGACAGGGAAATTGCCGGGAGGTAGTCATGAAGGTGCTGCTGGGATCATTGACCGGGCTTATAGCTTTCGTCGCGCTTGCCGCGTGTGCCTCGGCGGGTGTGCAATCCATCTGGGCCGCCAGCGACGGCGACAAGGTCAAGCGGGACGACCTCGCCCACCACGCCAGGCAGGCAAACTCGGTCTGGGACGGCCACAGGGTATCGATGGTGGCGGCGCGAAACGAGATCGTCGCTTTTCAGGTTATCGTCGAGGCTGACCAGGATGGCATCGAAGAGCTGGCCATCTCGCTTGACAGGCTTCGAACGACCTCCGGTGGAGCCGCCATCCGCTACAGGCCCCCCGGAGAAGATCCCAGCAATTATGTCGGTCGTGACATAGAGATTTTCACGCAGAATTACATGCACATAACCCGGCCCTCACAGGCCAGCTGGGTGTTTCGACCCGGGACTCCCGCCGCGCCACAGGACTGGCTCGGCTGGGTACCTGTCCAGCTCGTCCCGGAAAATGCCACGCCCGGCAGGGGTGGCATGCCCGTCAAGGTGGAGCCGCGGCAAAACCAGGCCTTCTGGATAGACATTTATACGCGTCGGGACCTTCCCGCAGGCATGTACTACGGCAGCGTGAGAGTCTGTGCCGACGGTGAGTCCATTGAGCTGCCCGTCGAGCTGGAGGTGTATGACTTTACCCTTCCCGATGAGGGTGGCCTGCCCACAATGGTCTACTACGAGCCATACCAGCCTGAGCTCTACCAGGGGCAAAACCTGGATGCGCGCTATCACCGCTTTGCACGTAGAAATCGCGTCGAGCTGGTGCATCGCTACGACGAGCGCTCGGCCGTGTCTGCCAGGGGTCGCTTCACGGGTGAGGATTTCACGAGGGCAAATGGCTACGAGGGTCCTGGAGAGGGTCTTGGCAATCGTATCATACCAGCATCATTTTACAGTCCCATACGCGAATACTCCGACAGGGATTTTGCATGGCGGCACAGTGATCGCTGGATGACATTTCTGGCAAGGGAGTTTCCCAATGCCATAACCTTCATGTACATGCCCGACGAGCCTCGGCCCGCCAGATACCCCGAAATCATCGAAATGGCTGCAAATATCCATTCTAATCCTGGCCCCGGTGGAAACCTGCCTGTCTTTGTCACCAAGCGCGTAGTCGAGGAGCTTGACGGCAGCATCGACATATGGTGTGCCCCCGTCGGCGGCAACAACGTCGAGGCACAGGCAGCTCAGCAGGCTCTCGGCCGGGAGGTCTGGGTCTACAACGGCGGGCGCCCCGGAGGCGGCTCCATCATCATCGACGCGCCCGCGACCGATGCGCGCGCCACGATCTGGGCCTGCTTCAAGCACGGCATCGACGGATATTTCTACTGGCACGGTGTCCACTGGCATCACAACTCCCAGAAGCAGGGCGAGCGCCTGCAGAATGTCTGGGGCTATCCCGTTACCTTTGACAATAGATATCAGCCCGGCATGAGCGAGGAAGATCGGGGCGGCATCATGGGCGACGGCGTCTTAATGTACCCCGGTACAGATGTACAGCACCCGGAGCAGGACAGGGGCATTATGGGCCCCATTTCCACGATACAGCTGGCAAACTTTCGCCGCGGGCTTCAGGACTACCTCTATCTTGCGAAGGCACGGGAACTGGGGCTCGACGACGCGGTTGACGAGGCTCTCGAGCGCATAGTGCCGAAGGTCTTCAGCGAGGCAGAGGCCACGGTGTCATTTCCGCAGATCGGCGACCCCTACGAAGAGGTGCGCCGCGAGCTGGCGGTCAAGATAGCCGAAATGTTGCGCGAGCGTGAAGGCCGGAATGACTGAGCAGATCACCTCGCATGCCCGACGTGACGCCGGCTGCCTGCGCCAAGCGGAAAGTCGCAAGCGTGTAATCAGCGGCCCGGGAATGGGGTGAAAGCTTTCCGCGTGAAATACCGTCGGGTCCAGGCTGATGACTGTGCGCCTCATACGCAGCGCCAAGCGGAAAATCGGCAACCCCTGGTGTTGATTTGACCGTTGCGGGAATGTATATTCAGTAATATGAATCGAGTAATGTATATCACTTTGCGAGAGGGAACGTTGCCGATCGAGATGTCCATGGAAGTGGCCCTTTATCTCTCCCGACACATGGCGTGCAGTGGTGGGCGGGGTGGTTACGAATTGGGACGTCGCAGAGGCGGTTTCCGGCGGCTGAAGGCGGCTTGCGATGCTGCACGACGGGCCTTCTCAACACGTCAAGGTTACAGGTGCCGGGCATGATTGCGGATATGACTGAAAGCCTCATCAGCGTCATAGAGGGCGCCGGGAGGTTCACGAGGTTCTCAGCCGCTGCCGTGAAGGGTCTTTTCGTGGAAAGGCCGGGCCGCAGGCAGATGGTGCCCCTGGTAATGGAGATCGGCCTGCGCTCGGTGCCGGTGGTACTTGCCACCGGTGCATTTGTGGGCATGGTCATCGCCGTTCAGATATTTGCCCAGCTTCACAAAATGGGCTCTGAAAGCGCCGCCGGCCCCATAATAAACATCAGCATCGTCAGCGAGCTTGGCCCGGTGCTCGCCGCCATCATACTCGCCGGGCGTGTCGGCGGCGCGATGTCGGCGGAGCTCGGCACTATGAAAGTCACCGAGCAGCTGGACGCGCTCAGGACCCTTGGCGCGGACCCGGTAAGCTATCTTGTGAGCCCGCGCTTTCTGGCGTGCTTTCTACTGGTCCCGCTGCTGACGATATACTCGGACGCCATCGGCGTTCTCGGCGGCTATCTGATGAGTGTCAGATTTCTGGGAATATCCGACTACCACTACTGGCATCAGACGCGGCAGTTCATCCAGAGATGGGATGTATTTGTGGGGGTGGGTAAGGCCTTCTACTTCGGCGGGGTGATCGGGCTCATCTGCTGTTACAAGGGGTTTATGGCGGAGAAGGGCGCGGAGGGGGTAGGCCGGGCGACCACGGATGCATTTGTGGCGTCGTTCATAGCCATACTTGCGGGAAATTTCTTCATGGCGCTTTTTTTCAACAATCTCTATGACTACCTTTACACATGAGGATGACGTGAGCGACACAGGCGAATCCAAGGTATGCCTGCCTGGAGATGGTCCGATAATATCTGTCGAGGACGTCCACAAGAGCTTTAACGGCCTGCATGTCCTTCGGGGCCTAAACCTCAAGGTCATGGCAAACCAGACAATGGTCGTCATCGGAGGCTCGGGTTGCGGCAAATCAGTGCTTCTCAAGCATATCATAGGCATCCTCCGGCCCGACAGCGGAAGGGTCATTTTCGACTCGACTGATATCAGCGAACTCAAGGAAGACGATCTCTCCCGAGTGCGCAGCCGCTTTGGGATGGTCTTTCAGGGTGCAGCCCTCTTTGACAGCCTCTCAGTTCTGGAAAACGTCGCCTTTGGTCTCAGACGGGCCGGAAAGCATGACGAGGACCAGATCAGGGAGATAGTCCTCGACAAGCTGCGTCTGGTAGGACTGCGCGATGTCGAAGACAAGATGCCCTCGGAGCTCTCCGGCGGCATGAGAAAGCGGGTCGGCATCGCGCGCGCGATCGCCAGCGACCCTGAGGTGATACTTTACGATGAGCCCACCACTGGGCTTGACCCCATCATGGCCGACGTCGTAAACGAACTCATGCTGCGGATACAGAAGACCCAGTGCGCCACCTCGGTCGTCGTGACCCACGACATGAAAAGCGCCTACAAGGTCGCAGACAGGATAGCCATGATGAAGGACGGCGTGATAGTCGAATCAGGCACTCCCGAGGAGATTCAAAGCACCGAAAATCCCACCGTCTCGCAGTTCATAAGAGGAGAGGCCCGCGACGCCGTCGAGCAGCACTCATAATAAGATCAGGGGGCCTCAAGTGGCCCCCTGATGTCCTTTTTATCTCAGGCTCGCATTAACGAGCTATCTGATCGTTACAAACATCGACCGGCCGCCCCTCCAGCGGGCCACTACGAAAGGCTCCCCATCGGGAATATCGGTCATTGCTCTTTCAAAGTCGCGCGCCGATTCGACCCCGGTCGTCACGCCCCTGTATCGCACCTGTGTGATAACGTCACCGGGCCTTATGCCGGCCTGGGCGGCCCTGGAGCCCTCCGCAACGGCGCTTACCAGCGCGCCCGATTCGACGCCGACGTCAAAAGCCTCAGCCATCTCGGGGGTGAGGGTCTGGACTGCCATGCCGACATCGGTATCGACTACACCGGGCGCGGCAGTGGCAACATCCAGGTCGGCAGGCTGCTTGGCTATTTCGACGGATATGGACCTTTCGACTGCGCTTCCATCGACGACACGCACGACATCCACCGTTACAGTTTCTCCGACGGGAGTATCCGCCACGAGCAACCTGAGCTGGCCGACCTCCTCGACATCTCTGCCGCTATATCGGATTATGACGTCTCCAGCCCGGATGCCTGCCCTTTCGGCGGGCTGCTCCGGCTGGACTCCGGCCACAAAGACGCCCTTTTCCACTCCGTAGTCGTCCTTTGAGACGCCCGTAGCGCGCTCAATCTCTTCATCCGGTATATCCGCGAAGCTGCCGATCGACACGCCAAGCCATCCGCGCACGACCTCACCCCTTTCGATAAGCTGCTCGGCGATCGGGCGGGCAAGGTTTGAGGGCACGGCAAAACCGACTCCCATGAATGCTGGTGCGCCGGCGGTGGCTATGGCGGTGTTTATCCCGACAAGGCGGCCGTGTATATCCGTGAGTGGGCCGCCCGAGTTGCCGGGGTTTATCGCGGCGTCGGTCTGTATGAAGTCCTCATAGCCGGTGATGCCGCCGGGCGCGCCTATTATGCCGATATCGCGGCCCTTGGCCGAGACGATCCCGGCTGTGACCGTATAACGCAGGCCCTGGGGCTGTCCAAAGGCCAGCACCCAGTGTCCGACCTCCAGCCTGTCGCTGTCTCCCCATTCGATCTGGTCGAGGTCACCCCTGTCGATCTGGATGACCGCAATGTCGGTGCGAGGGTCGGCACCCTTGAGCGTGGCCGTATGTCTGCTCCCGTCCAGAAGTATTACACTTATCTCGTCAGCCTCAGCGACAACGTGGTTGTTCGTCAAAATATAACCGTTCTGGCCGTCGATTATTACACCCGAGCCTGCCCCGCGCACAGTGGGTCCTTCACGGTCGGGTTGCCGGGGTGGCTGGCGGCCAGGAGGCTGCTGGCCGGGAGGCTGCATGCCCGGAGGCATGGGGAAGTCCCAGAAATCCTCAAAGCCCGGGAAAGGCGGCAGAAACGGGAACGGGGGCTCAACCCGCTCGACCCGCCTGGTGACATCCAGAGCGACCACAGTGGTATTGACTTTTGATGCCACGGCTGCAAATTCGTTCTGCAGGCTCTCGGCAACACTGGAACCGGTGGCCCTTTCTTCAGCCACGGCAGATCTGTTTATGGCCTGCAGCGCAACCGAAAAGGCAATTGCCAGGCAGAGAGTCCCCAAAGACGCAAAGAAAAACCTCTTATCCTTCATAGAAAAACCTCCCGTATCACTCAAATTCAATGTGCTGACCCGGCTGCTTCACCGGGCAGCGCCCGCTCCAATTTGGCCTCGAGCTCGCGAATGCGCTCCTGGCATTCTCCCACGAGCAGTTCGAGTCTGCGGTACTCTTCTTTACTGACAAAGTCCGCAGTGCTAACGCTCCCCAGGCCGACATTGTCGTGCGCCAGGAAGGGAACGGGCATGAAGTAACTGGAGATGCCATCACCCGGTGGATAGAAAGCGATCGGTCTTACCGGAAACCCCTCACCCAAAGCGTCCAGGTCCGCCTGTGACTTCATAACGGAGGGCAGGCCCTCTGGAGACGGCCCCGCATCTGAGGGGCCGATGTGTGGAATCAGCGAGGTGGCCACTATGAGAACAGCAGCCGCCGCGGCCGCGACGCCGCCGAGAAAATGCCAACGCAAGGCAGGCATGCCGCGACGTCCGAGCCTGAGGTCCGACTCGTCAAGGCGCCTCCTGAGACCGCGATAGAAGGCCCTGTCCGCCTCCGGCAAAACAGCTGCAGCGCTGCGGAGATCATCAAAGGCGGCCCGGTAACCTGCTGCGGTGGCGCTGCAGCCCTCGCATATCTCAAGATGGGATTTCACGGCGCCTGTCTGGCCGTCCGAGAGCTCGCCAGCCACATAAGCATCCAGAATATCCCCGCATTCTTTGCAGTCCATCTCTGTCTACTCCTCACCGATCACGGCATTCCATTTGTCCCTGAACAACTCCCGAGCTCTGTGCAGCCGCCACCTGACAGTGGCAGGCTTGATGCCGGTCTCCCGCGATATATCAGATATGTCCATGCCCTCTATCTCCCTCATTACAAGCATCAGCCTGTACTTGTCGGGCAACGTATCGAGAAGCTCCCAGACCCGTTGGGCCCGCTCTCTGCGCTCGACCGCTTCATGCGGACCTTCAGCATTGGACTCAGTGCTTCCTTCCAGGCCATCAGGAAAGCCCGTCAGGATCTTTCGCCTGCGAAGGCGATCAAGCGCAAGATTCGTGGCGATTCGTCGCAGCCAGGTCGCTACGCTCCACTTGGGGTCGTAGCGAGCCACGTTTTCCCAGGCCTTCACAAAGGCATCCTGCGCACAGTCGCGGGCATCCTCTTCACTGCCCAGTAATCGATAAGCGACGGCTATTACCATATTGGCGTAGTCGCGGGCAACCCGTTCAAATGCGCCTCTGTCGCCCTTGCGAGCCGCCAGCATCCGTTCTCGCGCAAGTTGTGCCCCGCTGGAGGACGCGCGTCTGCCTGCGGACATCAAAATCCTTTTCAAAATAATCTACGTTGGAAAGGTCCACGCCGTTTGGGCAATTAAAACAGGTAAAAACTCATCAGGCTACCGTTTGTCCACATTATTCTAAGCAAAACGCCCCCCAGGGCCGAAAGAATAATCGGTGGCCTGCACCTTGCGACGGACTTGGCATATGAGCAAACCAGAAAAACCAGTGGCGCCGGGAGGTCTGCACGCCAGCGAGGTTGACCGGCTCTCTGCAGCGCTCAGCCCGCACGGACCAAGCGCCTGCACGGGCCGAATGATCAGCGTGTGCGACACCGAGGGGCAGCTTTTGATGGCGCCCTTTAACATCACCGCCGATGGCGTTGCACAGGTCGGCGCGCCGCTGATACACCCGCGCTGCCAGAGCCTCGAGCCGGCAGCCATCGTGCGAGCTACCGAGGGGATGTTTTGCCTGGGGGCCGAGACGGCCTTGGCCACGGCCGCCCCCGGGGCGCCGCTCGGCAGGCATCTACTGCACGCCGGCTGGCAAGAGGGCCCGCTCATGTTGGAATTTGCCCGAAGGGCCCCGGCGCGTCTTTGCAAAGCGCACGGAGAGTACATTCCCTTCACAGATGAAAAGCGCAGTCTCTTCGCAGAGACCTTTTACCGCACGCTTGAGGGCAGTCTCGACGCGCCCGATATGCCTGTATGTCGTGACCCGGACAGGCTTATGCGCTCTTTCGAAGAGCGCGGGGCCTTCGGGCAGGAAGACTTTGCGGTGCTGGCTGTTGATGGCGAGCCTGCGGGACTGGTGATGGCAGCCGACGTGCGCGGCACTCTGGAGATACTATACCTTGGCGTCGTTCCGGAGTGCAGGGGGCGCGGGCATGGCGGGACGCTTCTGGAGCGCGCTCTGGAGCGTGCGTGCGCCCGGGGCCAGGTGGAGATATGTGCCTTTGTCGACGAGCGCAACAGCCCCGCACAGGGCATTTACCGTCGGCGGGGCTTTCGCGAAAAGCGTGCCGTTCAGGTGTACATAGCGGCAGCAGAAAATTTTCCGAAAAGACTCAGCCACTGAATTTGAACCCCGCCACCAACTTACGGCAGACACCCACCGGGGAAAAAACTTTGCTCTCAAAAAGGCCGTTGACAACCCTTCTCCATCGCTATAACATCGTTCGGCAGTCAGTCAGGGGAAGCACATCATTGGCGCTGCACAAGCTGCAGAGAGCGGCGCCGGCGGTACACCTTGAAGAAACCGATCAGGGCATGTTATATGACCCGCTATTTGTTGCGCGGGCAGTCAGGTGGCGGCACGCCACTTACGAGAGGGGAGCTCGAAGTTGCAGTCAGCGGCGGTCACGGCGTGGCATGACACGCTGTCCGACATAAAAGAGCTGGTGGGCGAGGTCCGATTTAATCTCTGGTTCAGAAGAACCAGGGCTCTCTGTTCAAAAGAGGCTGCCTTTGAGGTAGGGGTTCCCAGCGTCTTCAGCGCAGAGTGGCTCGACAACCACTACCGCGACGTCATTACCTGCACGCTTTCTGAAAAACTGGGCCGAGCCGTCGCTATCAGGTTCGTAGTCGATCCGGGCCTCTTTCGCGAGGAGCGCGAAAAGCAGGGCAGAAGCGACACCGATCTGATCAGGCAGGCCGGTGCGCCGGAGAATATCGAGAAGTCCGACCCTGTCCGTTACAGCTTGGATAACTTCGTAGTCGGTCCCTGTAACAGCGTGGCGTACTGGGCCTGCGTAAAGGTCGCCCAGAACCCCGCAACCGCCTACAATCCCCTGTTCATACACGGTGGGGTTGGCCTGGGAAAGACGCACCTCCTGCGCGCGGTAGCGGGCGCGGTGCGCGGCGGCGAACAGAGCGGTGACATCGAGTACATATCGGCCGAGTCCTTTACAAACCAGTTTCTCTTTGCGCTGAGAAACAACAAGATGCACGCCTTTCATCGACGTTACAGAAACTGTCGCATCCTCGTAATCGACGACGTCCATTTCCTGGCATCTAAGCAGGGAACGCAGGAGGAGTTTCTTAACACTTACAAGGCCGTATCTCGCCACGGCGGGCAGATTATAATGGCCTCCGACAGCCATCCCAAGCTAATCGGCAAGCTCAAGGATGAGCTGGTGACCCGCTTTCTTGCGGGTATGGTCGTCAAGATCGAAAAGCCTGACTTCAACACCCGCCTCGAGATAGTCCGGCGCAAGGCCGCCGAGCGCAGCCTTGCACTTGCAGACGCTACGGCTGAGTTTGTCGCGCGCAACGTCAGCGGAAGCGTGCGCGAACTGGAGGGCGCGGTAAACACCATCGCCTGGTACGCCGCCATGAGCTGTGCACCGGTCGGAGTGTCAATGGCAGGGCGGATCCTCGATGGACTTATCGAATCACAGTGCCTGCCGGTGAGGCTGGCCGGTATCGATGAGCTGGTGACCCGCTACGCCGGGCTTGCAGAAGGTGATCTGAGGGGAAAAAGGCGCACGCGCCCGGTAAGCCGCGCGCGGCATCTTGCGATGTACCTTGCGCGTGAGCTCGGCAGCTATTCCTACAGTGAAATCGGAGCGTACTTCGGAGGGCGCAACCACTCCAGCGTGCTCTCGGCCGTCCGAAAGGTCGAAGAGCTCATCGACACCGACGAGGCTTTCAGCGTGGATGTCGCAGCCCTTAAGTCACAGTTCGGATCCTGAGGCGCCGCCGAAGCATGGCGGCCAATCCTGGCGGAAAATTTACATGGCGCTCACGCACATCCTCATCGACGGCTACAACCTCCTTCACGCATCGGCCGGTACCGACCATGACTGGATGCCACTTCCGCTGGAGGACGCGCGCAGCGCAATGGTCGATTTTCTGGCCACCCGCAGGTGGGGGCGCCGCGAAAGGATAACGGTGGTATTTGACGGATCCGGCACAAGTGCACTGGACATGCGCGCGGAGAACCAGCGCGGCATCGAGGTTCTCTTCAGCGAGGCCGGTGTCACCGCCGACGAGGTCATACAGCAGATCGTGCGCGACGCCCCAAACCCCCGCAAGATACTCGTGGTGAGCGCCGACCGCGAGATCCGGGACTTCGTCATAAGGCACGGGGCAAAAGTGATCGCACCCTCGAGCTTTCTGTCAACCTCCGAAGAGCACCACCAGCAGCGTCGCCGCCACACCGGCGAGCCTCCGGAAAAATACCGGGGCGCCGGGCCTGGCGAGGTCGAGCATTGGCGCAGGATATTCGGTTTTGACGATGAGGACGCGGAATGAGCCGGCCGGTACGCTGGCTGCTGGTGGCGCTGTTTGCCGCGGCCATCTTTGCCGCATCGAGAGTGCAGCCGCCAGCGACATCCCTGGGACGCCTGCCTGGCATCGATAAGGTCGCGCACTTCATTATCTATTTTTTCTTCGCCGCTGCCGTGTACCGTGCGCTGATCGGAGAGGGACTCTTGCAGATGCGTGCTGCTGCGGCTGCTGCTGTGGTTGCTGCCATCTACGGGGCGACCGACGAGATCCACCAGTCATTCGTGCCGGGAAGGCACGCGTCATGGGGCGACTGGGCTGCCGACGCGTTCGGCGGGATTGCGCTTCTGGGCGTGGTATGGCTCAGGACTCGCCTGCAGGCCCGCCGGTAAGGGCCTTTAGAGTCTCTTCTGCGGCTCGCTGCTCCGCATCCTTTTT
>SLPQ01000182.1 GCA_007131925.1 Candidatus Brocadiia bacterium | reverse complement strand
GGATGTATATTATTATACCAAGCACCATGCCCATCAGTCCGAAAACCAGAACCGGCTGGGCCTTCTCCCGGAAAAATCGTACGCCAAACCACCGGAATATCTGCCGCTTCAGCACGAGCGCCAATACCTCGCATACCATGCCGACGGCGACACCCTTTTTCGGCGCAAGGTGCCTCCGCCGTCGCGCCGGACCGCTTTTGCTGTGCCTCTGCTATCCGGGGCATGCCGCAATCCGTCATGAGCCCCTTGCCGTGGCCCCCGGATTTTCAGGGTCATAGCCGGTCTTGCAATAACATAGTATCCCATATTCTCCCGCAAGATGTCAAGGGTTTTCGCCGGCACACCGGATACACCGCAATACAGGGCGACAAAGGGCCGGATCGACAGGATATTATGTGAGACGGTCCGAATAATCAGCGCCCAGGCGGGCGTGTCGATCAGGCGCGTTGAAGACATCAGCGAGCCCTGTGGAGCACCCGGGAAAGCGTGTCGACGTCCTGCCAGTTGCACTCATGCCTCGTGGAGAATATCTCAATCTGGCTGCCGTCAAAAAGAACGCACGTCAGGAGACAATACCTGCTGCAGGCCAGCCAGAAACCCCACGACCTGACACGACTGTTGTCAGGGGGTGTAGCTTGTCGTCATGATCGCAGATATGTATGGCCTGTCACATATTGTCTGCAAACATCTCTCCATCCTTTCGACCATGCAATGGCCCCAAAGCCCTGCCCCCCCCTGGGCATACGCGACCGATCCGACCTCGCCAAGCGCATACATGCGTCTCAGCCGCCTCATCCGCTCAAGTATCAGCACCCGCGTGCAGTCGGTATCGCGCTTGATTTCGCACCTGCCGTCGTGTGTACCCCCGCAGGGAGCGTTCACGAAGGACTTGCTGCAACGGGCTATAGGAGAGATGCCCCCTGTCGTGGCCAGCATGCAATCTCCGCAGGCGGCACAGCGCTCAAGCGACATTCCTTGACTTCAGACACCGGCGCGCCAGGGTGCATCATGCGCGTTCTTCAGCGCAATGCGTCTTGACGGGCGACTCGCGCTCGGGGACCGGAGTATTTCTCGCGGGGGATCGCTTTCAGGGGAGCCTGAGCCGAAAGCCGACATCATCGTAATCGCAATCCCGCCTTTCCTGTTCAGACGTCGCCATGAGGTGCGGCCTGCCTCCGTCGTCGATGCCGTTTGTGCCTACTGAGTAGATAATTATCCCGTCGTCGAGAATTCTGTAGATAAACGGCCGGCCGCTAAAAGGATCGCTCGGCATCTCCATAATGTAATCAGGCGTGAGCACGTCAAGGTCGTCAGGCCAGCGCCCTTCGCGGCGGTAAAACCGCAGAGCGGCCACGGAAAGGGCCGCCGCCTGCATCCTCGCGCGGGC
Source organism: Candidatus Brocadiia bacterium (assembly GCA_007131925.1). Lineage (GTDB taxonomy): Bacteria > Planctomycetota > DG-23 > SLPQ01 > SLPQ01 > SLPQ01. The sequence continues at coordinate 10,749 of SLPQ01000182.1, read as the reverse complement.
GTTCTCACCCTGGGCCTGTATGCGGCTGTGAGACGGGGCGATCATCTTAACCATGAGCCAGTAACTCTCTTCGATGGCGGCAAGCCTCTTTTCCCAGATCGCATTGATCTCACTCGCGGGCCTCTCAAGGTCGCTGAGAAACTCGATGTAATGCTCGATGACACGTGCCATGTCTGCCCTGATATACCCCGTTCCGAGAAGGCGTGCCCATCCTGTGCCGGACGACTCCTCCAATATGCCTGTCACAAGCGTGTCGTACTGAGTAAATTGCTGCACAAGTTCGCCCTCGATGGCTGCGCGCAGCGAAAAGTCACGTGAGTACTCGAAAAGTGCGTGCTGAATGGCGGCAAGCTTGCTCTCGCCTGCTTCTGGCGAGCCAAGCGCCGCGGATAAGGGCCATTCAACTACTGTATGCAAAGTCGCGATTGCGACAAGTGACTGTACTATCAGGGGCTCACCCGAGAGGGAGCGCGAAAGGGCAAGCCCGTCGAGTGCATAGCCGACCGCCTCGTCGGCGCGGCCCTCATGTACTGCAGCCAGCATCGCCAGCAAAAGCAGCCGCCCACACCATCGGGCTTGGGAGAGGTGCGGCAGGAGGAGCTCTGACTCATCAATAGCAACGTTGTAACAGGCCTTCTCGAAGTCGCGCGCAGTGCGCAAAATGTCAAGAACGTCCGTCTTGTCATCGAGAAGCGTCATTATCCTGTCCATGTAGTCCTGGGCAAGTGGCAGGTCTTCCTGTCCGTGCGGCCAGGCCTCATCATCCATTATATTGCTTATCTCATCGGTGTCCGGCGCATGCATGAGATCGAAGGCTTTCAAATACCAGGACGCCGCGTTTTCGGTGTCAGGTATTTCGCCCCACTTTGCTCGAAACGCCTCGTGCGTGAGCGGTACGCCGGCCTCGGCGGCCTCAGCAATGGCCCGCTGCAGGCGAGTCGGCGTATAAACACTCCAGATGATCAGGGCAGTCATGGCCAGTAGAACGAGCGCGAGCGGTACGATCAGCAGCACCATATGGAGGCGATGTCTGCCGCGAGCAGGACGTTCCATCGGTGGTCCGCTGGAGGAGTCGCCATTCATTTCTCACCCCGCAGTGCGTAGACCTGTATTCACCATGCATGCGCCCAGAGGGGCACCTTCTGTATATACGCCTTTTGTGCGGATTCATTCTCTTGCAGCCGGCAGGCATATGCTGCTGCAAAGGGGCATCAGTCCGTACGCTTTCGTGCTTGTCTCCTGTGGTCAATTTGTCCTGTATGGCACCGTCCTGCGCACATGAGCGCACTGGCACTGCGACTGCATACCGTATTCCTGGTGCCTGTGCTGCGGCGTACCTGGTCATCGTGGCGATCATTATAGACCTGGCTTGAATGCTTTGTCCAGCAGGATTTATGCGCAAACACCGTGCTCCTTACTTCTTGACGTGAGCAGCAGGGGGTGGAAAACCGTCACCGATGTCATTTTCCATTCGACCAGCCGGGGCGCCTGCGGGCATGGCCTGACTCCGGCGGCGCCATCATCGAGGGAACCGTAACTCAGCTCAGCACAGGCTACGAAAAATGCATATACCAGCATGCCGCCTGACCAGTACGAATTACTCGGTCTGGTCGCCGGGGACCACATTCGCGTCATCTTCACCGATCTTGAGCTGACGCTTGTGATCGGGCGCGAGTATTCCGACGTGCCCTCAAGCACGCCGCTGGCGGTGCTCCGTCGCGCGGGGCTGAGCTTTGCTGTCTGCGATGAGAACTCCAGCCGCACGTACGGCATCGCGGTTGGCGATAGATTTCGCATTGTGCAGGCCGGACCGGGAGAGTGAAATGGGTTCCCAGGGAGGGTCATCGGCAATTTCTCAGCCGAACACGCACTTTGTCTCTGCCGTGACCTTCGAGATGGCTTAGGCTTCTGAAATCTCTTGCAAAAATATCGTTTTCTGCAGAATCACATGACACTGCGGTACTTGCCTGTACGGCGGGACGACAGCAGGCAACTGTGACGAACCGGATAATTGGAGGAAGTGCAATGGTAAGAAGTCTTGTAGTACTGGGGGCTTTGGCGGTGCTTTTGACGGCGCCCGCCCTGGCACTTGCGGACGTTGACAAGTGGATCTATTACTCGGGTGGGTGCTCTACCGAGGAGAGCACAAACGAAGCCATCGCGATGATGGAGCGCGCCAAGGAGGCCGGCTACACGCACTTTCTCTTTGACGACGTCTACATCCAGCTGGCCTACGACATGCCGGAGAGCTACTTTCGCAACACCGCTCGCGCACGTGAGGCGGCCGAGCGCATCGGCATAGAGGTGGTGCCGAATATCTTCCAGGTGGGCTATTCCTGGCGCATTCTCTACTATGACAGCAACCTTGCCGCGGGTCTGCCTGCGCGCAATGTCCCCTTCAAGGTAAGTGACGGGCTCGCAACCCCCGACCCTGCCGGCGCGCCAAGGATCGTGAACCCCGGTTTCAACGACAGTGGCGGCGGCGTGCTTGCCGGATGGGCCACGGATGAGACCTCTGCGCCCTGCGTCACGATCGACACCGAAAACAAGGTCGAGGGCAACGCCTCCCTCAGGATGGGCAATTTCGACCGTCTGCCCGGAGGCAGTGGCAATGTCAGTGTCACACAGGTCGTCACGGTCGAGCCTTTCCAGAACTATCGCCTCACTATCAAGCGCAAGACCGAGGGCGTCGAGGCGCGCGGCAGCACGCTCTGGGTCGGCAGCGCCGATGGCCGCCAGCGCCTCTCATGGACAAATTTCGAAGTCGACCCCGAGCAAAACTGGCTCGACACGGTTGCGCGCGACTCGGACTGGACCGAGTTCCAGCTTAATTTCAACACCCTCGACACCACCAGCATGCTCATCCGCGTCGGGATGGCCGGCGCCAGCGAGGGCACAGTCTGGTGGGACGATCTCAAGCTCGAGCCGGCCGGCCTCTGCAACCTGCTTCGCTCACCGACCAAGCCATTCATAGTGACCAGTGCCGACGGCAGCATCGTCTACCTCGAAGGCATCGACTTCGAGCCGGTCGTCGACCCCAAAATGGGCAACCGCCCCATGCCTGACTGGCTCTCTGCACTGCCTCGTCCAGGGGGCAGCTTCAGTATCTGGCATGAGGGGCCACCGATTACGCTGACGGCCGATTCGCGCATCAGTGACGGCGATACGATCCTCGTATCATACTTTCATCCGCACACAATCTACGGGCACCAGATCAGCAACACCCTTGAGGATCCCAAGGTGTTTGAAGTGTTTGACAAGCAGATGCAGACGCTCAAGAGGCTGTGGCCGGATTCAAAAACCCTGTTTCTCGGTTATGATGAAGTCCGCACCGGCGGCTGGGAGATTCAGCTTGATGGGCAGAATCTTACGCCTGGCGAGCTTCTTGCTCGGCACTTCAGAACCGCCTATGACATAGCCCGCCACCATATGCCGGATGCGCGCATAGTCACCTGGTCAGACATGTTTGACCCGCACCACAACGCCGACAGGCGCGAGCGTACGGGCGGCCGGTATTACCTCTGCAACGGCAATTTCTGGGGTGCGTGGGAGGGCGTTCCCAAGGACGTCGTCATTATGAAGTGGGGCATGAGACCTGCAGGTATACAGTGGTTTGGCCGCGAGGGCTGGGGCCAGATCCTCTCAGCCTGGGGCGGCAGCACCGCTCCGCCAGACTCCCGGGAGCAGGCCGATGCCGCCAGGGCGGCCGTACAGCGGGCCATGGAAGGCGCCGGCCCTCATGGAGACAGTGTGGTCGGCTTCATGTATACTACCTGGACGCAAAACTTCAACGGACTCGAGGCCTACTCCAGGGCCATCGATGAGTACATGGCCGCCAACCGCTGAAGGGTGCGATTTGAGCAGACGCTGGCCAGCCGGCAAAGGCGGAACATGACATGGGGCGCGGGTCTTGCCGCGCCCCTCGCCATTTTCAGTACCGGCCGTTAATGCGCCGCTGCAGCGCGGTCGTCTGGGCGACCACATGCGTGCTGAGCTCGCTGAATCTCGGTTAAGGTCGAAGCCTGAGAAGCTTGTGCGGGTGATGGATTACGTCTATGCTTTGCTGGTGATCAGTTTCCTTGGTATGTCTATGCTACTTGTATTTATGGGACCTGCCGCTGAGCTACAGTTATTCATACTTTCTTGCAGTATGCTTATTGCTGCTCTGCCGCTCATCCTCATGCAGAGAAACGCTGTGCACCGTTCGAGTTGCACAGTCTGTACTTGAGGGCTGCCGGGCGGGTGACAAGGCTCGACCATGCAAGCGGCACGGCAAACGACGCCTAGTACGCCTGCCTTTCTGGTTCGTGGAGTGATGCGCGGTGGGCCGTTGCGCTCTGCGGCCAGACGGAATATTTCCTCTACGATGGCGATAATGTTCTTGCAAGGTACGCCGGTAACGGTACATTGAACGCGCGATATGTGACTGCGGGGCTCGGTGAGAATCTCTCGATGACGCGCGGCTAGGACACTTACTACTACATGCGCGATGGCCTGCGCTCGATCCGCAGCCTCCTCGACGCATCCGGGGCTGCCGTCAGCACTTACGACTACTACGCTTTCGGAGATGAGCTTGCTGTCATCGAGGGCGTCGTGAGCCCCTTCCGCTTCGCTGCTCGCGAGCGCGAGCTCGGCGGCCCGGCGGCGCGCCTGGGGTTGGGCCTGCTGGACAATGACAGAGAGACTGTATAAGAGAGAATGCAGGAGGCGCGACTTCCGGCGGCGGATTCGTCCGGCGTCCCGAGAAGGCGCCCACGAGAATGAAGATAGTACTCACAGGACCGAAAGGCTCAGGTAAGAGTACCGTCGGCCGCCTGCTCTCGCGAGAGCTGCGCCTTGAACATATCGATACCGACGGTCTCATCGAGGCCGAATACCTGCGCGATACCGGAGAACGCCGCACATGTCGGGAGATCCGTCGTGCGGATGGAGAGGCGGCTTTTCAGCAACGCGAGTCGCACGCCGTGTCCGATGCCGCAGCGCGCCGGTACTGCCTGATATCCACCGGCGGAGCCACGCTGCTCGACCCCGAAAACCGCCGAGCTCTTCGCCGCGAGTCCATCCTTATCTACCTGAAGGCGCACACCGACTTGCTCTGGCAGCGTATGGACGGCGTCCCCTCATTTATAAGCGGCGACGACCCCTTTGGCGAATTTCGCGCTCGCGTGGCCTTGCTGGACGAAGTTGTGCGCCCCCATGCCGACGCGGTCATAGAGCTGGCAGCCGGCGAGCCCGCCGAGAGTGTTGCGGGGCGGGTTCGTGAGCGCATCGAAGAGGAGATGACGCTTGCAGGGGCACGGTTCAGCACGCTGGGGATGTTCCTGCAGGTCCATACTTTCGGCGAGAGCCACGGCGCGGCCATCGGCGCTGTCCTTGACGGTGTGCCGCCCGGTATACCACTCTCGCAGGAGGATGTCCAGCGCGACCTTGACCGCCGCCGCCCCGGCAACCTCAGGGTATCCAGCGCCCGCAGGGAGCAGGACCGAGTGCGCATCCTCTCGGGAGTATTTGAGGGGCATACTACTGGCTCGCCTGTGGCGATGATCATAGAGAATAAGGATCAACGCTCGATGGATTACGAGGCGGTCAGGGAATTGCTTCGTCCGGGCCACGCCGACTTTACATACTGGAGAAAGTACGGGATTCGAGATCACCGCGGGGGAGGGCGCAGTTCCGGGCGCGAGACAGCCGCGCGAGTGGCGGGCGGGGCCGTGGCCAGGAGGGCGCTGGCTGCTCGCGGTATAGATATTCGCGCGAGCGCCCTGGAAATCGGCGGCATACGTGCTGCGCGGATCGACCACGCCTGTGTCGAGCGCAATCCCGTGCGATGCGGCGACAGTGAGGTTGCTGCGGCCATGGAGTCCGCCATAGTCGCCGCGCGGGAGGCCGGTGACTCGGTCGGCGGTATCATCCAGGTCGAGATAACAGGCGTGCCGGCTGGGCTGGGCGACCCGGTGTTTGCAAAGCTCGACGCGCGCCTGGGGGCGGCGTTTTTCTCCGTTGGCGCTGTGAAGGCAGTGGAATTCGGCGCTGGCTTTGCGGCCGCACTCACCCGCGGCAGCGAAAACAACGACCCCATGCGCGACGGACGCTTCCTGAGCAACAACGCAGGCGGCATCCTCGGCGGCATCAGCACTGGCGAGACTATTTTGGCCCGCGTGGCTGTCAAGCCTACCCCGTCCATAGCGTTGCGCCAGGAGACCTGCGACGTGCGTGGGGAAAACCGGGATATCCAGATCGAAGGCCGGCACGACCCTTGCATAGTGCCGCGCGCAGTGCCGGTGATGGAGGCCATGGCCGCACTGGTATTGCTTGACTGCATCCTGATCCAGGAGCGCCTGCACGGATGACCGGTGTAAGGATCGTCCCCCCTGACGGACTCAAAGCCTCCAGGAGCGCCGTGTTTCTCGACCGCGACGGTACGCTCATCGAAGATCGTGGCTACCTGCGACGGTCTTCGGAAATCGTCATGTTCCCTGACACGGTCCGCTCGTTACGGCTGCTCCAGCGGGATTGCGCCTTGTTCATCGTGACCCATCAGGTCGGCGTGGCTCAGGGGGCAATCACCATGCAGGAGGCGCTGCGTGTCAATCAGGCACTCGTGGAACGTCTGGCCGGCTTCGGCGTCCGAATCGAGGAGACTTACTGCTGCCCTCACTCCCGCTCGGACGGGTGTCAATGCATCAAGCCGAAGCCTTACCACCTGCACGTCGCGGCGCGTGAGTTCGGCATTGACCTCGGCGGCTCTTTTGTAATAGGTGACCATCCGCATGACGTAATGCTGGCAAAAAACGCAGGCGCCTCCGGCATCTATGTTCTTAGCGGGCATGGCCGAAAGCACCGAGAGGATGTCTCGTCCGGTGCAACCGTAGTAAACGGCATCTGGGATGCCGCCATCTTGGCCGCGAAGGCGGTGTTTGCACGCCGGAGCTGCGATGACCTGGTAGCGCAGGTCACCTGCGCGGCGAGGATTATCAGTGAGGGCGGAGTGGTAGCCGTTCCAACCGAGACGGTCTATGGGCTTTGCGCCAACGCCCTCGACGGCGCGGCTGTTGCAAAGATCTTCGAGGTCAAGCGGCGGCCGCGTTTCGACCCTCTGATTATCCACGTATCCTCCATCGAAGAGGCTCGGTCACTTGTCACTAATTTCCCAAGGGTGGCGACGGAGCTGGCGGAGCGCTTCTGGCCGGGGCCGTTGACCCTTGTGCTGCCGCGCGGCCGCCGCGTCAGGGACATTGCCGCAGCGGGCCTGCCGACCGTGGCCGTGCGTATGCCGGATCATCCTATGACGCTTGCCGTGATAAGGAAGGCTGGTGTGCCGGTGGCAGCGCCGAGTGCCAACCCCTTTGGCGGCGTCAGTCCTACGACCGCCGACCACGTAAGGCTGCACCTGGGCGGCAATATCGACATGGTGCTCGACGGAGGGCCTTGCCGGGTGGGTGTTGAGTCCACAATCGTTTCGCTCTCGGAGGATCCGCCCGTGCTTTTGCGGCCGGGCGGCACGACACGGGAAGAGATCGAAGACATCACCGGTCCCCTGGCGATGCCGGTTGACGCTGACCGGCCCGCCTCCCCGGGAAGACTTTCCCATCACTATGCACCGAAAACGCCGCTGGTCCTTTGCGATCAGGTTGCCCCGCCCGTGGCCGCGTGTTGTGCGGGTCTGCTGGCTTTTCGGCCGCCGTCGAGACGCGACGGCTTCGCGGCTGTCGAGGTGCTCTCGCAGGGCGGTGACCTGCGTGAGGCCGCGACCAACCTGTTCGCCGCAATACACAGGCTCGATGCGATGAACCTCGAAGTCATTTTCGCAGAGCGTCTCCCACCGCGTGGCCTGGGGGCTGCCATCAATGACCGGCTTGAACGGGCCGCTCACGCCGGCCCCGGTACGTCCATGCCAAGGAGTGTGTCATGAAGTATGCTCTTGTGCCCGCGTGCGTGGTGATGCAGGTGTGTTTTGGGGGGCTGTACGCATGGAGCAGCTTCGTCCCACCGCTGCACAGCTCGCATGCCCTGAGCACGACACGGACACAGCTTGTATTCGGTAGCCTTATCGCAGTATTTACCGTGTCGATGGTGGTCGCAGGCAGGCTCCTCGAGCGCTGTGGCCCAAGGCTGATCGCGGTCGTTGGGGGTGTGCTTTTCGGCTTGGGATACCTGATCGCGTCTGCGTCGGGCGGCTCGTTTCCGGTGCTGCTGGTGGGTATCGGTGTATTGGCGGGGATCGGTACGGGTTTCGGCTACGTGTGTCCGCTTGCAACGTGCATGAAATGTTTTCCAAACCGAAAAGGCCTTGTCACGGGAATAGCGGTGGCGGGATTCGGTGGCGGGGGGGTGCTTCTGTCCACAATTGCGGAGATTGCGTTCGGTCGCGGCATAGACGTGCTTACAGTTTTCCGATGGATAGGTCTGTGTTACGGCCTTGCCATCGTGATGGCTGCCATGGTGCTGAGGCTTCCGGAGCATCGCCGGAAAGCGCGCGCTCAGGCGCGCGGGACGCCCGGCGCACTGCTTCGGGACCCTTTCTTTCTGGCGATGGTTCTTGGGATGTTCTGCGGGACGTTCGCGGGGCTTATGGTGATAGGGAACCTGAAGTCGCTGGCGCTGTTTACAGGCGTCCGGCCCGTCCTCGCCGCGGCAACGGTCGGGGTTTTCGCCGTGGGCAATGCCGCGGGCCGCATCATATGGGGCTGGGTCGCCGACAGGGTGGGGGAACGGTCCATCTCGCTGTCGCTTTTGCTTCTGGCGATTTCCCTCGGACTCTTGAGCGTGGCGTCGGCATTGCCTGGTGGAGTGGTGGGCGTCTCGATGCTGATCGGCTTCGCCTTCGGGGCATGTTTCATCGTTTACGCCGAGCAGGTGAGCTCAAGGTATGGGTCGGAACTCTTTGGCAGTGCGTACCCGCTTGTATTTCTCTCGTATGGATTGTCCGGGATAGCGGGACCGTGGATCGGCGGCTGGTTGCACGACGCCACCGCCAGCTACACTCCGGGGATCGCAGTCAGCATGATCGTGGTGGTTTCCGGTCTGTTGGCCAGCGGCCGACTTCTGCGAAAGGCGCGAGAGGCCGAAGCGGCGGTCGTGCGGTTTCCTGCAACGTCAGTGCAGTGAACCTGGAGGAATCGGTATGAATGAGATGGTGGTATCGATCGCGACAGGCGGCATAGATCACTACGCAAGCGGGCCGTGCCGGGTGAAACGGCAGCCACCGCTGTAGGACATTGCGCAGTAGTAGTACTGCTCGGATTCGGAGCCTCATTCGCGCCCTTTGTAGGTGTAGCGGTTTTCAACCGATTCCGACCAGTCGCCAAGCGCCCAGCCGAAGGCGTGGCAGCCGTACGGATTCGCCACGGTTTCCGAGACGTCGATCCACACCCTCATTGACACATCCGAGGTCGCTGACAGCACTTACGACTATCACGCCTTTGGCGACGAGCTCGGCACCCAGACCGAAGGCGTCGCGAGCCCCTACCGCTTTACGGCGCGCGAATGCGAGCCGGGCGGGTGACAAGGGCGCGACCACGCAAGCGGCACGGCAAGCGACGCCGAGTACGCCTGCCGTCCTGGCTCGTGGGAGTGGTGTGCGCAGCGGATCTTGAAAGGAGAGCATGAGAGCCCTCAGGAGTCAGCAAGAATATTTCCTCTTTCACTGCGGATAATCTGCTTGCAAGTTAAGATTTTGCCGCTACATTTGCCGCGAGAGGCATAACGTGCCCGGTTGAAAGCGCATGGCGTGGGAGGTGCGCAGCCTTGAAGGCCTCCTGAAGGGGCGCAGCCGTATGGCAGGGCCTTGAAGGCCCCTGAAGGGGCACGGCCTTGAGGGGGCGCAGCGTTGAAGATGCACGGCGAAACGAGGCCGGTTTTTTGCGGCAGTCTTGAAAGCCGCTACGTGACTCCTGGGCTCGATGAGAATCTCTCGATGACGCGGGGGCAGGACACCTACTACTACATGCGCGACGGCCTGGGAAGCGTAAGAAACGTGGTCGGCGCAAGCGAGACCGTAGAAAACATCTATGACTACCGCGCCTTCGGCCTCGTGATTACCGAGATCGAGGGTGTGGAGTGCCCCTACCGCTTCACAGCCCGCGAATACGAGCCGGGCGGGCTCTCTCATGCGCACTTCTACCGCAACCGCTACTACATGCCCGGCGTCGGCCTCTTCATGTCCAGAGACGCCATGTGGGCCGACGTCCATAGAGGCTGGGGGTATGTGGGAAACAGACCGACGACGCTCGTGGATCCCTTTGGGCAAATTGCCTATCCGTACGTAGTATGTGGGGGTACACCGCTAGGTCTTTGGGTGATGTGCTGGAAAATCACCCTCCGTGAAGGCAGAGTATACAGGGAGTTACTGGGCCTGTTCATCCTTGAAAACAGGACTTGGGGGTTTGTTGGGGTCTACACCTGGGCAGAATGGAAGGTCATAATGTTGGGGATAGATCCTCGTAGTATAGATCATCCTGTCCCTTGCGCGTAGGAGTGATCGCCATGGGCATATTTCAAAGAGAGATTATTGTTATGGCTCTGATCGGTGTGGCTGGCGTTGCGATGGGCTTTCTTGCTGCTTTCCTCGTTACGCGGTTCCTACAATGACGCCGCATGATGAGGCGAGGCTTTGAGTTTCTGATCCGTATAATGCTCCCCGAAAACTGGACAATTGCTTAAGGTGGACTCGACGCCTGGTTATACTGTGAATCAGGAGGCGAGGACATGGGCAAAGGGCGGAGGAAGTTCAGCGCGGAATTCAAGGCG
>SLPQ01000022.1 GCA_007131925.1 Candidatus Brocadiia bacterium | reverse complement strand
GTTGCTTTCCATGGGCGGCTCATCCGGCAGGGGCGGCGCCTTTATCTCCACCGCCTCCCTTATCGCGCTCTCAGCGATAACCCCCGAGATCCACCCAACCCCCGCCATGACAAGTGCCGCTATTATCATGCGGGGCACAGCATGGCCTACGCTGGCTCCTTTGAGGGCTTCGATCAGTCCCGTCACCGCAAATCCCAGCAGTGCGAATATCGCCGTAATGCGCCGTGTCACTTCTTGCCTCCAAAGAGCTTTTTGAGCCTCCCCATGAAAGCCCCATCGCGGCACGCTCCGTCAGCACCGTTGAGCCCCCTTGCTATAGCTGCGATGCCGAGTGCAGCCGGACTGGCGGGAAAAGCGGTAACAAGCGGCTTTCTCAGCCTGACTGCACGGGCTACTTTAGGATCGGCAAATATGCATCCGCCAGGGGTGACATTGGCGCCGAGAAACTTCTTGCTGACCGCGGCAATGCGATCGGCCACCCGGTCGCCCTCCCGCCTGGAATCCGCCTGGTTTATGATTACTTTGAGCGTGCCGTACTCATTGCAGCGGCTTATGAGTTTGATAGTCGCGTAAGCGTCTGTGATGCTGGTGGGCTCAGGCGTGGCCACTACAAAGATCTCATCGGCCGCTGCAGCCGTTCGCACGACATTGCGCGTGACTCCCGCGCCGGTATCGACCACCACAAGATCGGCATGTCTTTCCAGCAGATCCATCTGTTCCATCAGTCGCCCCCTGTCCTCGTCCGGCAGGTCTGCAACGTACGCAATGCCGCTGGCTCCGGGGACCAGGTCCACCTTGTAAGGTGTTTTGACAATAATCTCATTAAGTCTCTTCTTGCCGGCCACGACCTCGGCCAGACCGCCGCGGACAGTCACTCCGCACATGACATCGAGGTTGGCAAGGCCAAGATCTGCATCGAGCAGCACCGTGCGGCCAAAGTGTCCCGCGGCGACAACTGCGAGATTCAGAGCTATGCTGGATTTGCCCACCCCGCCTTTTCCCGAGGTGACCGCTATCACCCGGGCGCGCTTGGCCGTGGTAGTCACGAGCTGCCTGAGCCTTGTGGCCTGATCAACAGTCAATGCCGTCCTCCCCGGCGATGAGCGCCGCCATGCGCTCCGGGCGCGCTGTTTCTATGTCATCGGGCACGTCCTGCCCGGTGGTAAGATAGCTGACCGGCTGGGGCGCAAGTGTTGCAATGTCCAGAAGCTTGCCGCAGGCGGGCAGTTCGTCCAGCTTGGTCAGAAGGATGCGATCCGGACGATAGATCTTGAACTTGTCGACGATCTCCCTGATCGCGGTGCGTTCGGCGGTTGCGGAAAGGACAAGGTGTACCTGGTCGGGGCGCCTGATGCATAAGAAGTTTTTCAGGTCGTTCATCTTCATCTTGTCTCTCTGGCTGCGTCCGGCCGTATCCACGAAGATAAGCGAGCACTCACAGAGCCGCTCGAGGGCGCTCTTGAGGTCTTCCGGTGAAAGCGCCACCTCCAGCGGCACATCAATGATACGGGCATAGGTCCGGAGCTGCTCAACCGCGGCTATACGGTAGGTATCAAGGGTCACAAGCCCTACCGGCTGTCTTTCACGCAGTACGAAATGGGCCGCCAGCTTTGCAATGGTCGTAGTCTTGCCGACGCCGGTCGGCCCCACCAATGCAACGACCACGGGGCTGCCGGGCCGGCCCATTTTTATCGGATCGGCGGTCTTGACGGCCTGGCTGACGCGCTCTATAACCATCTGCCTGAGGGCTGTTGCACTGGTCTTGTCGTTGCCGGCTATGCGTGCCGCCAGCGGCTCAAGGATTTCTACCGCCACGGCTTCCCCTACGCCGCGCGAGAGTAGGTGGCGGTGCCAGCCGCGCAGCTCATCGGGCCAGAAAGCGGTGCTGGAGGGCCTCGTGTGGCGCGATACGTCCTCGATCATTGTCTTGAGGCACGCAATGTCACTCTTGATGGAAGCCAAGCCGTCTCTACGGGAGGGGCTCGTTTGATAGGCCTGGTCGAGCGCGGTGGCCTGGGCGCCCCCCGACCTCGCCTGCACGCGCACCTCATCTGATGCGGTCACTTCTACCATTCTCCGCCCGCCGAGGCCGAAGAAACCACCCGCGTTGAAGCACCTGGTGTGTAGTATCACCGCGTCGCGCCCAAACGACGTCTTTACCTTGGCCAGAGCCGCCTCCATCGTGGGCGCCACGAACTTCTTTACGTTCATTCCTTCACCGTTATCATTCCAAGGGAATCCACTTCCACCTCACGGGTGATCTCATTGAAAGCCAGCACCACCACGGACGGGAGCACCTGGTCCATCAGGCGCTTGACCTGCCCACGGACCTGGGGGCTGGTCAGGATGACCGGCAGGTGTCCAGCCGAAAGTAGCTTCTCGAGCTCCCTGACTGCAGCCGTGGTCACGGTCTGTGCCACCTCGGGCGGCAGAGTAAGGTAGCTGCCGGCGTCGCTGTGCTCTATGGCGGCATTGATGCGATCTTCCAGCGCCGGGTCGAGCGTAACCACATGGATCTTGCCCTTCTCGGCATACTGGTTTGAAATCCATCTGCTCAGAGCATTTCGTGCGTACTCGGTAAGTATCTCCGTGTCTTTGGTACGGCCTGCGTAATCTCCGAGCGCCTCGAGTATGGTCTCGATGTCCCGTATCGGGACCCGCTCCCGCAGGAGGTTCTGCAGGACCTTCTGTACATCCCCCACACGCAGCTGATTTGGCACGACCTCATCAACCAGAGCCGGACTTGTCTCCTTGACGCGGTCGAGTATCTCCTGGACCTTCTGGCGGGTGAGCATCTCCTCTGCATGCGCCTTGACGGTCTCGGTCAGATGCGTGGCGACCACGGAGGCTGCATCGACGACGGTGTAGCCCATGTTTTCCGCGGAGGTCCGCTGCGCGGCGCTCACCCAGGTGGCCGGCAGGCCGAAGGCGGGCTCTTGTGTCTGGATGCCCTGGAGCTTGCCCGCGGCAAGGCCGGAATCCATCGCCAGAAAGTGGTCTGGATACGCCTCCGAGGAGGCGACACCCACCCCTTTTATCTTGATAACGTACTCATTGGCGGCGAGACTGACGGTGTTATCCCTTATACGTATGGGGGGGATCACAAGGCCCAGCTCATCGGCGACCTGGCGGCGTATAGCCTGCACGCGCTCGCGAAGATCACCGCCCTGCGCCCTG
>SLPQ01000072.1 GCA_007131925.1 Candidatus Brocadiia bacterium | reverse complement strand
TTCAATTTCACCCTTGTCCCTGAGGCTTTCCAGACCCTGCATGGCAGCCTTGACGATGTTGATGGGGTTGGCCGTACCACGGGACTTGGTCAATATATCCCGGATACCCGCCGCCTCGACCACTGCGCGGACCGCAGCGCCCGCAATTACGCCGGTACCTTCCGAAGCCGGCTTGAAAAATACCTGCGCCGCACCAAACCTGCCCACCACCGTGTGCGGTATCGTGTTGTTCCTCAGGGAGATCTCGACCATGCTCTTACGGGCCTCCTTGAGGCCCTTTTCGATCGCGATAGGGACTTCGTTGGCCTTTCCGTAGCCGTAGCCGACCTTGCCGTTTTTGTTTCCCACGACAACAAGCGCACTGAAAGAACGCTTGCGGCCGCCCTTGGTGGCCTTTGAGACCGGCTTTATCTTGACCACAGTCTCCTGGAGGTCTTCGACGGGGGCTTCCCTGCGGGTTCTGCGCGCTGCGGACAAATCCATCCTCCTCGTTAGAACTCAAGGCCGGCTTCGCGGGCGGCCTCGGCAAGAGCCTTGACCCGCCCGTGAAACTTGTAGCCTGCACGGTCGAACGAAACCTTCTTAATGCCGGCCGCCAGGGCCCTTTCGGCGATGAGCTTCCCGACGGCCTTTGCCGTGTCGGTCTTGGAGAGCTTTTCCATGTCCCTTAGCTCCCCGCTGTCGCTGCCGGCGGCGACAAGGGTACGCCCACCGACGTCATCTATCAGCTGAGCATAAATGTTTTTCAAGCTCCTGAACACCACCAGCCGCGGCCTCTCTGAAGTGCCCTCTATGTGGCGGCGGATGCGATTGTGACGCCTTCTACGGCGCCCTGCTTTTGTCCTGGTGTCAACCATTCACGGACCTCTCTTAAGACTGGCCGCCCACGAACGCCTTGCCGGCCTTGCGGCGGACGTACTCATCCTCGTACCTGACACCCTTGCCCTTGTAAGGCTCCGGCGGACGCTTGTGGCGTATCTCGGCGGCAAACTGGCCGACCCTCTGCTTGTCACAACCGCGCACAATGATCTGCGTGGGAGACGGTGTCTCCACCTCCAGGCCCTCAGGAACCTTCATCACCACAGGGTTCGAAAAGCCGAGATTCATGGTGATCTCCCGACCTTGTGCCCGTGCGTTGTAGCCTACACCTACTACCTGGAGCCTGCGCATAAAGCCCTCGCTGACCCCGACGACAGCATTGGTCACAAGTCGCTGCGTCAAACCATGGAGCGCCTTGTGTCTCTTGGCCTCGGTCGGCCGGCTGACACGGATCACGCCGGCAGAGGCATCGTGCTCCACGATCATGTCAGGGTGCAGACGCTGGCTAAGGGAACCCTTGGGCCCCTCGGCCTTCAGCGAACCCTTGCCAATCTCAATTTTTACGCCTGCCGGCACTGCCACAGGCTGTTTGCCGATGCGGCTCATCTGACGCTCCTGTTGCTACCAGACCTTGCAGAGGACCTCACCACCCGCATTGAGACTGCGGCACTTGCGGTCGGAAATAATCCCCCTGGAGGTCGAGACTATCGAAATACCAAGACCGTCGAGGACATGCGGCAGGTCGCCAGCGCCCGAATAGACGCGGCGGCCGGGCTTGGAGACGCGATCGATCACGTTTATGACCTGCTCACCCTCCGGCCCGTACTTAAGATACACCCTCAGCGTCTTATGGGGCCCGCCCTCAACGGTGGCCACGCTGAAGTCCCTGATGTATCCCTCGTCCTTGAGCACCCCGGCAATCCCTTCCTTGACCTTGCTGGAGGGCATGTCCACCGTTTCACTCTTGTTTCTTATGGCATTGCGGATCCTCGTGAGCATGTCCGCAATTGGGTCGGTCATCGACATAGGGCAACTCCCGTCTCTGCTCTCACCAGCTGGCCTTGCGAACGCCGGGTATCAGGCCCTTCGAGGCCATGCTCCTGAAACAGATGCGGCATATCCCGAACTTACGGTAGTAGGCGCGGGGTCTGCCGCATATCTGGCACCTGTTGTATGAGCGCGTGGAATACTTGGGCGCTCTGCCTGACTTTTCTATTAGGGCCTTTCGAGCCATAGTCAGCTTTCCCTTCTGAACGGCATTCCCATCAGCGCAAGCATGCGCCGGCTTTTCTCAGGGTCACTGTTCTTTGTCACCAGCGTGACATTGAGCCCCTGCTGAAACTGCAGGCTGTCAAGGTCGATTTCGGGGAAGATCGAGATATCCCTTACACCGATATTGAAGTTGCCTGCGTTGTCGAAGTTGCCCGCCACACCTCGGAAGTCGCGGATTCGAGGCATGGCCACGTTCATGAGACGGTCGAGAAACTCATACATCCTCGCATCTCTCAGGGTGACCTTGCAGCCAATCTCCATGCCCTGGCGCAGCTTAAAATTGGATACGCTCTTTTTCGCGCGCGTCAGCATTGACTTCTGGCCTGTGACAATAGCGATATCCCGCTGAGCATCTTCGAGGCGCTTTCTCTCCTCGGTCGCGCGTCCGACACCCATGGAGACGACCACCTTGCGGATCACGGGGGCGGCCATGCGGTTTGTGATGGAAAACTCCTCCATCAGCGCCGGCATGATTTCCTCTCTGTATCTTTCCTCGAGCCTTGCCATATTGAGCGATTCCCCGTCAATCCTGTCTTGCAATTGGGCCGCCGCACCTGCTGCAGACGCGCACCTTGTTCGCACCCTTTCCGTGGAAGCTCACCCTCACGCCCCTCTCGCACGAGTCGCACACGGGCAGCACCGAGGAGGCCCCTATGGGCGATTCCTTCTGGACGCGCCCACCCTGCGGGTTTTGCTGGCTGGGACGCACGTGCCGCCAGATGTATCTGACACCTTCGACCAGGACCCGATCCTTTTTCGGAAGGACCTGGAGGACCCTGCCGCGCTTTCCGCGGTCGTTGCCCGATATGACCTCGACCGTATCGTTTTTCATTATCCGCTGCATGGCGCCGCAGCCTCCCTTTTTCAGACCACCTCAGAAGCCAGTGAGATGATTTTCATGAAATCCTTCTGCCTGAGTTCGCGCGCTACGGCCCCGAATATGCGCGTGCCCCGCGGGTTTCTTTCGGTGTCAATGAGCACTGCCGCGTTTGAGTCGAACCGCACATAAGATCCGTCCTCCCGGCGCAGCGGCGACTTGGTCCTGACGACAACCGCACGGACTACATCGCC
The DNA here is from genome assembly GCA_007131925.1 of Candidatus Brocadiia bacterium. Taxonomy (GTDB): domain Bacteria; phylum Planctomycetota; class DG-23; order SLPQ01; family SLPQ01; genus SLPQ01. Next base: position 9,060 of record SLPQ01000072.1, on the reverse strand, counting down.
CGCCTTCACGTCGCTGTTCGGAATGGCTGACTTGACTGAACAGACGATTATGTCTCCGACGCCGCCGTGGCTGCGTCCAGAAACGCCTGTGACGCTTATGCAGGAGAGCTGCTTGGCGCCGGTATTGTCAGCAACGTTCAGTCTCGACTGCATCCTGATCATATTTCAGACTCCGCAATCCGCACGGCCTCAGCCCCTCTCCAGTATCCGTACCAGCCGCCATCTCTTCTTTTTTGAGAGCGGGCGCGTTTCCGTGATTTCAACCTTGTCGCCCATGCGTGCCTCATTGGCCTCGTCATGCGCACTGTACTTGGTGCTCCTTCTGACGCGCTTGCCGTACACCGGGTGCTGCGCCAGAAACTCAACAGACACTGTAATCGTCTTGTCCATCTTGTCGCTGGTGACCACTCCCTGCACGAGCTTTCTCTTGCCGCGAACCTTCATTGCTTCGTCGCCTCCCCGGCCAGCTCGCGCTCGCGCATGACCGTCTTGACCCTGGCGATGTCACGCCTGACGGCGCGAACCTCCCCGGCATTATCAGCGTTTTCGGTCACCCTTCTGACCCTCAGACGAAAGAGCCCTTCCTGGAGGTTCGCCAGTTCGACGCGCAGCCCTTCGTCTGATAGATCCCTGATCTCGGCGGCCTTCATGTCAGATATGCCTCCGCGTAACCAGCCGCACCCTAACCGGCATCTTGTGGGCGGTGCGGCTTAGTGTCTGTCTTGCAATGTCCTCGGGAACACCGGCCAGTTCGTAGAGAATAGTGCCTTCCTTAACGACGGCGACCCATTCGTCAGGTTCTCCCTTGCCCTTTCCCATGCGGGTTTCGAGGGGCTTTTTGGTAATGCTCTTGTGCGGGAATATTCGCACCCAGACCTTGCCCTCACGCCCCAGAAAGTGGGTAGCGGCGACGCGCCCGGCCTCTATCTGGCGGGCGGTTATCCAGCCGGACTCCAAGGACTGAAGGCCGTACTCGCCGAAGGACACCCGGTTGCCACGGGTGGCCTTGCCCTGGCACTTCCCGCGCTGGCTCTTTCTGAACTTAACGCGTTTTGGCATCAGCGGCATTCATGGTCTCCTGTTCTTCGATGAGGCCCTTGTAGATCCAGACTTTCACGCCGATGGTGCCGTAGGTCGTCACCGCCTCTGCAAGGCCATAATCAATAATGGCCCGCAAGGTATGCAGCGGTATGCTGCCTTCGCTCTGTGTCTCGGTCCGCGCGATCTCAGCTCCGCCCAGCCTGCCAGAACAGATAACCTTTATGCCCAGCGCTCCAGACTGCATGGCCATCTCGACGGCCTTTTTCATGGTGCGTCGAAATGACGCGCGCTTTTCAAGCTGTTCGGCAATGGACTCGCCGACCAGCTGGGCGTCAAGCTCCGGCTTCGAAACTTCGATAATGTTCACGTTTACCTTCTTACCGGTTATCTCTTCGAGCTTGGCGCGCAACTTATCGACCTCGGCACCCTTGCGACCTATGACCAGGCCGGGGCGGGCGGTATGGAGGATGACATTGACCTCCTCGCCCTCGCCCATGCGCTCTATCTCAATTTTCGGTATGCCTGCAAACTTGTAGTTCTTCTTGACGTACTTGCGGATGTTGTGATCCTCAAGCAGCGCCTCCTTGAAGCCTTTCTTTCCGGCATACCAGCGGCTGCGCCAGTCTTCAACTATTCCCAGCCGGAGGCCCGTAGGGCTTACTTTCTGACCCATCAGCTTTCACCTTGTGCCTGGGTTTGCTCGATCATGACCATTATGTGGCTTGTCCTCTTTCGTATGCCGTGGGCCATCCCTCTTGAGACCGGGATCCACCGCTTGGTACCCGGCGCAACCGGGCCACCGTCGACTCGCGCCTCCAGCACAAACATCTCATCCGGCTCGGCGTCGCCGCCCGCATTGGCCACCGCGCTCTGGAGCACCTTAAGCAGCATCTTCGCCCCACGCTTCGGACTGAACCCGAGCGTCTCCAGCGCCTCAGGCACCGGCATACCCGTTATCATTCGCGCGACCGGTCTCACCTTGGTAGGCGATATCCTGGCAAATCTGTGTCTGGCTGTGTACGGCATAGACGTTTCCTTATCAGCGCTCTCTGGCCCGCTTGCCGCCATGACCCCTGAAGGTTCTCGTAAGGGCAAACTCGCCCAGCTTGTGGCCGACCATCTCCTCAGTCACGAAGACCCTTATAAAGGTGCGGCCGTTATGGACGTTGAAGGTGTGAGAGACAAACTCCGGCACTATGGTCGATGCACGCGACCAGGTCCTGATAGGCTCTCTGTCCCCAGTGTCCTTCTGTTTGTCAACCTTCTTGAGAAGCTTGGGGTCGACAAATGGTCCCTTTTTTATGGAACGTCCCATGAGTCTCAGGCTCCCTACTTAGTCCGCCTGCGTATAATGAACGTGTTGCTGGACTTACGACGCTTACGAGTCTTTCCACCCTTTGCCAGAACGCCGGTCGGGCTTACAGGATGGCGCCCACCCTTTGTCCTGCCCTCCCCGCCACCCATGGGGTGATCGACAGGGTTCATAGCCGTGCCGCGTACGTGCGGCCTGCGCCCCATATGCCTCTTTCTGCCAGCCTTGCCCAGGGAGACGAGGTTGTGCTCGAAGTTGCCCACCTGGCCGATAGTCGCCCTGCAGGTCACATGCACGCGCCTGGTTTCACCCGAGGGCAGTATTATCTGGGCGTAGTCGCCGTCCCTTGCAGCGAGAGTGGCCACATTGCCGGCCGAACGCGCAAGCTGACCACCGCGACCCGGCTGGAGCTCTATGTTGTGAATCGGCAGCCCCAGCGGTATGGAACGCAGCGGCATGCAGTTGCCGGGCTTCGGCTCGGTCCTCTCCCCACTGGAGACAGTGGCGCCCACTACGAGACCCTGGGGGCAGAGTATATAGCGCTTTTCGCCGTCGGCATACGCCAGCAGGGCGAGGTTGGCGCTTCGGTTCGGATCATATTCGATCGAGACCACTCTGGCCGGGACATCGTCCTTGTTGCGCTTGAAGTCAACCAGACGATATATCTTGCGCGCGCCCCCGCCGCGGTGCCTCGTGGTTATCTTGCCATGGTTGTTGCGACCGCCCTTGCGGCTGATACGCCTGGTGAGCGCCTTCTCGGCGCGCTTCCTGGCGACGCCGCTCCTGTCGAGCACAGACATCGACCGCCGGGCGTTGTTGGTCGGTTTATATTCCTTTATCGGCATTTCCAGCTCCCTCGTGCGCGGCGTCGCAGCGCCTGTATATCTTCATGGCCCCGGGGGGCCAGAACCGCCATAACACTCTGCCAAGAATGTAGTCTCTTGGCACACCGCCCCAGTCGCGCGAATCACGCGACTCCGACGGATTGTCACCCACCACAAAGTAGTGCGCGGCCCTGACCGTAGCAGGCGCAAACTCAACGCCGCCCCAGTCGACCCCGCAGGGCATCTGCACTGCCCTGCCGTCCACATACAGCGCGCCCTGCCGGGCCTCGACGATCTCGCCGGGCAGGCCGATTACACGCTTTATGTAGATCGAGTCCGGGTCGTTTGGTGCCTTGAACACGACTATGTCAAAGCGCCTCGCCCCTGCTCGCTTCAGCCCCGGCTTTTCAAACAGTACCCAGTCGCCCTCATTGAGCACGGGCTCCATGGAGCGAAGCCTCACCCTGCCCTGGCGCACCACGAAGGTGTTCAGGGCCACTATCACAACAAGCGCGCCGGCGATTGTCCAGCCAAGCCTTTTTCTGCGCTTTGCGGCTCGGCTCATAGCACCGGCCTCAGAGCAGGTCTATACGATCGCCCTCCGCCAGCGTCACGTAGGCGCGCTTGACGGCAGGCTCTTCCATCCATTTGTAGCCGTAACGCCTGCGCCCGCCCTTGCGCCTGGCGGTCCTGACTTTCAGAACCTTCACCTTGAAGACATTCTCGATCGCCTTGGAAATCTCGATCTTGTTGGCAGTCGGTGCCACCTCGAAGGCATACGTATTGGTGTCCTGGCCGGCCGCCACCGCCTTTTCGGTCAAGAGCGGCTTCAGTATTATCTTGTGAGCTTCCATTTTCACCGCCGCTCTCTAAGCAGTTCATCAAAAGCCCGCCTGCTGAAGACCACACGCGAGGGCTTCACAATCGCATAAGCGTTAATCTCTCTGAGCGGAGCAATCTCAAACCCATCGATATTCCTGCCACTGCGGTAAAATATCCTGTCTACCTCCGGCGTGACATAAAGACACGTGGTCCCGTGGGCGATGCCGATCGTGGCAAGGTACTCCGCTACCGGCCTGGTCTTTGGCGCCTCAGGCGTTGCGCAGTCGGCCACGATGACCTCTCCGTCTTCGAGCTTGGCAAGAAGAGCGCTATCCAGCGCCGCCCTGAGCGCCTTTTTCGGCATCGAGTAGGAATAATCGCGCGGCTTCGGCCCAAAGGCCGGCGCCCCGCCCTTCCTGTGCGGTGCACTCCTGTCGCCGACCCTGGCACGGCCGGTGTTCTTCTGTCTGTAGAGCTTCCTGGTGCTGCCGGCCACCTCGCTGCGCCTCAGGGTGCTTGCTGTGCCCTGGCGCCTGTTGGCCTGGTACATCAGTACCGCCTGTCGCAGCAGCTGAGCCCGCACCGCTCCGCCAAACCAGGCCTCATCGACCTGGATTGAGTCGGTTTGGTTGCCCTCGGCGTCGTACGCCTTGACCTCAATCATCTTCGACCTTCTCTATCTCAATGACGCTTATTTCTTGCCTTTCGCCGCTCAACGCTTCTCTTTATCTGCACATAGGAGCCGTTGTGACCGGGCACCGCGCCCTTTACCAGCAGGAGGTTTCTCTCACGATCGACCTTGATCACTTCAAGCCCCTTGACCATCACGCGCCTGTTTCCCATCTGGCCCGGCATCTTCTTGCCCCTGAGTACGCGCGAGGGCCATGCCGACATGCCGATCGAGCCCAAGACGCGCTTGCCGGAGGCACCGTGGGTTGCCTTGTGCCCGGCAAAGCCCCACCGCTTCATAACTCCGGCGAAGCCCTTGCCCTTGGACGTGCCGATAACGTCCACAAAATGGACGTCATTGAATATCTCCACTGTAACGGCCTCGCTCGGCTCGTGCTCTGCTCCGTCACCAGGCACCTCCCTGACAAAGCGCTTTGGCGCGACACCAGCGGCGGCAAAGTGCCCCTCAAGAGGTCTGGTTGTGTTCTTAGCCTTCTTCTCGTCAAAGCCGAGCTGTACGGCCTCGTAGCCGTCTCGCTGGCTGGTCTTGACCTGCAGTACTTCACAGGGGCCTGCCTGCAGGACGGTCACCGGCACCACGCGGCCCTGGCCGTCGGTCACCTGCGTCATTCCGATTTTCTTGCCCAGAAGGGAAGTCAACATGCTATCGCCCTATGCCTTTATCTTGATGAACACGCCCGCGGGAACCTCCACCTTGCCAAGGGAGTCCACCGTCTTGGCAGTCGGCTCATAAATGTCTATCAACCTCTTGTGCGTCCTGATCTCAAACTGCTCGCGGGACTTCTTGTCAATATGCGGGGAGCGCAGCACAGTGTACCGCTCGATACGCGTAGGCAGCGGCACGGGCCCCGAGACTCGCGCACCGGTCCTCTTGGCCGTCTCCACGATTTCGGCGGCGGACTGATCAAGGATTTGATGGTCGTATGCCTCCATCCTGATCCTGATCCTGTTCTCCTCCATTGACTGCCTCCAGATTCCGTATGAGAGCAGAAACCGCCCCACCTCAAGACGCGCTTATGTTGCGGCAAAGAGGGCTGGCTTACGAAAAACCGCCAGTTTACTTAAGCGCCTCCACCCTGTCAAACGAATAATGCCTTGGTGCTCTTATTTTTCCATCTTCACAGCCGCCCTCGCGGACCGCGCAAGCATCCGCCTCTGACCGTTACAATGCGGCCACCGCGAGCCTGCTGATGCTCAGAAAAACACGCTCTCCAGCACCTCATGCGGCGCGGGTGCGTAACGCGAAGGCTCCATCGTATACGTGCCTCTGCCCTGTGTGAGACTCCTCAGGCGGCTGGCATAGCCAAACATATTTCTAAGAGGCGCCACGGCGTGAATCACCCGCAGCTTGCCCTTGGTCTCCATCTCACTGATCTCAGCCTTGCGGGAGGTCATATCGTTTAGGACATCTCCGATATACTCATCAGGGCAGCGAACCTCCAGTCTCATCAGCGGCTCAAGCAGGACCGTTTCGGCCTTGTCAAGCGCCATGCGAAAGGCCATCGCGCCCGCGGCCGCAAAGGCAATATCGCTGGAATCGACCGGGTGCTCCTTGCCATCCAAAAGGATGGCCCTGAGCTGAACGACAGGATAGCCTGTACGCCCGCCGGCGCGGGCCGCATCCGCTACGCCCTGCTCCACGGCACTCGCGTACTCCGCACTGACGTGCCCGCTGCGGACCCTGTTTTCAAACTCGACCGTCGCTGTGTCGCGCGCCGGCTCAAAGGCCATCTCGACCACCGCGTACTGCCCCCGCCCGCCGCTCTGCCTTATGAAGTCCGCTTCGACCTTTACAGGTGCGGTGATGGTCTCCTTGTAGGCCACGCGCGGCTCGCCAAAGCGCGCCTCCAGTCCGTATTCCCTGCGCATCCTGCTCTTTATCACATCAAGGTGCAGCTCGCCCATGCCGGAGACAATCATCTGGGCGGTGTCCTCATCGCTTTTCCATCTGAAAGTCGGGTCCTCCCGGCTCATCCTCTGCAGTGTCTGAGAGAGCAGCTCTCTGTCGGCGGTGGTCTTGGGCTCAACGGCCATAGAGATTACGGTCTCAGGAAATCTTATGTTTTCAAGCATAATATGGTGAGCCTGATCACACAGAGTGTCGCCGGTGACCGTTTCCTTCAGGCCCACGACGGCAATTATGTCACCAGCCTCGGCGCGCTCTATTCTGATGCGCTCGTGGGCATGCATGAGCCAGAGACGTGTGATGTTTTCCTTCTGACGCCGCTCGGGATTCCACACGCGCGTACCGGTAGAGAGTGTGCCGGAGTATATCCTCACGTAAGTGAGGTCACCGTGCGGGTCTGCGGATATCTTGAAAGCAAGCGCGGCCAGCGGCGCGCCCGGGTCGCAGGACCTCTCAATCGTCTCGCCCTTCTTGGGATGGACGCCGGTGACGCCGGGACGATCGGTCGGTGCGGGCAGATATTCACAGATCGCGTCAAGCAGCAGCTGGATACCCTTGTACTTGAGCGCAGATCCGCACAGCACCGGCACGACCGCACCGCTGATCGTGGCCCTTCGCAGCGCCGCGCGAAAGTCGTCTTTGCTCCAGTAGCCGCCGAGATATTTCTCCATGAGCTCGTCGTCGTGATCGCAGACCGCCTCAACCATCCCCTCACGCGCGGCGCGCGCGCGCTTGAGATGCTCTGCAGGAATATCTTCCATCCTGATACCTGCGCCCTTGGTCTCGGGATCAAAGCGAAAGATCTTCATCTCGACAAGGTCTATTACCGCGTCAAATTCACTCTCAAGCCCGTCAGGCAGCGAGATGACCACCGGCAAGGCGCCGAGCCTGTCGCGAATCTGCCTGACGACTCCTTCGAAGTCCGCCCCCATCCGGTCAAGCTTGTTCACAAACGCCATGCGCGGGACATTGTAATGGTCAGCCTGATGCCAGACGGTCTCCGACTGAGCCTCCACACCCTCGACGCCCGAAAAGACGACCACCGCGCCGTCCAGCACGCGCAGCGACCGCTCGACCTCAGCGGTGAAGTCGACGTGGCCCGGCGTGTCGATTATGGTGATCTCGCAGTCGCGCCAGTTGGTGGTGGTGGCGGCCGACGTGATGGTGATGCCCCGCTCCTGCTCATCGGCCATCCAGTCCATCGTAGCGGTGCCATCGTCAACCTCTCCCATCCGGTGCTCTTTACCGGTGTAGAAGAGGATGCGCTCGCTGACGGTGGTCTTACCGGCGTCGATGTGCGCTATTATGCCTATATTTCGCCGTCTCTGGACGGGCGGTCTTTTGATTGTGGAATCAGCATTCGCCACGTTCATATCCTGCGGTCTACCCGCGAAGTTCATAATAGTAATCGGGCGCGGATTACGTTTAAGGCAGGAAGGGCCATGGGGCCCTCCTTATGATCCGCGCCTCGGCAAAGAGGTTATCAGATTGACACGATCAGCGCCATGCGAAATGGGCAAAGGCCTTGTTGGCCTCGGCCATCTTATGCGTGTTATCGCGTGTGCTCATGGCCGCACCCTCCCTGTTGAAGGCGGCGATGAGCTCCTCGGCAAGCCTCTCTGACATCGGCCGCCCCTTGCGCGCACGCACTGCCTGCAGCAGCCACCGGATGGCCAGCGCCTGGCGCCGCTTCGGATTTACCTCCATCGGCACCTGGTAGGTCGCGCCGCCTACCCGCTTCGAACGCACTTCAACAAGCGGCTTGACGTTGTTGAGCGCCGTCTCGAAGACCTCCAGAGGCTCCTTGTCGGTAACGCGCTGCACAACCAAGTCCATGGCATCGTAAAAAACGCGCAATGACGTGGCCTTCTTGCCGTCGTACATCAGGCAGTTCACAAACTTCATAACAAGCTTGCTGTCGAAACGGGGGTCTCCAACCAGTTGCTTGACGCTTGCCGTAGGCTTATTAGCCATTATAGCTCTCCAGAGTGTACTCGGTCAATCTTCTGCATTTACTTCGGCGACTTCGTGCCGTACTTCGAACGGCTCTTGTTGCGGCCGTCGACGCCCGCACAGTCAAGCACGCCTCGCACTATGTGGTACTTCACGCCGGGAAGGTCGCGAACTCTGCCGCCGCGAACCATGACTATGGAATGCTCCTGAAGATTGTGCCCCTCGCCCGGAATATATGCAGTAACTTCCTTGCCGTTGGAAAGGCGGACCCTTGCGATCTTGCGAAGCGCCGAGTTGGGCTTCTTGGGCGTCATGGTGCGCACGGTCATGCATACACCCCTCTTCTGGGGGCAGCTTTCGAGCACGGGCGCCTTGCTTTTCTTTTTGATCTTCTTGCGGCCTTTTCTGACCAGCTGATTAATAGTCGGCATACATCTCCTCCGAAAGACTTCTCAAGCCAGTTTCCTGGCCTCTTCCGCGACCCGACGGTCGAGTTCGGTTTCGTGCTCTTC
>SLPQ01000201.1 GCA_007131925.1 Candidatus Brocadiia bacterium | reverse complement strand
CTCCTCCTTGAGTTTCTCATCAACACTGAGGAAGTTCGGATGGGGCTTGCGCGAGTAAACAATATCGCTACCGCGAAGGGCCTCCCCCATCACCCGCTCATCGCACCAGCGGGATATCGAGACCTTCTTGAGGTGCGGAAGGCGGCTTATGTCCTGCCAGAAGGGATGTGCCGGCTCACAGCAGCCATAGTAAAGCAGCCCCAATGGCTCACATGCGTCGCTATAGTATGGAAAGCAGAACTCGTTGTACATTGACGGCGAGATGCCTATGGTTTCCTGGGAATTGGCGCAGCCCCACATGTCTTGCATCCTCGCGGGCCCGCCATTGTAATCCGGCGCCGGCAACCTGGTAGTAAAGTTGTAACTCGAGCCGAAGCTGGTCTGGTTAGTATTGTTCAGTACCAGCAGCCCTTCGCTCTCTGCCCATCGCATCTGCCTGAGTGCATTGTCTCTGAGATAGCCCATCAGTCGGTGCAGGTGGTCGGGTGCATCGTACATTGCCAGAAAATATGCCTCCATTCCCATAAGTTTGACGACGCGGTTGGTAAGCATGGTGCCGCGCGCAGCGCGCCCGGCGAGCTGAACCTCAAGCGCACCGTCAAGGACCTCCTCGACAAATGCCTTCCACGCCATTGTACCCTCGCGGTCCACGCTGCACTGCGCCGGGCGCAGCATCTCGATGTCCCGCCTTATGTCTTTTATCGGGTGGAGATAGCGATAACCTGTCTCGATGCCTTGGGAATCTTTAAGTCTCTCGGTAGGTATCTCGACGCCGAATTCATCTATATCTGTAAACCAATCCACCTGGAAAAAGTCCGGAATGACCTTGTCGTCGTCAATCAGCTCATGATTTCTGATGTTTCGCAGCAGCTGTCGTTCTATGCACTGGCCGGCATCCGACGTGCAACGCAGGATGCCTTCGGGCATGAAGTCACGGTCAAAGGTCACAGTCTCGATAATGATAGGCGGGCGCGCGCCAGGCTCGCCGTCGTTCAAAGCGTACCACATTTTCCGCCGCTCCAGCATTACCGGCAAGGCTGCGTACTCGGCCTGCTTCGCGGCGAGCCCGCGCAAATAGCTTTGTTCCTGTCGGGGGATTTCCCATTTCATAAGACCCACCACCTTTCCTTAAGCAGCCAGATGAGCATCGCTTTATTATCGGAAAACCGCGAGAGAAAGGCAAGACGTACCTGCAGGCGCGGCCTCATTTATGTTGGTAATAGCACTTCATGAGGGCAAGCCGGCCGCCAGGTCGTCTGGCGCGGAAACTCGGGGGAAAGGAGACAGATCCTGCCGGCACTTGAAAGGGCCATGCCCTGCACGACACCAGGCGATCACAGAAGAAACAACCAATCATGTACGCATTGGCTCGCCGCTGGTGAGTCAAGCTTGCGACGCGCCCGACCTGTAAAAAGGCCTGGTGTGGCCCTCACGACCTCATGCGAGACCAGGCATGCCGGCGGGCGCACGCAGAAATGCCAGGCGCGGCAGCGGGGCCGCCGGGCACGTAGCCCGGTACCCGCCGGAGGGACCTTCTCCGCCGGCGGGCGCCGCGCCTGGAATAGAACCTTTGCTGTTAATCTTTCAAACAGAAGCTCCAGCCCTCAGGGTCAAGCCACAAACGAAAATCGTTAAGCGCCCGGGCCGACAATCAGACAGAGACCCTGATCGCGTGCAAAGTGCCTCTCTGGCGCCGGCAAACCGCGCTCTAACTGACATAACAAACGCACCGCGGTTGCCTGAGATTTATAGCTTTATTCACCCTGAAAACAGCGTGTGTAGCGTACGCTACGCCCGCATTATCCGCTCCGTCAAGTTCCGGTAAAGAAAAAAACCTAAAACAAGAAAAGCTTTTTTTATATACTCTTATGGACTCCGGCCCCGCTTATTCGGTTTAATAATTCTGACATTGCGGAGAGCGTCTGGTGAAAAAGGGCACTACCGGGAAGACTTTTGCCTCGCTTGTGGGCCGGATATGTATGCGCATGGGGTCGATTGCGAATGCAGCGCGGATAGCTGGAGTCGATCGAGGCTGGCTGTCAAAGGTTTCAAAGGGCAAGGAAAAGCCCCCTTCGCTTGACAGGCTCGAGGAGATGATTGCACGCTGGAAGCTTGCCTCTGGGCAGGCAGAGGCACTGCGACAGGCTGCGCTGTGGGAAAAGGCCAACCCCGCCGCGAGAAGACTCCTTGCAGAGGCCGGCTTCGATGCGGCGGCCTCCCGGGAGGCCGCCGAACGTGCAACGGTCATTATGAGCCGGCAGAGCGCTTCAAAGAGGCTTTACGCTGAGCTGGTCCCTGTCACAGGCTATTACACACCCGGCGTTATCATACCGCCGGCAGACTATATGAACGAGGACGAGGAGCTGTTTGTCTCCATCGGCCCTGTACCCGATGGCTCAGCCGCAATCAAGCTGCTCAAGGACACCGCCGGCTTCGCGGCGGGTGCATTTCTCGTTTTCGGTCCCCCGGGGCGCCCCCACGTGGGGCTTGCCCTTATCTCCGTCGATGGCGACATTGGGGACCTGGTGTGTATATGTCAAAAAGCGGCGCGTAAGGTCGAGGTTATCGTCGATGGCGAGATCCGGTCATGGCGACGTGAGATCGTGACAAGCTTTCGGCCATTTGTCGCAATGGGGTAGCCTGGTAATCACAGGACGGCTGCGGTGAACAATGGGGTTTGCCGTGCAAGGCTGATTGTCCCAGGCCGCTGACTGCCTGTTGTATTGGGAGAGCACAAGTATGCTTACGGACAATATACTCGACCTTATCGGCAATACGCCGCTTATAAGGCTGGGGGCCGAGCGGATTTTCGCGAAGGCGGAGTTTCTCAATCCTGGGGGAAGTATAAAGGACCGGGTGGCCCTGGCGATGCTGGAAGGCGCAGAGCGTGACCGTAAGCTCACCAAGAACTCAATAATAATGGAGCCCACAAGCGGCAACACCGGCATCGGTGTGGCACTTGTGGGCAGGCTCAAGGGTTACACGGTCAAGATAGTCATGCCCGAGGGGATGAGCGAAGAGAGAAAGAAGATTATAAGAGCCCTGGGAGCTGAGCTCCTGCTGACCCCTGACAGCGAAGGCATCGCCGGTGCAGTCGAGGCCGTCAGGCGAATGGCAGGAGCAGATCCACGCATATATGTGCCGCAACAGTTCGAAAATCCGGACAACCCACGTATTCATTACGAAACTACCGCCGTCGAGCTATGGCGGCAGATGTCCGGCGAAGTTGACTGCTTCGTGGCGGGGGTCGGCTCAGGTGGCACGCTCCAGGGCGTTGGTAAGTTTCTAAGGGAACATCGTGAAGGCGTCCGTATAGTAGCCGTCGAGCCAAGAAACGCGTCAGCCCTCCTTGGTCATGAGCCCGGGCTTCACCAGATACAGGGCATAGGAGATGGCTTCATACCCGAGATACTGGACGTTTCAATGGTCGACGATGTAATAGAGGTAAGCGACGAGGATGCCATAGCGACAACCAGGGAGCTCGGCATGGACTTCGGCCTGCTGGTGGGCATATCATCGGGCGCAAATATCTGGGCCGCCCGGCGCTTGGCGGCCAAAAACTCAGGCATGGTAGCGACAGTCCTGCCCGACCGCGCAGAACGCTACTTTTCTACAGCCCTGTTGTAGACGGCGGTGCAGAGGCTGTCAGGAGCCCTTTGCCACGGCCCGCTGGCAGCCGCCCCGGCTGGACGTTCCAAACGCACGCACTTTTTCTGCGTAATTGAGTTTGAGGAGTGGGCCGTATTGCCTTTGAGATGGGGAGTTGACAACCGGTAAGACCGCCCTTACTATAGTTATTCGGCGGGAATTGCCTTGCCGTGATAAGTAGTTTCTGCTTTTGGAGATAGGGAAATCATGTCTGAGAATGCTGCTGATCGGGACGGCGCGAGCATCATAGTGACCAAGCTCATCATGGTATTTCTTGGCATGTTTCTGGTCATTTTCGTTATAACCGGGGTAGGCTACCTGGGCAATGCCTACTACACCGCGCGCAGGGAGGCACTGCAGCTTGAGCTGGCAAAGCAGGAGGCCTTTACGATCGGGAAGTCGGTAGGAGATTTTTTGAGAGCGGAGCTCGAGTCCGAACGAATCAGCCAGTATGAATACAATGTTTTGATGGCGGGCGCAGACTTGGAAGACGATCTGGAGCCGCCTGAAGAGATGGATGCTGCAACGCCGTTAGTAGTGCCGCCAGACAAGATCCTGCCGCCCCCGGACACCAGGATCTCCCCTGCGGACATCGCCGCCATGGAGGGTAAAGCCGCTCTCATACACACGAGCATGGGAACCATCACCGTAGAGCTTTATCCTGAGCTGGCGCCGCGAACGTGCAAAAACTTCTTTTACCTGGTTGAAAACGGATTCTATGATGGCCTCTATTTTCATCGCAGCCTGCCTTACAATTACATACAGGCCGGATCCCCCACCGGCATGAGAGGAGGATCGGCCGGCTACTGGCTTAACATGGAGTTTAACAATGTATCTCCGGTTCCCGGCACGCTGGTAGCGCTTTCCTCGCAGGAGGCCCCGCAAGTATCCAGCGAGTTTATGATACTTCTCACCGACGGTTCCGATCACGAGGGTACGATAACTGTCTTCGGCCGGGTTATAGACGGGTTCAACATCGCCGAACGAATCGGCGACACTCGCTGGGACCATCGCGGCTACAGCTGGGAGCGCACATACATAAGGAAGATCGAGATCGTTGACGCGGCGTCGGTCAGGCCCGAGGAGGATTTCTGGGCCACTTATGGCAGATAGCGCGCTTGTTGCCGGTGAATACATTCCCTCAAGCTGCAGAGGCCTTATGCTCCATACGCAAAGCATCATCAAAGAGCTTAGAAAAAAGAAGTATACCCCCGCCACAGCCAAAGACCTTGCCGAAAAGCTGAAAATACCCGAAGGCCAGCTTGACACCTTATACGCAAACCTTGAAGCACTCGAGTACCAGGGCCGCATAGCAAGGCTTGCGGGAGGGCGCTACACACTTCCGCAGCGCGCCGACCTTGTGATCGGAAACCTTGACGTTGCCAAGGCGGGCTTCGGCTTTGTAGTGCCCCTCGACCGCGACAGACACCGCCATGACATCTATGTCGCACAGCAGGATATGCGCTCTGCAACAGACGGCGACCTCGTCGCGGCGCGCATCACCAGGAGCAAGGGCCGCTTTGGCCAGCCCTCTGGCAAGGTCGAGTACGTGGTCAAACGGCACCGTGTCAACTTCGTGGGAACCTTCCAGTCGCATGACGGGGGCGGACGTGTCCTTGTGGACGGGGCATCGGCCATAAGGCAAATCGACGCTTCGTTAACCGAGGGCGTCCGTGCGCGTACAGGCGAGAAGGTGGTGGTAGAGGTGCAGTCTTGGCCGCGCGCAGGCGGAACGCCCGGTGGTGTGGTCGTCGAGGTCCTCGGGGCCGCATCAGACCCGACTACCGATACTCCCGCGGTGATACGCGAGTTTGACCTGCCGGAAGAGTTTCGCCCCGAGACGCTACAGCAGGCCCGCAGCATACCCGAGAGCATCAGATCGAGCGATCTGGAGGGGCGCCTTGACCTGCGCGATCGCACCGTCATAACGATCGACCCTGTGCATGCTCGGGATTTCGATGATGCGATAAGCATCAAGCGCACCGCCGATGGCTGGCTGCTCGGCGTTCACATCGCAGACGTCTCACAGTACGCCAAGGTGGGATCGGCGCTCGATGAGGATGCCGCCAGGCGCGCCACAAGCGTCTACCTGCCCACCAGAGTTATCCCCATGCTGCCGCACGAGATTTCCAACGGCATCGCCTCACTGCGCGAAAATGAAGACCGCCTCGCCAAGACGGTCATACTGCGCTACAACCGCAGGGGTGAGCTTCTCGGACACGAGATCCACAAGAGCGTCATACGCTCCGCCAAGCGCATGACCTATGAGCAGGCATCGGCTTTTTTGGCTGGGCGCGAGCCGGAGGGTCTGGAGCTCAACGAAGATATCCGTGGACTTCTCAGCGAGACGGCCGAGCTTGCGAGGATACTCGAGAAGAGGCGCCTCGAAGCCGGCATGCTCGAGCTGGACATGCCGGAGGTCGAGCTCGAAATGGACGGCGCGGGAGAAGTTGTCGAGGTCAGGCCGGTCGTTCACGATGCATCGCACAAGCTCATTGAGATGTTTATGGTGGCTGCCAACGAGGCTGTAGCTGAGTTTATGACCACGCGCAACCTGCCCCACTTGCGCAGAATCCACGATGAGCCATCGGCGGACGATCTGCAGGCGCTGAAAATATTTCTGACCAGCATGGGATTTGTCATCCGGGACGTCTCCGACCGGCACCAGATGCAGGATATACTCAAGCGCGCGCGCGGGCGGCCCGAGTCGCCGGTGATAAACCTTGCCGTTCTCAAGTCCATGAGGCGCGCCGAGTACTCACCGGAAGCGAAGGGCCATTATGCACTTGCTAGCACGCACTATTCGCACTACACGTCACCAATCCGGCGCTACAGCGACCTCGTCATACATCAGATACTTGACGAATACCTCACCGGCTCCCTGAGCGACCAGCGCCGCGAATGGTGGTCGGCCCGCCTGCCGCAGATAGCGCTCAGGTGCTCTGAGCTCTCGAGAAGGGCCGAGGCGGCTGAGCGTGAGCTGACTAAGCTCAAGACCCTGCGATACCTTGAAAAGCATCCTGAGGGCGAGTACGAAGGGATAATCACCGGCGTCAAGCCATTTGGAATTTTCGTGGAGCTCGCAAGCCTTGTAGTGGACGGCTTCGTGCATGTCAGCGAGCTTCCCGGTGCGAACATGCGCTTCGATGAGCGCGGACGCAGGCTGACAAGCGGGAGAAAAGGCGAGTCATATCGCCTCGGGGACCCTGTGATCGTCACTGTTAAGGACATTGATCTTTCCTCGCGCCGTCTGGATCTGGCGCTTAAAGGCAGGATAAAGCGCCGCGGTTAGTCCTCATCGCTGTTCCGTGGCGGGAAGAGACGGAAATCCATGAAAGTCCTGAACCCATATTGCAGTGATTGCAACTGGCTCAAGGGCAACCTGCACACCCATACCCGTGAGTCTGACGGCGCCGCAGAGCGCAGCGAGGTGCTCGCAATTTACAGAGACGATGGCTACGACTTTCTGGCACTGACCGACCACGACACATTCAGTCCCTGCAGGCGGCATGACGGTATGGTATTGCTGGGCGCGCAGGAGTGCCACGTAAGTGAAGGTACAGGCTTCGACTGCCACATTGTCAGCCTCGGTGAGACCGGCAGGATACCGCGTATGGATAGCGCTCAGGCCATTATTGATGAAATAAGGCATCGCCGCGGCCTTGCCATCGTGTGTCATCCGAGGTGGAGCTTCATGCCTTATGATGTCTTTGACGAGCTCAAGGGATACGCCGCCTTTGAAGTCTACAACGGCAGCTGCGACAAGGAGGTTGGCCGCGGCTTTTCAAACGACTACTGGGACAGGCACATGTCCCGGCTGGGCACGCGGCGGTTTGGCCTGGCCGTCGATGATATGCACCGTCCTACTGTCGACTTCGCGACGGGCTGGATATGGGCAAACGCCGAGAAAGAGTCAGAAAGCATCCTCGGCGCCATTGCACGCGGCGACTACTATTCGACCGCTGGACCCCGCATAGAGACCATCAGGGTCACCGACAACACAATTGAGGTGTATACATCCTCGGCCAAGGCCGTGAAGTTCATAACCGCCAATGCGCGCGTGGCGCACATCGTGTCTGGCGAGCACGTCAAGCGCGCCGCATACAGCGTTACCGGCGAAGAGAGATACATCCGCGTGGAGGTTCACGGACATGACGGAAAAGTCGCGTGGACCAACCCGTTCTGGATCGAGCCTTAGAGGGGCTGGAAGCTTCGCCGGCAATCATTGTACATTTTAGCGCCCCGCGCGATCGATTGACAGGAGGGCGATATGCTTTACACGGTGATAATGGCTGGCGGGGCCGGCACCCGTTTCTGGCCGCTTTCGCGGCGCTCTGCGCCCAAGCAGGGCCTCCAGCTCATCGGGCGCAGCAGCCTCTTTGAGATGGCTCTTGAAAGGATAGCCCGCCTGACACCATCCGAGCGCACTCTCGTCATCACCAATACCGACCAGGCCGCGCTTCTGGCTAATCAGGCCGGCGGCCTCCCGCGCAAAAACATAATCGCCGAACCGGCGGCCAGAGACAGCGCCGCTGCAGTCTTTCTTGGCGCAGCGATAATTGCCGCTGTCGATGAAGAAGCAGTGATGCTCGTCAAAGCGGCCGATCATGTCATCTCGCCGATTGAAGCCTTCGAGGCGACGGTCATGCGCGCCGTCGAGGTTGCCGAGACTGGCCATCTCGTAACATTCGGAGTACGCCCGCGTTACGCGGCTACCGGCTACGGGTACATCGAAAGGGGCGCACCTTTCGAGGGGGTCGAGGGAGCTTTTCGCGTGGCCGCCTTCCGCGAAAAGCCTGATCCGCCAACCGCACAAGAGTATCTTGCAGACGGCATCCATTACTGGAATTCGGGGATGTTTGTGTGGCGTGCGCGGGATATTCTCGATGCCGCAAGGCGCCATGCGCCGGTGCATTACGAGCGAATCGCACCACTTGGCGCCGCTTTCGCCGGAGAAGGTTTCAGCGGGGCTTTGGCCGGGGCTTACACAGGCCTGCCCAAGATATCTATTGATTACGCCGTAATGGAAAAGGCTGACAACATCGCCATGGTCGAGGCCGACTTCAAGTGGGATGACGTCGGATCACCCGTGACGCTCAGGGATTATCTCGAAGAAGATGCAGATGGTAACGCCATTCGTGGCGAGGCCCGCACGCTCGACTCCACTGGCTGCACCATCGTCGGCGATGAAGACCACATGGTGGCGGTCGTCGGCTGCAGCGATCTGGTCGTCATCCATACAGGCGATGCCACCCTTGTCTGTCCGGCAGACCGCATAGGGGATGTTAAAAGGCTTGTATCGCAGCTCGAACAGGACGACAGCACACGCAAATACATCTGAGGCCACTATGAGAATACTTGGCGTTGATTTCGGAGAAAAACGGATAGGCCTGGCGCTCTCAGACCCCATGGGTAACTTTGCGCAACCGCTGGAGGCTGTTGTGGTCGAGGGCGACCTTGCAGAGGCCGCAGAGAAGATAGGTGCGCTCGCACGCGAGTACGAGGCGGGCGAAATTGTGCTGGGTCTCCCGCGAAACATGGACGACACACTCGGCAAAAAGGCTGAGCAAGCATTGGCCTTCAGGGATGTCCTGGTGGAGAAAACGGGCCTGCCGGTTATAACCTGGGACGAAAGACTTTCCACCCGGCAGGCAGAAAGGCACCTCAGAGAAACGGGCTGGTCACGCCGCCGCCGCATGAAGCGCGTCGACATGGTCGCCGCCCAGATCATTTTGCAGGGTTATCTCGACTTTCGCTCCAGGGGGCACCCTTCCCGGTAGTCTTGAGACGCCATGCATCGAACCACTGTGGGGCTTGTGCACCAAGCACCGAGAGCGTCGCATCAAGAAGGCCCTGCCGGTCGTGCGGCTGCGCCTCGGCTGCAACCCTGATTCCCGACTTCGCCAGCGCAGCCGTGGTCACCGGGCCGATGCTGACCACCACCGAGCGCCCGACAAGAGCCAACGCACGTTCGCGCCCCACGATCTCGATGAAGTTCAGCACTGTAAGCCCACTTGTAAACAGTATCGCATCAGGGGGCGCCGCCTCCAGTGCACTTACAGCGCCCCTGCCCTGCTGCGACGGTTTCTCAACGCGGTAGGCAGTGAAGTCCACTACGTGCCGGCCGGCTTTTCTCAGTCCCTCGGGCAGCAGCCGCCCGGCAGCATCCGCACGCCACAGCAGAATGCGCTGTCCAGGCAGCGATTCTTCCAGAAGATCAGTCAGCAGGGCAGCGCCTGTAAAGTGTGCCGGCACCATATCAGCCCTGATGCCTCTGCGCGAGAGGGCTTCACCGGTCGCAGAACCTATCGCTGCGACGCGCCTGCCGCCCATGAAGCGCGCATCGAGACAGGCCGCGTCGAGCGCATCAAAAAACACCCCAACGCCGTTGGCGCTGGTGAAAACCACCCAGTCGGATTCCTCCAGGTGCAAAAGCCCCTCCTTGAGCCTTTCAGGCGGTTCCGGTGAGATCTCTATCGTGGGAAAGCTACTTACGCGAGCGCCCAGAGTCGTAAATGCGGCGAGGAGCCATTCCTGCTGGCCGGCCGGGCGCGTTACCATGATATGTCGCGAGAAGAGGGGGCGCTTTTCAAACCACGCCGCCGATGGATACTGCTCGGTCACCCCTCCAACCATGACTACACAGGGCGGCTCGATGCCGGCAACCTCGCAGGCAGAGGCAACCTCACCGAGCGTCGAGTGCACCGTGCGTTGAACCGAAAGCGTCGCCCGCTCGACAACGAGGCATGCTGTAGATGCTTCGAGCCCCCCTTCGACCAGGCTGGCTGCGGTGCTTGCAAGATTGGCGCGGCCCATATAAATTGCAAGCGTGCCGCCGGTCTTGGCAAGATTCGTCCAGTCGACCCCGGTCGAGGCGCCGTCCCCTTCCCTTGCGGTGACAAATGTCACCCGCGAGCTTATCCTCCTGTCAGTCAGAGGAACGCCTGTCGAAGCGGCCGCTCCGCAGGCGGCACTGACACCTGGAATTATCTCAAATTCGATCCCCTGCGCCGCGAGGTGGTCCGCTTCTTCGCCTCCCCTGCCGAAAATCAGCGGATCGCCGCCCTTCAAGCGCACGACGATGCGCCCCTCGCACGCCTTTTCAGCCATAAGAGCGTTTATCTCCGCCTGAGAAAAGGCGTGGCGCCCGGGCTGCTTACCTACGAATATGATCTCAGCCCCGCCAGGAGCGTTGCTGAGAAGCTCCGGGGCGGCCAGCCTGTCATGGAGTATGACGTCCGCGCGTTTGAGGACCTCGCGGCCGCGCACTGTTATGAGTGAGGGGTCACCGGGGCCGGCTCCGACGATGTAAACAATGCCCTGCATTTTCACCAGCTCTCTTTGGCCCCGCTGCGGACAGGGGTATTCACATCCTTTGCTTCTTTCTGACAAAGACCTTCGATAGACCCACTCCAAGCCAGTAGAGGGCTATCATCGGACCTGCCATCATAACCTGCGTGAAGACGTCGGGCGGTGTCATCACCGCTGCTACGAGAAACGTCCCCCCGACAGCATAACGCCAGTTCTTTATGTATGTATCCGTGTCTGTGATGCCGACCATAGCCAGAATCATCATCACCAGCGGCAGTTGAAACACAGCCCCCATTACCACCGACAGCACCGTCACGAAACTCACCGCTGAGGCCAGCGTGATGCTCGGGGTGATGAGTGTATCGGTCAGGCCGGCGAATGCCAGCAGAAAGCGCAGCCCATGCTTGAGCACCACAGTATATGCGAAAACAGTGCCCGCAATGAAGAGGGCCGCTGAAAAAGGCACAAAAAAGTAGACTACGCGCCGTTCGTGACGATAGAGGCCGGCGGCTACAAAGAGCCATAGCTGATAAAGCACCCATGGCGAGGATATCACAACACTCACGATAAAGGCGGTCTTGATTGTGACAATGAATGCCTCGGTTGGACTCAGGACCACCAGCGCCGGACCTCCCTCGGCGGTGATCTCCTGTACGGCCCGCTGAACGGGCATGACTACGAAGTATATCAGCCGCCTGCCAAATACAAGAGATAAGGCTGTCACCAGCCCCACCCCGCAAAGCGCGTAGAGAAGGCGCCTGCGCAGCTCGTCAAGGTGCTCGCCGAGCGACATCCTGAATTCATTCGGGTTATCCGGCAGCTTGACCATGGTCCTCCCGACAGCCAGTCTCCATGACACGCTGATTTTATGGACCAGCCTGCTGTAGACAACAGTTAGTGCGCCGGCTTCAGGGCACCGCAGCGGAAAAGCCTTGAAGTAAAGCAGCCACAGGGTATGATTTGGCGTGGTTTTTTCCCGACTGGTGCACTGTTAGGAGCCGTGCATGGAGAAGTTGGAAGGCAAGCTCAACGCGACCGGCATGAAGTTCGCCATAGTCGCCTCCCGTTTCAACAGCCTTGTAACCAGGCAGCTTATTGCGGGCGCCGAGGACTGCCTCACAAGGCACGGGGCAGCCGATGCTGACATCACCCTCGTGTGGATCCCCGGTTCTTTTGAAATGCCGTTGGTTGCAAAAAGGCTTGGCGAGAGCGGAAGGTTTGACGCAGTGATATGCCTCGGCGCGGTCATAAGAGGCCAGACGCCCCACTTCGAGTATGTCGCCGCAGAGGTGGCCAAAGGTATAGCGCAGGCTTCCTTGTCTACCGGCGTGCCGATCGCCTTTGGGGTCCTGACTACGGACAATATAGAGCAGGCTCTTGACCGTGCCGGCATGAAGGTTGGAAACAAGGGCGCGGATGCCGCTGCAGTGGCCATTGAAATGGCTGATCTGCTCAAGCTTATGGACTGAGGCGCAGGCGCTGCCCTGGAACTCCGGAATCCTCAAAATGCACAAGCGTACCCGCGCCAGACGTCTCGTGATGCTTGCTCTCTACCAGGCAGACGTGCTTGGACACCAGCATACTGACGACGCTCGTCAGTGGCTGGATGCCCGCGCAGGCAGGATGGAGCTGCATGACTTCGCTATGGAGCTCTTCAACCACACCGTCAAGAACATTGAAGAGATTGACGGAATAATCGAAAGCATCGCCGAAAACTGGCACCTCAAACGCATGGCCGCTATCGACCGAGCACTCTTGCGCATTGCCGTCTGCGAACTGATATACTACCAGGACGCCCCTCCGAAGGTAATCATTAACGAGGCGGTCGAGCTGGCAAAGTTGTACAGTACAACGGCATCGGGGGCCTTTGTGAACGGTATTCTGGACCGCATTCATCGGGACCGGGCCGCGCAATGAACCCTACAAGGATCGCCGACCTGCACATCCATACAACCGTCAGCGACGGGGGCTTCTGCCCGGGCGAGGTGGCACGGCTTGCCTCTGCAGCCGACCTTGAGATCATAGCGATAACGGACCACGACTCGGTCTCGGCATTTGACTCCTTCTCGCCGGACTGGCAGCTGGAGGTAGTTCCGGGAGTGGAGCTCTCGGCTTACCTGGGGACAAGAGAAGTGCACGTGCTGGGGTATTTTCTGGATCCACACGAGATTCGGCTGCGAACCGCACTCGAAAGCCTGCAGAAGAAGCGCCAGGCGCGCGCTTTCAGTATTATTCGCAAGCTTGCCGAAGAAAAGGTCAACATCAGCTGTGAGGAGGTCTTCGAGGCTGCTGGGGGGTGCTCGGTGAGCCGTCTGCACGTTGCGGAGGTGCTCATAGAAAACGGGCACAGCTCCAATCTGTACGAGGCATTCAGAGATTTTCTGGGGCCGGGCGGCGCGGCCTTTGTCCCTAAACCTTATTTCACAGTCGAAGGCGCCATCGAGATGATCCGTGCGGCCGGCGGCGCAGCGGTGCTGGCACATCCGAGGGACAATTTCACACTACGGGAGATTGCCCAGTTTGTGGATGCCGGCCTCGACGGTATCGAGACCTTTTACCCGACCCACAGCAAAGAGCATGTCGATGCATGCCTGAAGGCCGCTGAGACATTTGGCATCGTGGCAACCGGGGGCAGCGATTTTCACGGCAGGCGCTTTGCCGACAAGCCGATTGGCACGGCGCGAGTCGACAGAGAGACGGTGGAGAAGCTTTACGAAAGGGCTGGTCCAAATGGTATTAGGCGGCTTTCTTGACAAGCTCAAAAGAGGCCTGTCAAAGACACGCAGGGTCCTCAGCACCCCAGTCGGCGAGCTGTTTCGACGTGCGCGCCAGGTCGACGCTGCTTTCCTTGAGGAGCTTGAGGAGATACTCATAGGCGCAGATGTCGGCGTCGAGACGACCATGAGCATCGCCGAAGACCTCCGGCGAGCTGCCAGAGACACGGGCACAGCCGACCCTGAGGAGCTCTACGGCATACTCAAGAGAGATGTCGAGAGCAGGCTGAGAAAGGGCGAGTCCGATGTGACTCTTGCTGATTCGTCTCCGACGGTCATTCTCGTAGCCGGCGTCAACGGGACCGGCAAGACGACCAGCATAGCCAAGCTCGCCGCCTATTATATGGGGCAAGGCAAGAAAGTGCTTCTCTCGGCAAGTGACACCTTCAGGGCGGCTGCTACCGAGCAGCTCGGGATCTGGGCCGACCGGATAGGCGCGGACATTGTGCGGCACAAGATGGGCTCGGACCCGGCCGCGGTTGCCTTTGACGCATGCGAGGCCGCCGCTGCACGTGGCGTGGACATACTTATAGTTGATACCGCCGGCCGGCTGCACACTGATTCAAACCTGATGCGAGAGCTCTCGAAGATCAAGAGTGTGGTAGCAAGAAAAATCCCCGGCGCACCTCACGAAGTTCTGCTCGTCCTCGACGCGACAGCAGGCCAGAACGCCATTTCCCAGGCCAGAAATTTCAAACAGGCCATCGAGATCACAGGTATATTTCTTGCGAAGCTCGATGGTACTGCGAAGGGCGGCATAGTGGTTGCCATTTGCGATAAACTGGGAATACCGGTAAAATTTGTGGGACTGGGGGAAGGGGCCGATGATATAGAGCCTTTTGACGCGGAGCTTTTCAGCCGCGCGCTTTTCGAATAGGAAGGAGTTTAAGCCATGAGAAGGCTGACAGCCGTGGCAGCTGCCTTTGTGCTGACTGCGGCCTCGGCATGGGCCGGCCAGGCACCGGAGGAACTGCTGCCCAGGCCCCAGGAGGTGCTTGGATGGTCCATAGCTCGTGACACCCGGATATATGACGGCGGCAGCATCGAAGACCTGCCCGGCGAACTGGCCGGGATTCTTGCGGATTACCACTTTGTCTCTGGTGCTGATGCGGTCTATGCCGGCCCAGGCAACGCACGTCTGAGTGTCAGCGTCTTCAGACTCGCCAGCACACCAGATGCCAGCGGCCTTCACTGGTATCTCGGCGATGCGGCAAATGCCGATAGAGCAGATATCGGCCAGGGAGCGCGGATCGGCAGTGACTGGGGCACGGTATGGCGAGGGCCTTTTGCTGCTTATCTGAAAGTTGAAGAGCAGCCGGTCGCAGCGTCGGTGATACGCGACTTCCTCTCAGTGGTGGCCCGCCGTGCGAGAGAGGATGGTTTTTTCTCAGATCTGTTTCTGGCCGTGGATATCCCCGGCTATGTTGAGGACAGCGCACGCTATCTCCACACGCACCGCGCCCTGCAGCGGCTGCACTTCATTTCAGAAGAAAATGTACTGGAGCTCACGCGCGACACAGAGATGATCATCGCGTCATTCAACGTCGATGGACTGACTTTTGAAGGGTTTCTTATCAGGTATCCCACCGCAAACGCTGCTATCTCGGCCGCCTCCTCATATGCGCTCTTTCTGGGCAGAGAGGGCGAGGCTGAGGCTGCATGGTTTAGACAATGGGGGCGCGTGATCGCAGGTACGTGGGCCGGCGAGCCGGTCGCAGAGGCCATGGAATCGGACGAGCGGATGTACGCGACGATTCAGGAGATGATGCGGCAGATAAGGATATTTCAGCTGCAGAGGTAGAAACGCCGGCTAAAGTTGTCTGTTGCCATTTGACCGGCCGACTATATAATATGCGGCCGTGTTTTGAGGATGCTGAGTACGCGCGAAGGAGCTGTGAGTTGATGGTGATGCAGAACGACGAAAAGACGCAGGTTATCGAAGATTACCGTTTGCATGAGTATGACTCGGGGAGCCCCGAGGTGCAGGTCGCATTGCTTACGAGGCGAATATCAGAGATCAGCGACCACTTGAAGACGCACAAGAAGGATTATTCATCCCGTCGCGGCCTCTTGAAGCTTGTGGGAAGGCGCTCAGCCCTGCTTAAGTATCTCAGCCGCACCGACAGGCAGCGCTACCAGAAGCTCATAGAGCGACTGGGTCTGCGCCGGTAGCTGCTGACGGCTGTGGACCCTGAGCCTGCCACGCATGGCCTTTACGACCCTCACCCGCACGAAGGCATGTGTTTGGTGCTTTCGGCGGCTTTGGTTATTGAGCGATATATACGTTGAATTTGCAGCATTGCAGCGCGCCGGGAGACTGTTTGTTGAGGTTTCCGGGCGGAGCTGGTGCTACTTCAGAAAGCGGTTGACGCTGGATGGAAGAAGGATGAGGCGGCGTAGGATTTTTTGAGCGGATTGGAGAAGATCGTGACTGCGAGCGTACTGAGAGTCGAAAAGGAAATAGGCGGCAGGATACTGTCACTGGAAACGGGCAAGATTGCAAGGCAGGCCGACGGCGCGGTGGTTGTGCGCTATGCTGACACTGTCGTGCTGGTCACCGCACAAAGCGCCCCCGCGCGCGAGGGCATTGACTGGTTTCCATTATTTGTCGATTATCGCGAGAAGTTTCAGGCGGCCGGCAAGATCCCCGGAGGACGCTTCTACAAGCGCGAGGGACGGCCAACCCTGAAGGAAACCCTCACAATGAGGATGATCGATCGTCCCATCAGGCCGCTTTTTCCGGATGGATACAAGGACGAAGTGCAGGTAATAGCATGGGTCTTTTCCGCCGATGGCGAAAATGACCCTGACACACTCTCAATGATCGGAGCGACGGCGGCCCTTTGCACATCCTCCATACCTTTTGAAACGCCGCTGGGCGTTGTCAGGGTCGGCCGGGTCAACGGGGAGTTTGTACTGAATCCCACCACCAGCCAGCTGGACGAAAGCGATATCGACCTGGTCCTTGCAGCCAACGGCGACGATGTCGTCATGATCGAGGCGGATGCGAGCGAGGTCAGCGAGGCTGATATGCATGCGGCTATACAGTTTGGCCGCAGGGGCGCAAAGGATGTAAGAGAGCTTGTCGCTTCGCTTCGTGACCAGCGAGCCGCGGTCAAGCAGCAGGTTGCCGAGGACGAGACCACGCCAAAGGTGGCAGATTTCGTAAGGTCGGGCTTTTCCTCGAAGATCGCCGCCGCTTTGGACACGCGCGGAAAGGCCGAAAGAAGCCTCGCTCTTGGCTCGCTGCGGGAAGAGGCCGGCCAGGCGGCCGTCGAACAGGGACTTATCCAAGACCCGCCCGACGTTCGGGGCGGCTTTGATGAGGTTATGAAAGATATCGTGCGCGCCCGCATAGCCCAGGGTAGCCGCAGCGATGGTCGCGCTCCCGGTGAGCTCAGACCCATCAACTGTGAGGTAGGCATACTGCCTCGCACTCACGGCAGCGCCATATTCACCCGCGGCGAGACGCAGGTCGTGGCCACTGTCACGCTGGGCACAGGCATGGACGAGGAGATGGTTGAGGGCCTCATAGAGGATTTCAGCAGGACATTCATGCTCCATTATAACTTCCCCCCCTTCTCAGTGGGCGAGGTAAAGCCCGTCCGGGGACCATCCCGACGCGACATAGGCCACGGAGCTCTTGCGGAAAAGGCGATCAAGCGTGTGATTCCCCAGGAGGAGGCCTTTCCCTATACGATACGGGTGGTCTCGGACGTCACCGAGTCTAACGGCTCGAGCTCGATGGCCACAGTCTGCGGGGCGACCCTCTCGCTGATGGACGCTGGCGTGTCGATTTTGAGGCCGGTTGCAGGCATCTCCATAGGCCTGATCAGCCACGAGGGCACAGATGTACTGCTGACCGATATCCAGGGCGAGGAGGACCATTACGGCGACATGGACTTTAAGGTCGCAGGCACGCAAAACGGCATCACAGCCGTACAGCTTGACATAAAGGTGGCCGGCCTGAAGGACGAGATAATCTCCAGTGCGCTCGATCAGGGGCGCGAGGCACGCCTCAGCATACTCCGGGGGATGCTCTCCGTGATCGACCGCCCGAGACCGGCGCTGTCGGTTTATGCACCTAAGCTGGTTCAGATCAAGATCAACCCCGAAAAGATCGGCATGGTCATCGGCTCCGGCGGCAAGGTCGTGCGCAAGCTGCAGGAGGAGACCGGCACCACTATCGAGCTCGAAGACGACGGCACGGTCACCATATCCGGCACCGACGCAGAAGGCATAGAAAAGGCCAAGCAGACGGTCCTGAGCATCACCGAGGAGCCCGAGGTCGGCAAGATCTACACTGGCCGGGTCCGTGGGATAAAGGACTTCGGCGCCTTTATCGAGATATTGCCCGGCACTGAGGGACTCCTGCATATATCGGAGCTTTCAGAGGAATATGTCGCGAAGGTCACCGACCACGTTCGCATGGGTGATGAGGTTACTGTCAAGTGCATAGATGTCGATGACAACGGCAAGATCCGACTCAGCCGCAAGGCGGCGCTAAAGGAAGAGAAGAAGGCCGACGGGTAGGAAGATTTTATCGCCATGCCTCATTGCGGCATGGGTGCGAGACGGTCCGGCGGGGCGCAGCGCCGAGGCGGTTTTGAAAGGCTGCGCAGTTCTACAAGTATACAGGAGATACGGCAATGGCAGCTGGCAAGGTTAAGTGGTTTGACGGCAAGAAGGGCTTTGGATTCATCGAGCAGGAAAACGGCGCAGATGTTTTCGTGCACTACTCCAATATCGCCGGTGACGGCTTCAAGACGCTCGAAGATGGTGATAGTGTGGAGTTTGAGGTTGTGGAGGGAGAAAAGGGCCTGCAGGCCCGCAACGTCACACGCGCGGACTCCTAAGTCTTAGTAAAGAAAGGCCCGGGTCCTCACAGGCTCCCGGGCCTTTGCTCATGTGGGGAAGAGGCCGTGAAGGATGCAGTCCCCCTGCTTGTGATCTCCGCTGCGCTCTTAACCTCGGCGCTTGCAGCTTTTGTCCTGACATGGCGCCAGCGACGCAAGTCACTTGCAACCGCAAGGAGGCTCAGACAACGCCAGCAGGAACTCATCGAGCGCATCGCAGGAGGCCTCGCACACGAGCTTAAAAACCCTCTCGGAGCGCTGAATCTCAATCTCCAGCTGCTCCAGGAGGAGCTTGAAGCCGATGGGCCCCTGCCTGATGCTTCTCGCGAACGACTCTCAGTCATTATGAGAGAGTGCCGCAGGCTCGAGGATGTGCTTTCTGGATTTCTTCGGTATGCAATGCGTCGCCCGCTGGAGCGCCAGGATGTTTCCCTTAACGACCTCATAGAGGATGTAATCACATTTCTCAAGCCAGAGATCCGCAGTGCCGAGGTCTCAGTACAGACCCGCCTCGACACCAGTCTGCCGACCATGAGCATCGATCCCGGCCTTATCAAGCAGGCGCTTCTCAACGTCATCATAAACGCCGTAGAGGCAATGTCAGGCGGCGGTACGCTGACCATCGTGACCGAGGGGACCCCTTCGGCAGTCCAGCTAAAGGTTTGCGACACCGGCGAAGGTATATCACCAGACGCGATACCGCATGTCTTCGAAGCCTACTTTTCGACCAGAAAAGGTGGCACTGGCCTTGGGCTGGCTGTTACAGAAAGGATAGTCGAAAAACATGGGGGATCTCTCCACATCGAGAGCGAAATGAGCCGGGGTACGACGGTGACCTTCAGCCTGCCCATCAGCCAACCGCCGGCTGTCGGCTGAGCGCATCGGCCGCCCTGAAAGATTGACTTAGGATGCGCCCGCGGGTAAAATGCTGGTTTCTCTGCTGGATGCCTTGATCCGTGTCGGTTGTCAACTTGACAAGGTTGAAAGGAGCTCTCCGTGAAGCAAAGCACCCTCGAGAAGTTCAAAGAAAGGCTCTTAACGATGCGCAGGCGCTTGGCCAGCGAGGTAGAAAGCATCAGAAAGAATGCGCTGAGTCGCCGTGACACTGCATCCGGCGACGTATCCGCAATGCCCATCCACATGGCGGACATAGGCTCGGACAACTACGACAAGGAGTTTGCGCTGGAGCTGATCGAGGGTGAGTCTCAGGAGCTCCGCGATATAGACGCGGCACTCGAGAGACTCGAAGCCGGCACCTTCGGTATCTGCGAGCAGTGCGGCGGCAAAGTGGGATACGGCAGGCTAAACGCCATCCCATTTGCGCAGCTGTGCATCGAGTGCAAGCGTACGGAGGAAAGGGAAGGTGCCTGAGAAGCACTTGGGCTCGCGGGCGATATTCTGGATCGCGGCGGTGCTGTGCACCGCCGCGGATCAGTTTACCAAGTGGCTCATCTACGAGCGCGCTCTCGGCGGCGCGGGCGAGATTAGTGTCATCCCCGGCTTTTTCAGCCTGCGGGCTGCGACAAACCCCGGTATCGCCTGGGGGCTATTCGCTTCTATGCCGTTTCTAGTCACCGTTGCGGGCTTTCTTGCGGCGCTTATCGTGGTAATGTACTACTACTGGTTTGCCGGCCCATTCCGCGCCGAAGGACTCGCCTGGGGATCTATTCTTGGCGGGGCGGCGGGCAACCTGATAGACAGGGTGGCTTTCGGTCACGCACGTGATTTCCTCGATTTTCAGCTCGCCGGATGGTCCTGGCCGACCTTCAACGCTGCAGATGCCTTCATAACCCTTGCAGCCATATACATCGTAGTGCACTACCTCTTTATCGAAGACGAGCACCAAACCCACCAATAGACCGGAAATTCCTCGAAAAGCCGGTGCATTTCAGGGAAAATGAAATACTGCAGTAGTCTTCAATGTTTATAAGATGGAAGGTACTGTTCAGGGGATTACCGTGAAAGGCAATGCTTCAGGAGATGTAAGGTACGAATTCATGGAGCTTGCCACGCCGCATCTGAGGACCATGTACGCCGTAGCGCTCAGGATGACGGCCAATGAAAAGGCTGCTGAGGATCTCGTGCAGGATGCCCTTCTGAGGGCCTTCAGGTTCTTTGACCAATTCGAGAAAGGCACGAACCTTAAGGCCTGGCTGATCAAGATTATGACGAATATATTCCTGAATGGCCTGAAAAAGAGCGGGCGGCGCCCCCCACTGGTGGCTATCGAGTCGATGGATGAGCTCGTGAGCGAGGCCGATGATCACGGCACGGGCATATCAAGCAGCGAGCCGGCATTCAGAGAATGCCTCAGTGATACTGTGGCCAGGGCGCTGGACGAGCTGCCCGTGGAATACCGTGTGCCGGTCCTGCTCTGCGGCGTAGACGGTCTTTCCTATGTCGAGATCGCCGAAGCAATGCAGTGCCCTGTCGGCACGGTAATGAGCAGGCTATACAGGGGCAGGCGCATTCTCGAGCGCAGGCTTGCTGGCTACGCTCGGGAAATGGGCTTTATCGACAGGCGGGCAAGGACATGAACTGCAAAGAGACGCGCAAGTTTTTATCCGCATTCATGGACAACGAGCTCGACGTGCGAACTAACGTTGAGATCCTCGAGCATCTCGAGATGTGCCAGGCATGCGCGGCGCGCCTCGAAGGCCTGAGAGACCTCCACGCGGCGGTCGCTTCAAGCATCGCACAGATCGTGCCTCCGGAAGGCCTCGAAAGACGCTGCTTCGGGGTCTTTCTGGTTGATGAGGGCTTTGTCCATCGGTGGATTGGAAGCGGCGTCAGGCGGCTGGCCCACAGTGGCGTTTTCAGGATGGCTGCGGCGGCCGCCTCGATCCTGCTCGTTTTCGGCGTGGTGTATGGCACCATGGTCAGAAGCGACCCCCAGTACAGCTCGAAGGCGATTCTCGCTCACATCGCGGTCATAGAGGATCAGATCACACATTTTTACAGCACGCAGGACCCCGAACGTGCGCGCAGGCTGGCCCTTTTCAAGATGGCAAGCATGCCTGAAGTACCACTGGTGGGGGAGGAACGCTTCGA
This sequence comes from Candidatus Brocadiia bacterium, assembly GCA_007131925.1. Classification (GTDB taxonomy): domain Bacteria; phylum Planctomycetota; class DG-23; order SLPQ01; family SLPQ01; genus SLPQ01. Next base: position 12,653 of record SLPQ01000201.1, on the reverse strand, counting down.
GCTGATGGGGGCAGGTCCGCAGGAAATAGGATTTCGGGAGGCAGGCCATTTTGCCTTTCGTTACGGGTCGCGCACCGTGTCGATGTTTGTGTTCGATCGTCTTGACCTTGGCGAGCTTGGCGGAGAGATGAGGCAGACGCGCCTTGGGGCTACGAAGCTCGAAAAGCGAGGCGATTTCGGGGTTGTGGCGTGGCGGCGCGGCGGCTTTACCTACGTGCTTGTGGCGCGCATGGATCCTGCAGAGCTTCTGGACATGGTCGGCCCGCGGGTGTTTTGATAACCCCCCTGGAATGGACGCAGCCCCTCAGCGCCCCCAGCGGCTCAGGAATATCGTTGCCGCACGTCTTCCCATCCATAAAATCCATGCTGACACGTTTGTACGGGTAAAGTGGAGCCATCGTACCTGTATTGACGGCGTAACCTGTTACAGATTCTCGACTAACGACAGATATTTCCGGAACCGTCCCGCACAATGCCTTGTCATGACAGCTGTAGCGCGGTGCGGTTTCAGGCCAAGAGGGGTGCTGGTGCCGCGCCGAACTGACGAAGATGAGCTCAGGGCCGACTTTGAGAAGCTGGTCAGGCCACACGAGGATGTGCTCTTTGCGGGCGCGCTGAGGTTTACAAGCAATAGGGCGGATGCAGAGGATCTCCTGCAGGAAACATTCCTGCGGGGGTATATCGGCTTTAAGCGCTCACAAGACATCCGGAAGCCGCGTGCCTGGCTCTTCAGGATAATGACGAATGCCTACATCAACCGATACCACAAGGACCGCAGGCAGCCAACGCGGGTTTCATATGAAGAAGGCCTTGACCACAAGGTCGAGGAGGTTTTCGGAGGGGTTGCCGAGGACCCGCAGGAGAAGTTTTTCGGACAGTTTTTCGACAGTGAGATAGGGGCCGCCCTGGATGCTCTACCTGACCAGTTCAGGGAGGCTGTGATAATGTGCGATGTATCAGGCTTGACGTATGAGGAGATAAGCAGCGCCCTTGACATACCGATGGGCACAGTCAGGTCCAGGATATCCAGAGGGCGCGAGATGCTTTATGCAAGACTGCGCAATTACGCTCAGGAGAGAGGATTGTTGCGACGCCGGGAAAAGGGAAGCCACAGATGACATGCCTTGAAGCCAGAGGGCTTATTCACGGAATGCTCGACCTCGAGCTGAGCTCGAATGAGCAGTCGAGCCTGGAAACACATCTCACGGGCTGCCCGGAGTGCAGAAACTACGCGGGCCTTTTCGGCAGGCTCAAAGAGCGCCTCGCGGCTCTGGCTGCCCACGGCGCGGCAACCGGCTCACGCGGCCGTCTGGACGTATTTATGGAGTCGCTGGAGCCTGTGGTTGCAAATCGAGGGATGAGCGCCACCGGCAGCAAGCCGAGATTTGTGTGGGCTACGGCCGCGGCGGTGCTTGTAGCCGTCGGCATTTTTGCGGGAATGGCACTGCTGGCGCCCTCAAGCACCCTTGCTGAGAGCACCATCGAGCAGCATCGACTTTGGGGAACAGGCCAGCTTGTACTCGATGCGCATGCAAGCTGCTGCAGGCAACTGCAGGAATGGTTTCAGACGCAGGTAAAGCACCCCGTCGATGTACCAGACATCACGTATGACGGCCTTGAGGTCCAGGGTGCAAAGCTCTACTACCATGCCACTGAGCACAAGATGTTTTACATCGCTTCGCACCTCCATGAAGAGCCCGTAAGCCTCTTCATCTTATCCGGGCGCGACATACATATGCCGAAAGGCAGCCCATGCAGCTGCGATAAGCCCGACGCCACAGCCACAGTTGGACCGGATTATACGATGATAAGCTGGCGTAGCGGTGAGAACATCCTGGTACTTGTCACATCTTTTGATCTTGCGACCACCGAGGCCATCTGTGCCGGCATAAGGTGAGCTGGTGCATGTTGCCGACGCGCCTTAAGACCGTCGGAACCATACCTGTCAGTTGCCTGTCACTTTCATAGACAAAGAGATCTTCACGGTTGTAAATCGCCGTGGGTCGAGTGTGCCCATGTGTATGGATCTCCCCTTCCCCCTCACTGGGTACAGCGGCCCGCGGCTTTTTTTGCGCTGTCTTTCTACCTGCCGGCCGTTCGCTTCTGCCGGGTCGTGCGCGGCATGCCGTGTCTTTCGGTAAGCTGCATGATGTCGCTGATGGCCACTGGGCCACGCGCGGCAAACGCCTCACCCCACTTTGCGCCGATCATCCTGCCCCAGTGCGCGCTCCTTGAGAGCATATCCATGTCAACCTGCCACTGGGAGGCGTAGCAGTTTAGAATGTCCATCTTATCCTCATACTCATCCGTGACATCCACAATGAAAGTCGGCATGACCCCCTGCTCGACCCCGCCCAGAAAGTAGTAATATTGACGAGGCGTCCACCATGGCTCATAAGGCCACTCGCGGCCCTCAGGGTCGGTCTTTGTGAGCTTCGCATAGAAACGCGCCGCGTCCACTATCTGAGAGACGGCTGTGTGATCGGGATGGAGACCCGCCGTGTGGGGGCACAGGATGACGGCGGGACGGTGCTTTCTGATGATATTTGCAATCTTTATGCGATTTTCTACGGAATCGACTACGTATCGGTTTGGCATGTCGAGGATTTCGTATTCGCAGCTGAGCTTGGAGGCGACGGATGCGGCCTCTCTCAGGCGGATTTCATGCGAGCCGTGCGGTGTGGGCTCTCCGTCGCTGGCGGCGCACAAGGCAATCGAGTGGCCGAGGTTGCGCATCTTGACAAGAGTGCCTCCGGCGGAGATTTCGACGTCGTCCGGATGGGCCCCTATAGCCAGAATGTCGGTCATGTCTCTCTCTCCCCATGCGTGGGTGCGACATGTGATTGGCATTGTTTGCGGGATGTGGCGTCGGAGAGCATTTTTTCCGCCTGGTCGAGGGCCTCGGCGGATTTCTCGGGCCCACGCAACATCTCTGCGAGCTCTTTGAGTCGGCCCTGCCTGGTGAGCGGGCGCACCTCGGTTATGGTCCTGGAGCCTTTTCGGGCCTTTGTGACTGTAAACTGCCTGTCGGCGAATGCTGCAATCTGAGGCAGGTGCGTTACGAGTATCACCTGGTGGTGCTTTGAAAGAGCCGCAAGCTTGCGTCCTACCGTCTCGCCCATGCGTGAGCCGATGTCGGTGTCGATCTCGTCGAAGACCAGCACAGGGACCCGGTCGACTCCAGCCAGTACGGACTTGAGCGCAAGCATCGTGCGGGCAATCTCTCCACCTGAAGCTACCCTGCTCAGCGATGACCAGCCCTCGCCGGGATTTGGCATAAGCATAAACTCCACGAAATCAAGGCCAGACTGACCGATATTGTCGACATCAGACGGCTTTTCGAGTCCGCCGACAGGCGCAAGCTCGACGTTGAAGCGCGCCTCCTTCATGCCGAGCTCGCCAAGGTGGTCTTCGACGGCTCGCGCGAGCTTTGCCGCCGCCTCAGCGCGCCCTGTCGAGAGCCGCCGACCTGCCGCAGCGGTCCTTTCAAGCGCCTCTCGCGCGGCCTTTTCGGCATCTTCAACTCTCACGTCCATACTTTCAAGGTCAGCCAGACGTGCCTTGTCCTCTTCGAGCGTTTCCATGCAGTCTGCCAGTCCGGGGCCGTACTTTCGGCAGAGGCCCCGCAAGGCCGCCATCCGGTTCTCGATCTCTTCCAGCCGTCCCGGGGACCCATCAATCCTGCCGAGGTGGCGGTCCGCCTCGAGGCCGACCTCTGCCAGAAGCACCTTGGCCTGTCTGAGCATTTCTGCCCAGCGGTCGATATCGCCAGTAATCCCCTCTAACCGGGACAGCTTGCCCAGCAGGCGCTCGACTACACTTGCAAGCGATCCTTCCGACGTATAAAGCCTTTGAGCAACCTCCGAAACCGTCTCAGCTATCCGCTGGTGGTGTGCGGCCTCATCCCGCCGGTCGGATAGCTCGTCGAGCTCATCTGCAGATCTGATGCGGGCGGAGGAAAGCTCGTTGATGCGATGATCAAGCAGGTCTCTTTCGCGTTCGAGCAGGTCGCGCTCGTCGCGCAGCCTGGAAAGCCGCTCCCATCCTTCCCTGAGGCGCTGCCATGCCGCGCTGAACCGGTTTCGCTTAGCTGCGAGCCCGGCATATAGGTCAAGCTCTTCCAGCTGAACGACAGGACTGATCAGCCGCTGATGCTCATTTTGCCCGTGGATATCGACAAGAAGCTCGCCAATACTCTTCAAAAGGGAGACCGGCACGCTGCGGCCGTTCACCTCTGCCGGAAAGCGTCCGGACGCCGTCAGCCTGCGCCGAAGGAGCAGCTCGCCGTCTTGGATGGGGCCGGCGAGGATGGAGCCTATGCGTTCGGCAAGCCGGCTGTCTTCGATCACAAAAAAGGCCTCGACACACCCCTCGCTACAGCCCCTGCGCAGAAAGTCTGAAGAGGCCCGCTGGCCGAGTATGCAGCCGAGAGCGTCGATAAGCAGCGACTTGCCGGCACCGGTCTGACCGGTCAACGCACTCAGACCCGGCGCAAACTCCAGGTCGGCATGCTCGACAATGGCAAAGTTTTCGACCGAAAGTCTCTTCAGCATGCCGGGCGCTCAGACGACCTTGCTGCCTGGGGCAAGGTCCTTCTCAGGTGTGAGCAGTGCGACAAGATCGCCGTCCTGGCACGCAAGCATCATAGTCTCGCTGAGCTCGCCGCGCATCTTGGCAGGCGCAAGGTTAAGAACTATGGCCACCTTCTTGCCCACTAACTCATCCGGGCTGTAGTAAGGCTTCAAGGCGGCGCAGGTCTGCTTTTCACCCGTGGCTCCGACATCGAGCTTCACGATGTAAAGCTTGTCGGCGTTCGGGTGAGGATGCACCGACTTGACCTGTGCAACCCGCATGTCCACCTTCAGAAAATCCTCGATACTAATCTCTTCAGGCATATCGCCCCCCTCTATAAGAGCTCTGCTGCAATCGAAGCAAGCGTGCTGCGCTCGCTTGTAACCAGCGTGACATGACCGAAAAACTCCTGGCTCTTCATCCGCTCGGCCGCATAGGTCAGGCCGTTCGAAGCGCTGTCAAGATACGGGTTGTCGATCTGGTAAGGGTCGCCGGTCAAGACGATCTTGGAGTCTTCTCCCACGCGGGAGACGACCGTTTTCACCTCGTGAGGGGTGAGGTTCTGGGCCTCATCAACGATGAGATACTGGCCAGGGATGCTTCGCCCCCGCATATAGGTGAGTGCCTCCAGGACAAGAGTCCCGGAATCAAGCAGCTTTTTTACCTCGCGCGACATCTCCCCGGCCTTTTTGAAATTGGAGCGCAGTATGTATTCGAGGTTGTCGAATATCGGCTCCATCCACTGGAAGAGCTTTTCCTCCTTTGAGCCCGGCAGATAACCAATATCCCGCCCCAGCGGCACGACTGGTCTGGAGACAAGTATCTTTTCGTACCGATGCTCGTTCATGACAAGATGCAGCCCGGCCGCCAGCGCCAGGAGCGTCTTGCCGGTGCCGGCCTGGCCGATAAGCGTTGCCATGTCGACATCCTCGCCCAGGAGAAGCTCCATCGCGAAATGCTGCTGCAGGTTTCGAGGCCGTATGCCGAAGGGGTTTTTCTTGTCGTGTTCAAGCGGGACGAGCGCCCGCCGCTTCGTGCTGAAGCGGCCCAGGCCGGTATGCTTCGTGTCGGTATCGTCGACGAGGTGGACAAATTCATTCGGAAACAGCTCTTCATCGGTGACAAGCGATTTCTCCGAGTAGAGCCTGTCGATGGAGGCCTTCGGCACCGTCATTTCGCGCCAGCCGGAGTAGAGGTTGTCGAAGTCAACCTTCTGTTTTTCGAAGTCCATTACGCTGACGCCGAGGGCATCGGCCTTTACACGTGCATTTATGTCCTTGGAGACAAATATGACCTTTGAGTTGCCGTTGAGCTTGGCGGCGAGGGCTATGATGCGATTGTCTGGGCTATCTTCGGGCAGGCCGAACTCATCAACATCCACATGCTCCAATGAGACGCGAAGCAGTCCGCCGTCACTGTTGAGCTCGACTCCTTTGCCCAGTGTGCCCTTTACGCGCAGGGAGTCCAGGAGGCGTATTGCCCGGCGGGCATTTCTGCCCAGGTCGTTTCCCTCCGACTTGAACCGGTCAAGCTCCTCAAGCACGTCAAGCGTTATTACAACCTCATTGTCGGCGAATGAAGTCAGGGCGTCCGCGTTGTGAAGGATGACATTGGTGTCCAGGACAAAGGTCTTTCGCATGGCGTGTTCTCCCTACAGGCATATAATCATCTCAAAGGGATTATATAGCGACCTCTTCGCCAGGCAAGGCGCTTGGAGGGATGATGCGAGCATCTGACGCATGCAAGAAGCTGTACCGTCTCGCACCAGATGAACAGTCGCTCTGCCACAGTGACATGCGCTTCATGTGCCGAAGCGGCCTGCCGGGCGGCTTTACCATCGTTGAGCTGCTGGTGGTGATCGCCATCATATCAATTCTGGTGGCTCTGGCGATGCCGGCCATGGCCCGCGCGCGCAGACTTGCGCTGACCATATCCTGCAAGAGCAACCTTCGCCAGATCCACATCGGCCTTGAAAACTATAGGGTCGCCTGGGATGTCTGGCCCGACGGACTCGACACAAACCGCATTTCACGTCCAGGTGAAAAAGTCGGCCTCGGGCATCTTGCACCTGACTATATAGGCGACGTGCGCGTATTCTACTGCCCTGCGGCATCACGGATACGGCTTGGCGAAATGAGTATTTCCACCGACGCCGTAGGGGAAGCAGACGGCGCATGCTCCTATTCATATCGCCCGGCGGGCCGCGAGTATCGAGGCGCTATCGTGGCCGACTACAATGGCCCGGACAACCAAAACCACCGGGGTGAGACCTTCAACATGCTCTATTTCGACGGCAGCATCGGTACCGCCCGCTGGCAGTGAGGGCAGTTGCAAGCGCCTGGGCGGCATACCGGGACGCGGTAAGAGTCATTGTGCGGAGCCGTTGCAGACTTTGAGCGGAGCTCCGCAAAAACGCAGCCTTCAGTCGGGCGGAGATTGCTGCTTGCCAGGGTAGCTCAAAGCAAAGAGAAGGTGCGACAGCCGGTTGATATAGGCCGCAACCAGCGGGTAAACAGCACGGTCCTCCCAGTCTATTGCAAAGACGCGCCTCTCCGCACGCCTAACGATCGTGCGTGCGAGGTTCAGCGCGGCATCGGCACTTGATTCGCCGGGAGTCATGAAGCCGGCAGGCTGGCCTTTCGCTTCGACGATGGAGGCGACCTCTTCTTCGACGTCCTGTGCGGCCTTACCGAAATCAAAGCGTGTGGCCCGCTCGCCAATAGGGGCGGATATCTCAGCTGCGCACTTCCCGAGGTCCTCCGCCACCGCTGCAAGCCTCTGTGCACTCCCTGGGTCAGTAGCAAGCGACCTCGCAAGGCCCACCGCGGCTATAGCTTCATCAATGGCTCCAAGCGCTTCCACATGTGGCGACGTCTTCAGGACCCGCCCGCCGCGAAGCAGATCTGTCAGGCCGTCATCGCCCCTTCCCATTTCGAGTCGCATGAGGCTCCTCCCCGTCAGCTAAACATGACTGGCGAAATCAGCCATCTGTGGTTCGGCTGTCCTCTTGTAATCCTCGAAAGATATCCTGATTGTGTCCTCATGTGTGCCTGCCTGAAACACTATATCGCTGCATTCAGCGAGGGATATGTCCACGTATGTGGGAAGACCATAGAGGTTACCAAAGGGAGGCTCGGCGCCGATCTCGGTTTCCTCGAAAAGGCCCTGCATCTCGCTCTCGTTGGCGAGTCGTACGTCGGTGCCGACCACTTTCGCGAGCTTTTTCAGATCCACCAGGTGTGTGGCCGGACATACAGCCAGGAGATAATCGTTGCCGGCCTTTACAACCACGGTTTTTGCCAGCATGTCCCCCGGGACGTGTGCAGATGCAGCCACTTCCTGAGCGGTATAGGCTTTGGGGTGGTGCTTCTTGTCGTAGGGAACATTTGATTTCTTAAGAAACTCCTCAATCCTCATGTCACACCTCCCGCGCTTCGGGCCACTGACTCCACCATCTCCTTGTGCAGTGCGCGCTCAGGTCCTCCCAGATATTAAGAGCACCGTGGCTCCCCGAGAGTTCCCTTGAAGAACTCAACAGCCGCACTCAAGGCTGCCTCTCGCCATGCCACCGCCCCATAAGTGTGATCCGCACCGGGGATGATAAGCCTCTCCGCGCGCAGTTTGCGGGCGCTAGCCTTCAGAAAGTACTGCTCGGCATGCGCTGTCGGCACCGTCTCGTCTTCGCCGCCGTTAATGACAAGAACGGCCGCTGAGCTTTCAGCCAGTCGCGACGGACCGTCAAGCCCATTGATATCTTCGAAAAAACCCTTTCCCAGATACAGCCCGCCCACGTCTATGCGCCCCTCGTTGGAGAGTGTCTCACGCATTGCGGTGGTCAGCATGCTCTGGGCCATCTCGTCAGCACGGGCCACCGGTGAAAGCAGCACCGCACTCTTTATTTCCTGCTGCGAGCCGGCCAGAAGCGCCGCGACAAGCCCCCCAAGGGATACGCCGACAACCCCCACCCTCGACCTGTCGACACGGCGGAGCGACGCCAGCTCTCTCATGGCAGCGGTCGCATCGCTGAGCTGAGTTGTCGTTGTGGTCGCCTCGAATGTCCCACCGCTCTCGCCGCCACCGCGACAGTCAAAGCGAAGCGATGCTATCCCCGCCTGTGCGAGTCGTCGCGAAAGCTCAACGAGTATAAAGCGCGCGCCGCAGCGCTGGCCTGCAAAGCCATGCACCATCACCACGCCGCTGCACCGTGCCCGCCCGGCGGGCAGATGCAGAGAGCCCGCGATGCGCTCACCCTCGTTCACAAAAAATACCGGCTTGATAGTGTCGTTCAATCCGCCTTCCTTTCTCGCGCCAGTGCAGCGCGACGCCGTTCAAGCATCTGCCTCTGGTAATCCCGTCTTGAAAGGCGCATGTCAAGAAACCTGCACTCAGTCAGCCCGCGGTCCTTTCGGAAATGCTCCCGGATGTCTGCGAAACGCTCGTCGGTAAAAATCGGTGTGTCACTGTTCTCTATACGCCAGAAGGAGCCGATATGCTCGAAACAGAGGCTTTCGTAGAGCCTGAGTGCGCGCATGTTGTACGCCGCGACGTCCAGAAACATAATCTCGTAGCGCATGTCCTGGAAGTAGTGGTCAAGAAACGCCTCAAGCGCCTCGCGTCCATAGCCGCAGCCGCGCTTGTGTGAAACAAGGTGAATGCCAAGCCGGCTGGTGCGCGCGCGCGCGTTTATCTCGCGCAATGAAATCTCACCTATGAGCGCACAATGCTCGTCCTCCACGGCAAAGTACATCCTGCCTGCATTCGTGATGCGTGTAAACAGCCAGCGCTCCCTTTCAATAAAAGTCGAAAGGGGATAGTTCAGATGCCTGTAAAGGGGGCTCGTGTACGGGGGCCAGCGGATGCGCTCTTTTAGATCACTCCGCCTGAACCTCCTTATCGAGACCCGCCCAGCACGTCGAAGCGACTTCGCAGCCATGGGTCGACCCGTTTGAGAATTTTTCTCCTGATGACTGGTATAAGTATTAACTGAAGGTACTGAAAGTGCAAGCCGCAGACTTCAAAAAAGGTTGGAAGCGCCGCCGGGCGCATATATAATCCAAGTCCTGTCGATTATTGGGGGCAAGTGCATGTCCGAGAATACTCAGCAGCAGCAATCGGAAATCAGAAACCTCGTCGCGGCACTTGGACACTTCTCCAGTCGTGCGGCCGCCCGCAGGCGGCTCGTGCTGATTGGAGAGCCAGCAGTGCCCGCGCTTATAGAGGCCCTGGAAAGCCCCATTGAGGGGGTGGCTTGGAGCGCGGCTACGACTTTGGGTGATATTCGCGCTGAGGAGGCTGTCGAGGCGCTCGAAAGAGCACTTTCAAGCCCAGAGGTAGCTGACGCTGCGAGGATCGCCCTCACCCGCATAACCGGCCAGGACCACTCCGGCGCCGCTGACAGTAAAGCAGCCCGCTCCACGGCGGCAGCTACGGCAGGCATGCTCAGCGACGAAGAGCTTGCACGCGCCTTATCGTCGCGCACTGTCTCGTGCCGTAGCCACTCCACCGGCTGCAGCATCACAGTGGAGCTGCCTCGCGGCAGGACGCAGAAGGTCGAGATGATGCTTTCGCTCAAGGACAGCGACGGTGAGCCGCTCGTGGCCTTCTACACCGAGTGCGGCACCGGCGACCCCGAGCGTTATGAGTGGGCGCTCAAGGCCAACCTGCGCATCCCGTTCGGAGCTTTTGCACTGCGAGAGACTTCCAGTGGCGCAAAGCTTGTCATGGTGGATGCCTACCTGAGGGGAAGCACAACAGTCAGGCAGCTCGCACGAGCTGTTGAGATGCTTGCCAGGCATGGTGACGATGCGGAAAAGATGATCTCACAGGGTACTGGCAACTGAAAGGACTCCTGATGCCAAAGCTCGGCGTCAACATAGACCATGTGGCGACCGTAAGACAGGCGCGCATGACCGACGAACCCGATCCTGTATGGGCCGCCGCACTTGCGGAGCTCGGCGGTGCAGACTGCATTACCGTCCACCTGCGCGAAGATCGAAGGCACATCCTGGACCGGGACGTGCGACTCCTCAAAGAGACCGTCGCTGTCAAGCTAAACCTCGAAATGGCCGCCAGCGAAGATATTATCGCCATTGCGCGCGAGCTTGCCCCCACCCAGTGTACGCTGGTACCCGAAAAGAGACAGGAGCTGACAACCGAGGGTGGTCTCGATGTGGCGGGAAACCTCTCGCGTGTTAGAGAGGCGGTCGCAGCGCTTGCCGAGAAAGGGATAATAGTGAGCCTCTTCATAGACGCCGAGGAGGACCAGATAGAGGCATCAAAGGAGGCAGCGGCACACGCCGTAGAGCTTCATACGGGCCGGTATGCCGAGGCTGCATACCAGGATGCGCCATCACGGCTTGCCGATCTTGTGCGAGGCTCCCAGGCGGCTGCGGCTGCGGGCCTGGTGGTCCATGCCGGGCATGGGCTTACATATAGAAACGTACGGCCCGTGGCGCTTATCAGTGGATTTGACGAGTTTAACATAGGCCACAGCATTGTGTCTCGCGCTGTCATGGTAGGCATGGAACGGGCAGTCAGGGAGATGAAGCGGCTCATCACTGTAGAGCCTGCTGGTGCTGAAGAAAGGAGCGGAGATGTTTGAGGGCGTAACCGTCGCCCTGGTGACTCCTTTTCGCGAGGGCGAGGTTGACTTTGAGAAGATCGAGGAGCTGATCGAGTGGCATGTCGCAGAGGGTACTGACTGCATACTTCCATGCGGCACGACGGGTGAGTCTCCAACACTTTCTCACCAGGAGCACGACGAGGTGGTTGATGCGGTGATAAGGGCCGCTGCCGGCAGGGCAAAAGTGATCGCCGGTGCGGGCAGCAATTCGACCGCCGAGGCCGTGAGGCTGACCTGCCACGCGGCAGATTCGGGCGCGGACGGGGCTCTGGTGATAGTACCATATTACAACAAGCCTACCCAGGAGGGCATGTACTGGCATTTCAGGGCTGTGGCGGAGGCTGCAGACATCCCGATCGTCATCTACAATGTCCCCGGCAGAACAGGCGCCTCTATCGCGCCGGAGACGGTCATAAGGCTCAGCGAAATAGACAATATCGTCGCAATCAAGGAGGCGTCGGGCATCCCCGACCAGGCAAGCGCCATCATTGCAGGCTGCGACGTGACGGTCCTTTCAGGAGATGACAGCCTGACGCTGCCCCTGATGGCCGTCGGGGGAAAGGGAGTTATATCAGTGCTGGCAAATATTGCCGCTGCCGATCTCAAAGCCATGGTCGCCGCGTTTAACTCAGGGGATGTCACCAGCGCGGTCGAGCGACACGGGCGGCTCTTTGGTCTCTGTCGCGCGATGTTTCTTGAGACAAACCCCATACCGGTCAAGACCGCCATGAAGATGCTCGGAAGGCTCAACGGCCAGATGCGCCTGCCGCTCTGCGAGATGTCCGATGCAAACCAGGCGAAACTGAAAGTCGTACTGCAGGAGTACGGCCTGCTCGAAGGCTGAGGGAGCGCAATGTGATAAGACAGAAGGCAGTGCTGGCCATGGATTGCGACAAGATAATGGCGGCAGTACGAATGTTCCTCGAGGGCATCGGCGAAGACCCGGACCGCCCGGGCCTTGTCGAGACTCCCGAGCGCGTAGCGCGCATGTGCGGCGAGATACTCTACGGCACGCACTCTGAGCCGACCGAGGTCATAAAGGCCCTGGATGCGCCCGGCCACGAGGAGATCGTCCTCGTAAAGGACATAAGCTTCTACTCGACCTGCGAGCACCATCTGCTACCGTTTCTCGGCAAGGCGCACGTCGCATATATCCCCGCCGGCGGCAGACTCTGCGGCATATCTAAGCTTGCACGCGTCGTGGAAATCGCCTCCAGAAGGCTCTCCGTACAGGAGCACCTCACAACACTCGTCGCAGACAGCATCATGAAAGCGCTCAAACCCCAGGGCGTCATCGTCGTAATGGAGGCTGAGCACCTCTGCATGACGATGCGGGGAGTCCAGAAGCCCGGCGCAAAGACCGTCACATCCGTCGTTCGAGGCATCTTTCGCGAGCGCGGGGCCACAAGAGCCGAGGCCCTGTCGCTCATCTACAGCTAAAGGAAAAGGTGCTTACCCG
>SLPQ01000158.1 GCA_007131925.1 Candidatus Brocadiia bacterium | reverse complement strand
TTCATGGCGGCGGGATGTCCTGCCGGCGCATAACCGGAGTAGCAGCAGATGAGCTGGAAGCAGGAGTGGAAAAAGCTCGTGGCTATCGTCGGCGCCTTTCTGGCGATTTTCTACCTGCCGGTGGACGCCGTGCGCCTGCCACAACCGGTCATGGAGGCTTTGCGTCTTGCAAAGTGGTATGCAAGGGAGCATGTGCTCTTGTGCCTGGTACCGGCGTTTTTCATCGCTGGAGCGATCGCGGTCTTTGTCAGAGAGGCCTCGGTCATGAAATACCTTGGCGCAGGTGCGAACAAGCTTCTGGCATATGGCGTCGCATCCGTCTCAGGGATGATCCTCGCGGTGTGCAGCTGCACTGTTTTGCCACTGTTTGCAGGCATTCACCGAATGGGCGCCGGGCTGGGGCCCGCGACGGCCTTTCTCTACAGCGGACCGGCTGTAAACGTTCTGGCGATTATCCTGACCGCGCGCATCCTGGGTCTGGAAATGGGTCTGGCCAGGGCCCTCGGGGCAATCATCTTCAGCGTAGTTATCGGTCTTCTGATGCATCTTTTCTTCCTGCGGGAGGAGAAGGACAAGCTCTCTGCCCAGGCCATGATGCCGAAGCCTGAGGCGGCGCGCCCCCTGTGGCAGGACGTGCTCTATTTTGGATCGATGGTGGGGATTTTAGTTTTCGCAAACTGGGGCAGACCGGAGGAGATCACGGGCTTCTGGAATGCGATATGGTCAGCTAAGTGGTATATAACGGGCGCATTCGCTGTGGCGTTCGGCATCATTCTGGCGCTGTGGTACGGCTTGAAGGCATGGAAGGTGGCGGTCGTGGCGGCGCCGACGCTCCTGGCCGCACTGCTCATTCCGGAGGCGCCGATGGTCGCCTTTGCAGTGGGGGTGGTCGGGCTTTCTGCAATCACCTCCACGCACGAGGGGAAAGCGGGAGAATGGTTTGGCCAGTCGTGGTGCTTTGCAAAGCAGATACTCCCGCTTCTTCTTATCGGAGTGCTCTTGGCCGGAGCACTTCTGGGCCGACCCGACTATGAGGGCCTTGTCCCCTCCGGCTGGGTGGCGAGTGCGGTAGGTGGCAACTCGCTTGTGGCCAATTTCTTTGCATCGATCGCTGGTGCATTCATGTATTTTGCGACGCTCACGGAGGTACCGATACTCCAGGGGCTTATGGGCGCTGGGATGGGAAAGGGCCCGGCGCTTGCCCTGCTACTGGCAGGACCTGCCCTGAGCCTGCCAAACATGCTTGTAATCCGCAGCGTGATGGGCACAAAGAAAACGGTTGTCTACGTCTGCTTAGTGGTCGCCATGGCCACAATAAGCGGCTTGCTGTATGGAGCAGCCTTCGGATAAGGCGAGGCCCCCACGCGGGTCGCCTTGGTGCGGCTGCGGGCATGAGAGTGTGGTCTACACAATGGCAGAAGGCGCGGATTCCAAGTATGGAGCTTATTGAAGGGAGAATGGCATGTCTGATTGCTGTGGCAAAGGCGCCGCCGATGGCGCCGCGTCAGGGTGCTGCGGGGAGGCTTCTGGGAGAAACGTGTTGCTGTACGCCTGCTCCGGGGGGGCAAACGTTGCGGAGATATCGGACCGCGCCGCGCGGGAGCTGATGTTTTCCGGCTGTGGTACGATGTTTTGCCTGGCGGGTTTGGGCGCAGGAATCCAGGGAATGCTCCAGACGGCCAAAGACGCCGACCTGAATATCATCATCGACGGCTGCCCGGTGGGCTGCGCCAGAAAGGTCTTTGACAATGCCGGCATTACCAACTACAGGCAGATAAGAGTTACCGATCTCGGCATAGAAAAGGCCAAAGGCGTGCGCTCCACTGACGAGCAGGTCAGCCAGGTTGTTGTTTTGGCAAGAGAGGCAATAGCCGAGGCATGACGCAAATGATACACAAACGTGAAGGCGCGCCGCTAATGGAAGGCGCGCCAATCATCCTGGAGGTATAGAGAGTGAAGAAACTTGAAATCCTCGGAACGGGCTGCCCGAAGTGCAGCCAGCTTGCTGCAAGTGCAGAGGCGGCCGCCAGAGAGCTCGGCGTCGAGTACGAGCTTGTCAAGATCACCGACATAAATGAGATCATGAAGTACGGTGTAATGGTGACGCCTGCGCTGGCGGTTGACGGTGAGGTGAAGGTCGTCGGCAAGGTGCCGTCGGCTGACGAGATCAAGGCCCTGCTGTCCTGAGAGGCCCTGAGGGCCTGGCGCAAAAATGCCGCAGCGACGGGGTGCCGGCAGTCTCACTGGGCCCGGTATTGCCGGGCGACACCTTAGTGTGCCGTTTTCTTCGGCGCCCAGCTGTCTGCCGCCGCCCGAAATGTACGAGGAGGCTGACATGAAGGATCCGAAGGCGGTAATCCCGCTTGGAGCGTCCGACGTGCAGGCCGTCGAACGGGCGGTGCTTGACGGCGATGCGGATGCGGCGCTGGAGTTTCTGAAGGAGACGCTCTGGCCTGCGATAGACCGGTATCTAAAGAGAGGTCGGTGCCAGCCGGTTTTTGAGCTGCCTCGAGGGCATGATCTTTCGGCCATAAGGCCACCCTCCAGCGAAAAGCCTGCCGATGAATAGTCGTGCTACTTAGAAGGGCGAACACGCCGCTTAAGCAGGCTCAGTTAGGTCTGGCCGAAGGAGGGCGTCCTTAGTGGGTGCGTTGCTTGCGTCGGAGACCCTCGGTGAAGTCCTCATACTGGTGAGAGAGGTACGATGACTGCATCGGGTGCAGTTCCATGCGCGCTGTGGCCGGAGCATGAGCGTTGCCGGCTCGTCTGGTGGGAGGTCGGCTCGAAAGGATCAGAAGAAAAGCCTTTTTTGTTTGCGTCGGACTGTAAGGCTTATATACTTCGTTATATGGCGAAATATAATAAGAACTCAATGCGCATCGTTGTGGCTGTCACTAAGGCCCTGGCCGACGAAGGACGACTCAGGATGCTCGCCGCGCTCGACGGGCGAGAGCTGTGCGTCTGCCAGCTGATCGAGCTGCTGGGCCTTGCGCCATCGACGGTTTCAAAGCACATGGCGATACTGCACCAAGCCCGCCTCGTGGAAAAGCGCAAGGACGGCAGGTGGATATATTATCGCCTCGCGGAGTGCGATGCGCCCCCTGCAGTGCGTGAAGCCCTATTGTGGGTTGAGCGGTCGCTGGCAGAGACGGAGTCTGTCCGCAAGGATGCCAGATCACTTGCGAAGATACTCAAGTGCGACCCGCATGAGCTTTGCCGCAAACAGGCGCGCTCGCTTAGAGACTGAGCGCCCAAAAAGCCGGTGCGATTGTTGAGATGAAGCAGTAGTGGGAGAGCCTCAAGATGAGCGAGCATAATAACCAGAAGGAAACAGCCAAAAATCTAAATGTCTTCGAAAAGTACCTGACCATATGGGTGGCTCTATGCATCGTGGGCGGGATCATACTCGGCAAGGTCGCTCCAGGCGTGGCGGAGTCGCTTGACGGGATGGCAATATATGTCCGCGGCGCGCCGGTGGTGTCCATACCGATAGCGATTGCGCTCTTTTTCATGATGTATCCGATCATGGTCAAGATAGACTTTGCCGAGGTCGTGCGTGCCGGCAAGAGCCCGAGGCCCGTGCTGCTGACGCTTATTGTGAACTGGGGTATAAAGCCCTTCACCATGTTTGCCATAGCCACGTTCTTTCTGGGGTATCTCTTTCGTGACCTTATCCCGGGCACTGAGATAGTAAGGGACGGCACCGAGGTCGAGCTGTGGCGTTCGTACATTTCCGGGACCATCCTGCTGGGTATAGCGCCCTGTACGGCGATGGTGCTCATGTGGGGTTACCTCGCAAGGGGCAACCAGGGCCACACGCTGGTCATGGTTGCTATCAATTCGCTGACCATGCTGGTGCTGTACGGGCTCTTGGGTGGGTGGCTTCTGGGCGTAAACGAGATGCCCGTACCTTGGCAGGCGCTTTTGCTTTCGATAGCCATCTACGTGGCCCTGCCGCTGGTGGCCGGTTACTTCACACGCAAATGGATCATAGCCGCGAAGGGGATAGGGTGGTTTGAGACGAGATTTCTGCACGTGCTGACGCCGGTTTCGATTGTTGCGCTCTTGGCGACGCTGGTGCTTCTCTTCTCCTTCAAAGGCGAGACGATCCTTGACAATCCGCTGACTATCCTCTGGATAGCCGTTCCGCTTTTCATACAGACCGTGCTTATATTTGTCTTTACCTACGGTGCGGCGCGCGTGCTGAGGTTCCGTTACGAAGATGCTGCGCCCTCTGCGATGATCGGCGCCTCCAACCACTTCGAGGTTGCCATCGCCACAGCGACGATGCTTTACGGGCTGAACAGCGGTGCGGCCCTTGCGACGGTAGTGGGCGTATTAATCGAGGTGCCTGTCATGCTGATGCTCGTGAAGATGTGCCTGCGCACGAAGGGCTGGTTTCCGGCATTGCACGGGGCACAGGGAGGACTGTGATGTTCAGCAAAATGCTCGTGGCGACGGACCTTTCGGAGGCTTCGGAAAGGGTCATCTGCACGCTGGGAGGCCTGAAGGCGCTGGGTACTCAAGAAGCGGTGCTGGTTCACTGCTTCAATATCCGCGATGTCGGCACCCTGGCCGACACACTGATGGAGGCTGCCCAACCAACCTTTGACAGGCAAAAGCAGGCGCTTGAAGGCCTTGGATTTCGGGTGACAGGCGAGATGGTTCTGGGACTGCCGCACATCGAGATCAACCGCATGGCTCGAGAACATGGCTGCTCGCTGATTGTGGTGGGCTCACACGGTGAGACGATGGCTGGGCAGATAATGCTCGGGGGGGTGGCCAGCGCCGTGATCCACAGCGCCGAGCTGCCGGTGTTGATCTTACGACTGCGGCTGGAGGAGGAAAACGGGCAGGTTACTTGCGGCGAGGTCGAGTGCGATCCTCTTGAGCATGTGCTCTTTCCGACTGACTTCTCTGACAACGCAGAGCACGCCTTTTCCTGGGTCGAAAAAATCGCCGAATGCGGTGCCAGACGCATCACGCTGCTCCACGTGCAGGACAAGACCTTAATAGGCCGGCACTTGACCGAGCGCCTCGATGAGTTTAATCGGATCGATACCGAGCGCTTAGAGCGCCTTGAAAAGACGCTGGTCGAGATGGGTGCAGGACAAGTTGTGCTCGATCTGCCTTTTGGACATCCCAAGCAGGAAATAATCGCACGTACTAAGGGAGATGGCGTGTCCCTGGTGGTTATGGGTAGCCAGGGACGCGGATATCTGGCTGAGTTTTTCACGGGCAGCGTAAGCCATGCCGTTGCGAGGCGTTCTGAGGCGCCCGTGCTGCTTATCCCGGCGGTCAGGTGATGCCTGTGCGAAAGAGTGGTAACAAGTAATGATGCGCATGGGTGGTGGGAGCGCTCATCGAGCTGCCTGTAATGCTGGCCTTTGTGAAGGTCTGCCTGCCCCGCTGTTGATCCGGTATGGCGCCAGTGCTGAAGGCAGCCAGGCCACCACCACCTGGGCAAAAGTATTGACATGGTGTCACATCACGCTATAATCCAATGTTTTCTGGTCAGCACCGAACATATACCTGGAGGCGGAAATGTACGCCGTTATAG
Organism: Candidatus Brocadiia bacterium; assembly: GCA_007131925.1. Lineage (GTDB taxonomy): Bacteria > Planctomycetota > DG-23 > SLPQ01 > SLPQ01 > SLPQ01. The sequence continues at coordinate 6,768 of SLPQ01000158.1, read as the reverse complement.
ATGACAGGGGCAATCAGCTCAAGGTCTCGCCCGGCGAGATCGTCGAGCTGGACCTCATGAACGCCGACCCCGGCAGTGAGATCGTCTTCGACAGGGTGCTTGTGTACAGCGACGATGACGGCGTGAAGGTCGGCAAGCCGACACTGGAGGGCGCTGAGGTCGTCGCCGAGGTGCTCGGTGAGAGCAAGGGGCGCAAGGTACACGGTGTGAGCTTTCGGCGGCGCAAGAATTCGAAGGTTCGAAAGGGCCACAGGCAGAAATACAGCCGCGTGAAGATCAAGAGCATTCGGGCAGCCGGTGTGCCCGTGGGAGGTTGAAATGGCGCATAAAAAGGGACAGGGCTCTTCAAGAAACGGTCGCGACTCCAATGCCAAGAGGCGTGGTGTGAAGGCCTATGCCGGTGAGCGCGTGACAGCCGGCAGCATCATTGTTCGACAGGTGGGTACGCGGTTCAAACCCGGCCTCAACGTCGCGGTAGGCAGGGATTACACGCTTTTTGCTCTCAAGGACGGCGTTGTGGACTTCAGCGGTACCCGCAAGGTCAGCGTTATCGCTTCTGAGTGAGACCGGTGGCAAGTCAGACATAAGGGGCCTTCGGGCCCCTTTTTTTCTTTTGGCGGAGCGTTGCATGGCTTTCATCGACAGGACAAGAATAAAGGTCGAGGCAGGGTCGGGAGGGGACGGCGCGGTGTCTTTTCGCCGGGAGAAGTTTCGCCCGAAGGGGGGGCCTGACGGCGGCGATGGCGGCAATGGCGGCGATGTAATCCTTCATGCCACCAATGACGTACAGGACTTCTCGCACATTGCCGGCGTACATTTGATCAAGGCTGAGGACGGTCTGCCGGGTCGCGGCGACAGGCGTCACGGCAAAGCGGGGGCTGAGCGGATTGTCAAGGTGCCGCCGGGCACTATAGTGACCGAGGCCGAGACGTGTGAGTTCTTGAAGGACCTGGATGCCGATGATACTCGCTTTGTGGCGGCCGCCGGCGGCAGGGGCGGCCGCGGCAACCGGCGATTTGCCACCTCCACCAACCAGGCCCCCACTACTTGTGAAGAAGGCCAGTCCGGGAAGTCCCGCGTGCTGGACCTCGAGCTGAAGATGATTGCGGATATCGGCCTGGTCGGCCTGCCAAATGCCGGCAAATCCACGCTGCTCTCTCGTATAAGCCACGCCCGTCCGAAGGTTGCTGCATACCCCTTTACCACGCTCCACCCAAACCTTGGGGTGCTCGAGGCTGGAAGTTTTGCCCGCCTGGTGGCGGCGGATATTCCCGGCCTCATTCGTGGCGCTCATCGGGGAGTTGGACTCGGGGATGAATTTCTGCGACACATCGAGCGTACGAAGGTCCTGGCACATGTCATAGATGCAGCGGCAGGCGACCCTGTTTGCGACTATCACACGCTGCGCGACGAGCTGGCTGCCTATGGGCGGGGCGTTGACGACAAGCAGTCGATCATAGTCGCAAGCAAGATGGACCTTCCGGGTGCACAAGGCGGTTTCAGAGCGCTCAAGGGATCGGTCTCTCTGGCGGTAGTGCCGGTCAGTAGCGTGAGCGGTGAGGGTCTTGATGAGCTTATGCAGCTTCTTACGAGCCTTGCGGAGTCCTCAAACCGGCAGGGCTAATGCTAAACTTTGTGTGCGGTTATGTCGATGCTATCGCAGGTGGCGGGGGATGCCGCCGGGCAGCGAGGTCTACCGCGAATGAGTGACAAAGACATATCGCCGGAGCATTCGGCAGATGGGCAGGTACAGCTCAAGCTTCTCGACTCCTCAAAGAGCGACAACAGCGCCTTGGAGCTTCTATGCGACAATGACCGCGTAGTGGCCTTCATACGTATTACTACATTGGCAGACAATGCCGCCCCATCCGCTGAAGAGGTGAAGTCCTTTCTGCTCGAAAAGGGCGTGCAGCTGGCCGAACTCGCCGAGAAAAACATCGCTTCGGCAGTAGCCTCCGCCAGGGCGAAAGGCACAGTCGGTCCGGCGCTGGTAGCGCGCGGCAGGAAGCCTGAGGACGGCAAGGACGGTGTGGTCAAGTGGCTTGTCCGCAGGGGCGATGAATCCGCCGGCCGGGCTGCTGCCGGAGCGCGGGTTGATTACAAGGAACGCAATGTCATAACGAATATCACCCGGGGACAGAAGATTCTCACGATCAGTGAGCCCACCGCCGGCACGCCCGGCATGGATATTTTCGGCAATGAGCTGCCCTGCAGGCCGGGACAGCCAGCTGACGCCAGGCGTGGCAAGAACGTCGACGTCTCTGAAGACGGCAAGACCTTTATGGCTGCCTGCGCAGGCTACCTTGACCAGACCGGGGTCGTTGTAGCTGTAGAGCCGGTGCTTACTGTCAAAGGTGATGTGGACCTGTCCGTGGGCAACATCGACTTTGTCGGCCCTGTCAAGGTCTCAGGAGACATACTCGACGGCTTTCACGTCAGATCTGCTGAGGATATCGATGTATCGGGTATGGTCGAAGGCGCATTTCTGGACGCCGGCAAGTGCATAAGCGTCACCGGTGGCGTGGCGGGCAAGGGCAAGGGCCGCGTGACCTGCAAGGGCGCATTTGAGGCCCGCTATCTCAACGATGTCTACGTGGAAACGGATGGTGAGATCAAGGTTCACAACAGCATTGTGAACTCGACAGTCAAGAGCCTTGGCAGAATTGATGTATTATCGGGCGGTATAAAGGGAGCCAACGTCGTCGCACGAGACGGCCTGCGATCGCCGGAAATAGGCAGCGATCTTGGCGTTCGCACCATCGTAGTCGTCGGCATGGACTACGATCTCAAGGACAGGCTGGTCACCGTTGAGCGGGAGATGGGCGTGGTGAAGCAGACCATGTACAAGATAGAGGCGGCGCTCGGGCCGATTGCATCACAACCGGAAATGGTCTCTCGCCTTGCCGACGAAAAGGCCCAGGTGGCGAAGAAACTCATTGCCCAGCGCGACAAACTTCGCGAACACCACAAGCGTCTGTCGGCCGCGCGAGATGATGTTCTCACTCGCATGCAGGTCAACGAGGGAGTCTGGGTGGAGGTAGCAAAAGCCATATTCCCCGGCGTAGTAATGCAGATCGGCACCTGCAGGCGTACCTTCGAGGTGGAGGTCGCGGGCCCTGTAAAGCTGTGCCCCGACCTTGAAAACGGCACAATCCTTGTCAGGCGCTGACTTTGCGTGCCGGGTACATTCCTGTATAATCATCCTCCGGCGTTTCAGCAGTCGACGATGAAAAGGGTTAGAATGACCATCTTCTTTGTCATCGGAAACACCTCGATCAAGGTGGCTCGTGCGGAGGGCCCCTCGTTTTCTCTTGCGACGGGGGCCTCACAGTGTGATATCCAGGCGCTGCTGGCCGGTGCGTCAGGTACGGCAGCAGCGGCAAGTGTGAATCCGTCAGCCGAGCCCGCCGTCACAAGCGCATGCCGTGCTGCAGGGCTTTCGGGGCCTGTCTTCGCAGGGCGTGACTTTCCCGCCGGGGTCAGCATGGCCGTGGATACACCTGGCCGGGCCGGGATCGATCGCATCCTGAACGTCAAGGCCGCGTATCGGCGCTGCCTGCGAGCCTGCGCGGTGGTGGACCTCGGTACGGCCGTCTCCATAAGCGTGGCGGATGGGAGCGGGCGGTTCGTAGGCGGTGCGATCTTCCCGGGATTGGCTCTTTCAATGAGCGCTCTCAGCGAGCACACCGCATTCCTGCCGCATATGGAGCCGGCGCCTGCGGGCGCGGCACTCGGCAGAGACACTGCTGAGGCTATTCTCAGCGGGGTTGTCAATGGCGCAAGGGGAGCCATCAAAGAGATCCTCGCTCTTATCAAACGAGAGACATGTCTGCAGCCGGCGGTCTTCCTTACCGGCACCGACAGCGCCCTTATTGCCGAGGGCTGTCCGGACGACTGGCATGTGGTTGACGGGCTGACCCTGGAGGGGCTGAGGCTCGCATATGACGAAAGCCTCCGATAGAGACGGGCTAGCCGCAGCGCTCCTGACGCCGCCGGGGGAGGGGGGCATAAGCGTAATCGCGCTGTGGGGGCATGGCGCCTCTGCGCTGACCGCTTCGCGTCTCAAGCGGGACGGCAGTAGCAGCTTGCAGCCAGGAAGGCTCTACTATGGCGTATTTGCAGCGCGGGACGGCCGTGATCTCGACGAGGTCATAGTCGCGTGTTCTGGCAAAGACAACATCGAGATAAACTGTCACGGCGGAGCCATCCCGACCCGCCTCATTCTGAAGAGCCTCGCCGAGGCCGGCGTTTCGATTGTGGAGCGGCGCACGCTGCCCGGCGGACGCGCAGCGATTGCCGAGGAGGCCATGACGGCGCTTTTTGACGCATCAACTGACCTTGCAGCGCGGGCACTGGTCGCGCAGGCCGGAGGGCTTCTTGAAGATGCGCTGATGGACGTAGTCGGTCTCATCGAAGGCGGCGAACTCTCCAAAGCTCGTCTGGCGGCCTGGCGGCTGCTGCAGACACATGCGACAGGTGCAGCCTTTGTAGAGCCGCCGGCTGTCGCGGTTGTCGGGCCGGTGAATGCCGGCAAGTCAACACTCGTCAATGCCCTGGCCGGATATGACCGCACGATCGTCACCGACGTTCCCGGCACAACGCGCGACGCGGTAAGAGTGCCGGTCGCCCTGGAGGGTGTACCGGTCATTCTGGTGGACACCGCCGGCGCGGCGGCCGTGGATACGCCGATTGAGAAAAAGGCCGCAGAAGCGGCGCGGGGTGCTCTGGAGACGGCCTCGGCGGTGCTCTTTGTCTATGATGCATCAGTGCCGCTGGGTGCCTCGCATCTGCCGCCAGAGATGCCACGTGGTTGCGTCATCGCCGCCAATAAAAACGATCTGCCCGCCTGTCGAGAGACGCTTGAAGCCTTAAAAGCCACGCAGCTACCGCTCGTGCGAACCTCAGGCAGTACCGGCGTGCACTTAAAGGAACTTGCGCTGGCGGTTCTGGCGGCGGCGGGAGTGGTGCCGCCTGGTCATGATGCCGCCGAACGTCCGATCGTTTTCTCCAGCCGTCAGTACGACCGCATCAGTCTTGCAGTAGCGGCGCTTGATGAGGGGCGCGCCTCTCTTGCGGCAGAGGAGATACTCCGGTGCATCGAAGGCGAATAAGTGCGCGTCTACTGGAATATGCGCAGTATGTCCTGGTAAGTCACGAATATGAAAAGTGTCAGTATCAGCAGAAGGCCGACGTACTGGATCGCGATCTGAGTTCTCAGCGACAGCGGTGAGCCCTTCAGTCGTTCGATGGTGAAGACAACGAGATGGCCGCCATCCAGCAGTGGTATCGGCAGGAGGTTGACGATACCGAGGTTGATACTGATGATCGCCAGCCACAGCATAAACTCCGTGGGTGACTGGCGCGAAGCTATCTGGTAGGAGGCCCGTGCGATTGTCACAGGGCCGCCGAGACCTCTCATGATGCCCCTGTCGCCTGTCAGGGCCCTGCTGATTATTATGTAGACCTGGCTGGCGAAATCCCACGCCTTCGTCAGTCCTACCCTGCATGCGTCGGCCAGGCCAAGCTTGCGCATCCATGTCTCGACGCCCGGACTGATGTCGATGACAACAGGTTCGAACGACCCTTGAAGCGTCTCTCCAGACCGCTGCCAGTTCACCTCTATTGAACCTTCACCTGACTGGCCGAGCGCGCGCCTGATGTCTTCAAAGGCGGCGACTGGTTCGCCGTTTATCTGTGAGATCCTGTCGCCCGGCCTGATCCCGATCATCTGTGCGGCCGACCCCGGCACGACCACTCCCACCACGGTGTTCAGCTTCATTTCGAGGCCTTCGAAAAACTCAGCCGCGTTGATCATGCTCTCTGGCCATTCCAGACTCATGGAAACTCCGTCTCGTGATATCCGGAGAGCGGGGGGGCTCGCGGCCGAGACCGAAATGAGGTAAAACAGGTGCATGGCGCTTTCTGCGTTGTGCTCACCGAGGCCCTTCAAACGGTCGCCGGCCTCGATACCCATCTCGGCAGCAAGCGAACCCGGCGCGACAGATTCGGTCTCGAGCGTCGCCGGGGATATGCCGAGAGTGGGTGTCGGGTCGCGCACGGGTGTGATCTCGAACGTATCTTCCCGATCAGCCTTGCGGGCGGTGAGGGTATAGGGCGCGAGGCCGTTTGCGTAGAGCTTGGCGGTGAGGTCGTACCAGCTATCCACCGGGTGGTTGTTGAATTCGGTGATCACCCATCCGTGGCTGAGGCCGGCGGCCCTTGCGGGGCTCTCGATCGTCCTGGGGCCATCGTCATTCTCAGGCACTGTAATCCTGAGAAAATCCCCTATTTCGAGCGTGGGATAAGAGGTGATGCCCACGGTCGAAATGCCCTCGCCTGCGGCGATAGGGTAAAGCGTCTTTTCAAGAAGCTGTCCGTCCCGGTCGAGCCTGACATGAACGGCCCTGCCCGGCGGGGTAAGGGCCACGGCGATCTGCAAATCGCTGAAATCCACATCGCCGCGGTCGTTGACACTGACTATGACATCGCCGGTTTCAAGCCCGGCGTAGTAAGCCGGGTAGCCGTAGATGACGTCGCCTACCTTCGGCGCAGGAAGCGCCACGCCTATGCGAAAGACCGCTATGAACAGAATCAGCGAAAGTATGATGTTTGCAGCCGATCCGGCAACGACTATGGCAAACTTGCTTAAATACCTCTGGCCGAGAAATGATCGCTCGGCCTGTGCCTCTTCACTGCCAGGCTCATCTCCCATCATCTTAACATAGCCGCCCAGAGGCAGGATGCACAGGCTGTAGCGGGTCTCTCCGC
>SLPQ01000244.1 GCA_007131925.1 Candidatus Brocadiia bacterium | reverse complement strand
TGCAGGCGGCTGGTGGTAAAGGTGGGCAGCGCTGTCCTTTTCCATTCAAGGGACAGGCTCGACCGTGACGCTGTCTCTGCCCTCTGCGAAGACGTCGCGGCGCTTGCATCTGGGGGCCGAGAGGTCGTAATCGTATCGTCCGGTGCCATCGCCTGCGGGTGTCACCGCCTCGGATGGACCGGGCGGCCCGAGACACTTCCCGCGCTTCAGGCAGCCGCCGCCGTAGGACAGAGCCTGCTGATGGAGCTTTACGAAAGCGCGCTTTCGCCGCTCGGCTTCCACGCGGGGCAGATGCTTCTGACACGTGATGACCTGGCCGACCGCACCCGCTATCTGAACGCCCACAGCACGCTGCGCGCTCTTGTCGCATCCGGCACCATCCCTGTTGTCAATGAAAACGACACCGTTTCCGTAGATGAGATTCGCTTCGGTGAAAACGACATTCTCAGCGCGCTCGTGACAAACATGTTTCATGCGGATCTGCTCGTAATGCTCTCGACGGTGGACGGCCTGCATGCTGACTATGCCGGCCGCGGCGCCGAGAGTGAAATCGTCCCGGAGGTTGAGGCTGTCGATCTCAGGATTGCGTCGCTTGCCTGCTCCTCCACCAGCGACACCGGATCGGGCGGCATGGCCTCCAAGCTCGAGGCCGCCCGGATAGTCACTGCATCCGGCGAAGCAGCAATCATCGCAAACGGCAAGACCGATCACGCTCTGCGCAGGATATTCGCCGGCGAAGAGCTTGGCACACTCTTTCATCCGACTCGCACGCACATGGCGGGGCGCAAGCGCTGGATAGGCTATGGCGCGCGCGCGAGGGGCGAGATTGCAGTGGACAGCGGCGCACAGCGGGCCTTGTCTCAGGGGGGGAAGAGCCTCCTGCCTTCCGGGATATTGGCGGTTTCGGGTCAGTTTCGGGCCGGAGACGTTGTAAATATCACCTCGGAGGACGGCAAGCCATTCGCTCGCGGCGTGTCGTCCTACAGCTCTGAAGACATTGAGAAGATAAAGGGAGCGCGCACCTCGGCGATTCCCTCTATCCTCGGCTCAAAGCCTTATGACGAGGTCGTGCACCGTGATAATATGACCCTTCTGTGAGCCCTCAGCGCCGAGGCCTCATCGTCACATATCGATGATGCCATAAACACAAGGGGCGGCGAGACGCCCGTGAAACAGCCGCCCTTTCACTTCAGCCAAACGTCATCAGATAAGTACTTCGCATAAATTTCAGAAATCGGCACCTTTTCCTTGCTTTCGTACTCATAACTTGTTAATAGTGGTCTTGTGCGAAGGCATCTTCGGCGGAGCACTCCATATGAATCGCATCCTGAGGGGGGGCATTCAGCATAAGGAGAGGCTTATGTCGACGGAGGAGAAGACCTGGTACTTCGCCAGGGGCGGCAAGACCTACGGCCCCTTTACCGAGCACGGGCTCTGCAAGCATTACGAGGCCGGGAAGTTCGCTTCCTCGGACTACGTCTTCTGCAAGGGCCAGATGGAAAGCTGGGTGAAGGCCGACACCGTGCCGGGTCTGTGTGACAGCCTGGAGCTCGACCCGGAGCCGGAGCCGGAGCATCATCAAGTGCCGCAGTATGAACGGGCCGCCTACGACCATGCGCTGGACAAAAAGCGCATGAAAAAGGAGGCCAAGAAAAAGCAGAAGGCCCTCTGGGACAAGCTCAAGAAAAGGCCCGGGTAGCACTTCTTTCCCGCAGCGAACCGAGTGCCCGCGCGGGCTTCTCCGGACACTCGGTCCCTGAAAGGAGGGATTCTGACTCAATTTTCGCCACGCATACACATTTCGTGCCTGCCGCCGTGACCTCTATATCCATCTACAGAAAAGGCAGAGCCGTCTTTCTTGAGTAGTCCACATCCCCCTGCCCTTGTGCTCTCAGCGCAATCGAGTACTCCGGCCGAGGCCCTCGTCTCTCATGGCTGCTGTGGGGCTGCGGCTCTCTAAGGCACTCGTTCTATAAATCACAGTCGGATTTGGCGGATGAAGGCCTCGGCGCAGCACCAGGTCGATGACTATGCAGGCATCTTTTCAATTACAATGGCCGTATCTTTTCTGTTGCCGCCGCGGGTGGGGTTCTTACCATAAGCGAGGGTCGCTCTGTCGGTCTCTTGATGAAAGGAAGGGCCCCAATGCGAGAAAGAAGCGCACCCGTAATCACCATCGTAGGCGGAGGCTCGGTCCACTGGTCGCCTACGATTGTAAATGACCTCCTGCTGACAGAGGCCTTAGATGGCGCCGAGATACGTCTTTTCGACACCAATCTCGAAGCGGCCGAGCGCATCGAGGCCTTTTCGAGGATGCTGGCCGGCAGATACGACAGCAGGACCAGGTTTGTTGCAACCGACAGCGAAGAGACCGCCTACGCCGGAACCGACTACGTGATCATCACAATCTCGACTGGCGGCTTTCCAGCGATGAGAAACGACATTGAAATCCCGGAAAAGTACGGCATACTTCAAACCGTCGGCGACACGGTCGGCCCCGGCGGGTGGAATCGCGCCCTTAGAAACATCCCCGTCTTCCAGCAGATGGCACGCGACATAGAGGCTCACTCGGGCGATGCGGTCGTGCTGAACTACTCAAACCCCATGGCCCTCCTGACGCAGACGCTCACCGAGAACTCATCCCTGAGAGTGACTGGCCTCTGTCACGGGATATTTTCGGCGATGGACATGTTTGCATTGCTTCTTGATGCGCCTAAGGAGAGCATCAAGGTCGAGTTTGCCGGGACAAACCACTTCTTCTTTATCACTTCTGCGCGCGTGAACGGACAGGACGGCTACGCCATACTCGCCGAAAAGCTCGCAGGTATGACCCTCGCAGAATTCATCGAGTCGAAAGACGTCGAGGGGTTCGAGCTCTATCCGACCATGCGCATCGGAAGCGAGTTTTACCACCAGTGCGGATACATCCCCTACCCCGGTGACAGGCATACGTGCGAGTTTGTCTCAGGCTATCTCAACGCAGGAGAGGCCCGCACAGAGGAGTACGCGATTAAGCGCACAAAAGTCGATGACCGTATCGAGCGCAGAAAGAAGCGAACAGAGCGCTGCGAGGCATGGATTTCTGGTGATGAGGAGTTTGACGCGCCGCGCTCCCGAGAGACCGCTGCAAGTATTATCGAGGCCATCCACACCAACGGATGGCTCGTCGACGACCTTAACCTCGTCAACACCGGCCAGATCTCAAATCTGCCGCGCGGTGTCGTCGTCGAGACGCTCGGTGTTGCAGGGCCGCTGGGCTTTCGAGCCGCCACTTACGGCAGGCTTCCGCGTGCCATAGCCTCTATGACGGTGCCGCACTGCATAAACCAGCAGCTCATAATGACCGCGGCCTCCACCGGCGATCGCGCGGCCGCCTACAGCGCGCTGGCAAACGACCCGCTTCTTTCCCACCTCTCGCCGACGGGCAAGAGGTCGCTTTTCGAGGAGCTGATGCGCGCAAACAGCCCCTGGCTTCCCGAGGGGCTCAGGTAAACATATATAGCGGCACCGAATACGCGGGCACTTTCACGCCAAGACACCGCGGAGCCCAGCCGGGCGCGGGCGGATGTGCACGACACACGATGCGGGCGCACGGCGCCAGAGCATCGCGCCGGAAAGCCGGCTTGGCCGCACTTTTACTCGGGCATTGCCGGCCTCTCAAAGCAGCCGGCCGTAGCGCCTGTTGCGGGCCGTGCGGTTCCCTCAAAGTCGTCATGCACGACCCCGACAGGCTCGGCAAGGCCGATGGCAGGCGATCCGGGCCGCACGCGGAAGTCGCCCTCTTCAGGCGCTACAAACATAGGATCGGCAAAGACTGAGTTAACATCGTGTCCCATGGCTTGCCAAGCATCAAGCGTGTAGGAAATATCAACTCTCGTATCGCCCAGCTTGAGCTGGCCATCGTAGGTCCAGATCACGTTATTGTCCGAGAAATGGCCGCGAATCGAGTCCGGCATGACGCAGTAAGTGCCGAAGTCACCGCCCACGAATATGTTGTTCTTGACCGTCTGGTGGTGGCTCTCTCTCTGCACTGCGCAGGTCCACCGGCCCTGCCCCTCGGGAAACCAGACCGTGTTGTGGAGGATCCTGATGCCCTTGGAGTAAAGGTTCGGGGCCTTGGGTGTGTCGCGGTAGACGACAATGCCGCCTGCGTAGTTGTCGTAAACGAGGTTGTTTCGCACGATGCCATCCTGCGCGAACGTCATGTTTATTGCGCTGCCACCGTTGGGGCGGCCATTGCGAAATATCTCATTATTCTCGACAACAAAGCGCGATATGATGCCGCCGGCGCCGTAGTCGGGGTCGCCGTTAATGTGTATGCCGCAGGCACTGTTGCCATGTATCCGGTTGCCACGAGCAATGGCACGGTCAGTCCCCCCATTGGAAAAATAGATGCCGTGCTCCCTGCCGGAGCCGGAAATGTCGCACCCCTCCACTAAAACGTCCGGCGAGTGATCCACCATAACGCCCCAGACGCCGTTGTCAGCGATGAGGCAGTTTCTCACAGTGATGCTGTGCGAGTGCACCATGAAGATGCCTGCACGCTGAGCCCCTATGGAGGTGAGGTTCTCAATTACAACCCACGAGCTGTTTTCGAGTTTGATCCCGTCTCTGCCGCCGGCGTACTCGCCTTCGCGCCGCAGCGTACCGTCGATTATGACTGAGTCCCTGTCAGCACCTCTGATGACGACAGGACTGTCCTCGAGGCCGTGGAGATTCAAGACGGGCGCTCCCTTGTAAGTGCCGGGCTTAAGCGTAAGCGTATCCCCTGGGCCCAGTTGCCGGAGCGCGTGGCCAAGAGTCCTCCACGGCTGGCTGATCGTCCCAGCGGCAGCGTCGTCGCCGTCAGTAGCCACGTAAAATTCAGCCGCCCGCCCTGCCGGGCAAAGCGCGACAAAAAGCAGTGCCGCAAGAAGGACCGTTGCAGAGCGCATCGCAGTGCCAGACATCATAGCTCCTCCCATAAAAACGTCAGATATTTCTCGGCCGAAGACCCTCGGCCACCATCTCCCGCCAGTCTAAGGACCGACCGATATTATGCAAATCTTTCTCGGCGTGCAAAAAGCCACAGCAGCCTTTGCTGAAGTCATTTCATCCTTTACATCTTCCCGAAGGCACTTAAGGCCCGCCCAATGAGCAAAGTGGGGCGTTTCCCGCGCCAGGGTGCTGGATATTTCGTGCTCAGCGGCGGCTTGCAAGAGGCGGGGAGCAATCCTATAGTGAAAGCATCAGGGCGCAACGCGCGGATGACCGCATGGCGGGTGCGCCATGCATGACGCGCACGCCTCCGGCGGGATGGCGCTTCAATGGAGAGGCGATGAAAAGAGGGATTGTGATCAGCAATGAACTGCAGGCGCTCATAGTCGAGCGCGCATTGGGCGAGGCAGGTGTCGAGAGGGCCGGTGGCGTACAGCTTTCCAAAAAGGACCTCTCACGCGTTGCACGCGCGGTGATTGGTCTTTCCGACCATTTCAACCGGATAGGCGAGCCCCTCAGAGGCGATTATATGGAAAAGGAGATATACCGCAGGGCGTACCTTCTCTACTACATGGGCGCCAGCTTCGCGAAGGCGGCGACAGTGCTCTCGGAGCTTCTGGAAACCTCAGCTTTTCAAGGCTCCCCGCCCCGAGCGCCCAACAGGCAGGCAGGCCGCAAGCCTTTGTCAGTCCTCGACGTGGGAAGCGGCCCGGGCGGCACCTCCCTTGGGGCGCTCGACGTCATGATGCGGCTGCATGAGCCGTCTGGGCTGCGCTTTACCGCGATGGACAAGAGCCGCCGCGCACTCGATGACTATGAGTTTTTCATGCGCGCCCGTGCTGAGGCTGCAAACAGACGGCAAGGCAGTCAGAGCGATGAGGCCGAGCCGGTGAAGGTCGATATTTCCAGCATCGAGACCAGCATTGAGACGGCCGGCTTTTCCAACGGCTGCTGGGACATCATCCTGCTCGCAGACACGCTGAACGAGCTCTTCTCTGCGAGCGCCGACCCCGCAGCCTCTCGCGCAGCGTTTCTCATGAGGCTTGCCGCCGGCCTCACTGATGAAGGGAGCCTGGTCGTAATTGAACCATCGCTCAAGGCCACCTCCCGCAGCCTCATGGCACTGCGCGATACCATCGCAGCTGCTCCGGATCTTTACATCGGCGCCGGATGTCTCACTGCACAGCCGTGCCCTATGCTTGCGGATGCGCGGGGGCGTGACTGGTGCCACGCCGGTGCTCACTGGATGCGGCCGGCGGTCGTGCGGCAGATCGACATGGCTGCGGGCAGAAAAAAGCATATACTTAAGTTCTCGTACCTGGTCATCCAGAGACGCCCCGCGCAGCCTGTTGAGGCGCCTGACGGGATGACGGCATTTCGCGTGGTTGGTGACCTGCGACGCGAGAAGGGGCGCTGTCGCATTATGCTTTGCGGTGAAGCGGGGTGTCGCACTGCAATGCTTCTGAAGCGCGACCTGCGCGAGTCAAACAAGACCATCCTCAACGTGCAGAGGGGCGACATCATCGCCATGGACGCGTGGGATGAGCGAAATGACGGTTGGCGCCTCGGCACTGCAACAAGAGTTGAGATACTGAGGTCTTTCAACTGGACGGGCTTGTCACAGCCGCACTGAGAGCCGCGCAGAGATCGGGGCTCTTGCGGCAGGATGCACTTGCTCAACCTATCATCCTTGACACTGGTCAAGACTTTGATTAGATAGACAGGCAGGGGGTCTTTATAAAGACGAATGAGGGCGATATGTCGGAGGACAGTACAGTATTCGGAGGTCATTTCTCAGACGCCGTCGAAGGGGGCCTGGGAAATGACTGCTGCGACGCGCAGCGCGCCTTTTACGAACTGGTCGAAAACCTCACCGACGCCATCTATACCACCGATAGAGATGGTATCGTCACGTATGTGAGCCCGTCGGTTGAACGAGTGCTCGGCTACACACAAGACGAGGTAATTGGCAGCCGATATGACACGTACGTAGCGCCGGATGATCTGGATCGCATCCGTCGTGCATTTGAGCATATTCTCAATAATGACGCCTCGGACACAAACGAGTACACATTTCTGACGAAGTCGGGCGACCAGCGCCGGATACTTGCATCGAGCCGGCGGCGCGTCTTTCGAGGCCGGGTCATGGGACTTCAGGGGGTCTTGACGGACGTTACCGAACAGCGCAAAACTGAGAAAAAGCTCCAGGAGAGCGAGGCCCGATACCACGCGATCATCGAGGACTTGCCGGTTCTTCTGTGCTGCTTTGATTCTGACGGCAGGATTACTTTCGTGAATAAGGCGTATTGTGACTATTTCGGCAGGCAGCGAGATGAGTTTCTGGGCGCGAGTTTCATGGAGCTTATCCCCGAGGATGACAGAAGCTTCGTTATGGAGAAGTATACCTCTCTGACGAGCGACAATCCCGTCACAACGTATGAGCACAAGGTAATCAACTCCAGGGGCGAGATACGCTGGCAACTCTGGACCGACCGTGCGATATTTGACGAAGACGGCAGACTACTGAGTTACAAGTCGATAGGCCAGGACATCACATCTCGTCGCAACCTCGAGGAAAAGCTCAGGCAGTCCGAAAAGCTCGACGCAATTGGCCTCCTCGCCGGCGGCATAGCGCATGACTTCAACAACCAGCTGACAGCGATCCTCGGCGGCACTGAGATGCTTCAGAGGTGCCTCGGTGGTGACGAAGTCGCGCGCAGTTCCCTTGAGATGATCATTCGCGCGGCGCAGCGCTCATCAGACATGGCCGGCAAGCTCCTGGCCTTTGCGCGCAAAGGGCGCAGAAGGTCTGTCATTGTTGACATGCATCAGCTCATAAAGGAGGTGGTTGAGCTTCTCAAGGCCACCCTCCAGGAAAATATCGACCTCACTACAGACCTGCGCGCCGATCCTTCGACCACCACCGGCGATCCCACGCAGCTGCAGCGCGCGCTTCTCAATATCGCACTGAACGCGCGCGACGCCATGCCTTCAGGAGGCTCGCTGAGGATAACGACCGCGATAGTCCCCTGTCCGCTCGAACCTGAGAGCCCGGAGTCCCTTGCCGGCAGAAGGTGCATTGAGATAAGCATCCGAGACACCGGCACCGGGATGGACTATGAGACCCTGCGAGGCATTTTCGAGCCGTTTTTCACGACAAAGCCCGAAGGCTCCGGTACAGGCATGGGCCTGCCCGCCTCCTACGGTGCTGTAAAGGCCCACGACGGCCACATAGAGGTCGAGAGCGAGCCAGGGGTGGGCAGCCGTTTTCGCGTGTATCTGCCGCTGACCGACTCCCCGCCGGAGGTCACTGAGAGCACAGCTGCGTGCCGCGACAGCGCACTTGGAGCGCTGGTCATGCTGGTGGACGATGATGAGGCCGTGCGCGGCGCGGCTTGCGGCATGCTGGAGGCGCTGGGATACCTGCCGGTAGGCTTTGCGGACGGGCGGGAGGCGATTGAGTACTTCCGCACAAGAAATGAAGATGTCGACGTGGTGCTGCTGGACCTTCTCATGCCCGGCATCAGCGGGGCCGAGACCTTCCGTCATCTGCGAAGGATATCGCCGGATGCAAGGATTGTGCTGTGCACCGGTTACAGCATCGATGCGACCAGTGAGCAGTTTGAGGGCGCTGCAGGCGTGCTGACCAAGCCCTTCTCAATGGCGACCTTGGGCGAAGTGATCGACCAGGCCCTTAAAGACGCAAGGCGCGGCTGAAGCCGCCCACAGTGATGCCCCCTTGACCACCCGAAAGGCCGTAAGGCTATTATTGGCCCTGCAGGCACTGCCCTCCGGCTCTACAGCTTATCCCAACCTTGTCTGGCCGTACCTGCCGGACCTCCCCTGCGGCCTCAAGGCGCTGCCGGTGGCGGACTCCGGCCGTCAAGCCTGTCAACTGTCGCCGATATAAGCTCCATCAGGTCCGTCCGATAACCCTGCGGTGAGATGATGTGAATGCTATCTTCTTCCCCAAACACAATGCCGCCGCCAGGCAGCCAGCGTGGAGGCGTCAGTATCCCGGGGGCTGCGTGTATACGCTCGATTTCTGTGCCGTCAAGCGCCATAGTATAGACATCGGTGTGAAGCTCGGTCCGCAGCTCGCTTCCCGCACTGCGCCCGACCGTGCAGACAAGGGCTGCGCCGTCGGGCGATACGGCAAAGGCCCCCCACTCGCGGCTTTGCACCTCGGGCGGCGTGACCATCTGTACTGATCCGCTTTCGAGATCCACCATGAATATGCCAAGATGGGACCTCTCGAGGGTATCCTTGTCCAGGGGCATTTCAAACGCGCGTGCAGAAAAGAGCACGGCTGCGCCCTCGCGATCCCACCCGAGGCAAAGCTGTGGTTCGAAAAGGACACCGGCCAGTTCGTGGCGAACCCGTCCTGTTCTGACATCAATGATCTGTACGGTACCCAGCGCACCCAGGCCATCCGGATTGCCGCTTGAGACAGCGACCGCCACAGATGACGAGTCGGGCGACCACGCATAGCCATAGGAGACGTTTGGCACTTGCAGCTGCCCTGAGCCCTCGACCTCGCGTATGTGAAGATTCGTGACGTCGCCGCCTGCCGCGCCGCCCCAGCACCATGATACGAAGGCACCGTCAGGCGACCACCTTGGCCTCAGCAAAAACGCGGCCATCCCAGCGCCAAAGGTTTCGTATGTGTTTGCCCCCTCGGGCGCATGTAGCCGGGCAAGTATGGTCTCGATCTTTGCGTCGGCATCACACAGGGCCACCTCGGCGTAACGACCGTTCTCGTCCTCCCGCTCGAAGACAACAAGCAGGCGCTCTCCGTCGGGCGAAAACTCCGCACGGGCTACGCCTTCGGCGATGAGGACTGCCTCGCTCATGTCGCCTTTCACCCGAAAGAGGCGTCCTCCGGTCGAGACCATTATCGTGCCGTCAGGCGCGCCGCTTACATAATGCGCCTCGAAACAGCCCGCAAGGCACAACAGCGATGCCGATACCACCAGCGCGACGAAACCTTTTCTCATCAAGGTCCCCTTTTCACTGTATTGACTGCCTCCCGGCAAACCTCCTGACAAGGCGCCGGGCACAAGCACGCTTTTGTGCCGAACGCAGGGACGGCGCACTGCCCGCGAGGGGGCCCAGGCAGAGACAAGGCCACTTACGCCACCAGTCTTCATGTCAAGGTTTGTCCGAATGTGAATCTGGAAGATCCCCCTGCCGCATGCGGTCTTGCAGGGCAAGCATCCTGAGCAGCTCCGCTGAGTCAGTGCGCACGGTCCAAAAGTCACTTTTCGTCTCGGCCAGCCGAACCTGCTGCCGGCTGTGCGGGTTGTCTCGACCGGTATGTGCGCCCATGTATCCCAGCAAAGCTCCGCTGAGCGCGGCTATGAAGATGCCGGCAGCCGTCGCCCACCCCGGCACCAGCCACCGATGCACGCTCTTGCCGGCATGTCGCAGGCGCACCCGCGAGAGCTCCAGCGGCGGCGCCTGCAAGGCAGAAAGAGCACGCCCTGCGCCGTCCATCAGCCGGGTGATCTCGTCAAGCTCGCGCCGGCAGGCATCACATCCGGCCAGATGTGCTCTGCTGCCTTCAGTGTTTGCGCCCGGCTCGCCGGCCGCCATGTCGATGATCTCCCGCCTGTATTCCTGACAGTTCATTTCTGGACTCCTTCTCTCTCCAGCGTGCGCTTGAGCTCTCCAAGCGCCCTGTGAAAGCGTGACTGAACAGTCCCCATCGGGCAGCCGATAACGCCTGCAATCTCCCTGTATGTGAGCCCTTCTATCACTTTGAGCAGAAATACCTCACGCTTTTCCTCCCCGAGGGTCACAAGTGCGGCCAGAACAAGAGCTGCCTCGTCGTCGATTCCGGCCTTTTCGAGGGGATCTCCCCCAGCGGCGGCGATGGAGTTTAAATCGCAGCGCCGAGATGCTTCATGCCTCCTGGAACGGATGTGATTGAGGGCGAGATTTCTGGCGATGGTGAAAAGCCACGTGCTCGGCAGGGCACGCGCCTCAAATCCATCGGCGGCGGCAAGCGCCCTTGCAAAGGTCTCCTGCATCAGATCCTCGGCCGCATGGCTGTCGCGCACCATCCCGCGCAGAAAGGAGAAAACAGCACTGCCATGCCGCCTGTAAAGGTCATCGATCCATGCTTCCATGGTCTCGCGTATCCTTCAACCGACGCCGCGCATCCCCCCTTTCCAATCTTAAACAACTTCGCCGCTTTTTTGTTCACTTATTTCGACCCATGCAACATGCCCACCGGAGCCGGAGGTAAAAGGCATTCGGCCTTGTACTTCAGGCTGCAAGACCCTCTGATGAGCGTAGCAGCGTTGCGAGAATGGTGGATGCCTGCTCCGGCATCGCTGGATTTTCGTGCGCAGCGCATATAGAATGGGCGGTGTCCATGTGGCGTTGGAAAGGGGTGTGAGATGGTTACAGCGATCATACTTTTGAACGTCAAACGCGACCGCATAAATGAGACAGCCGAATCGCTTCTCGAGCTGGAGGGTGTGAGCGAGGTCTACTCTGTCGCGGGCGAGTGGGACTTAGCCGTCATAGCGCGCGTCGCCGGCAATGAAGCACTTGCCGAGCTCGTGACAAACCACATGCTCAAGCTCTCCGGCATCGTCAAGTCAACTACGCTTATTGCCTTCAGGGCCTACTCGAAGCATGACATCGAGAGGATGTTTTCGATAGGCATGGAGGAGTAGCCGGCTCGAGTGGACATTCGTCCTTACCCTGCGTGGGAGAGCGGGGGCGTATTTGCGCTTTGATCGGAGGATCAATCGCACCTTCCTCATCAGGCAGTCCTGGCTACCAGCGGCATGAGCAGGTCGCGGACATCCTTTTCGGTGTCGCCTACGTCGGCCTTGAAAAGATACCAGTCCTCCATGTGCTCGACCGACTCGCCCGGCCGGATGAGCGAGAGGGGGCCAAGGGACTCGATTTCGATCATGTCGGCATCTGTGTAGGCTTCGCAGTTGCACCCGAAGTCAGGATACTCAGCGCCGGCAACCGAGAGAAAGCGCTTCAAGAAGACGACGCCGCGTACCGAGTAGGCTGCCCACTCCTGGTGATTGAGCATGCCGATCTTGTTTTTCGTCTTTGCGGCCGGATCCTGGCGGAGCATGATGTAGTCTTTGCCGAAGGTAAATCGGGGATCGCTCATATCGGTGTAATGCCAGAGTACCAGCGGCCGTGCGGGCAGCATGTACTCGGGGTGAGGCTTGAAGGGCTCCTGCGGAAAGACCGCCGTGCCGCCCTGGGTCATCACCGTCAGCGCCCACGCGGCCGCTTTCACCGTCCACAGGTTTCTGTTTGTCAGGCGGTGGATGAGGGTGACATGGTCGGCGGCGGGGTCGATGGCGATTTCGAGCTCCTTTTGCATGCCGGTCGTCTCCTCAACAGGCTGAGTGAGGATGACGCGGTCGGCATTTTCACGGACCACGAGAGGTGAGTTGTCCGGAGCGTAGGAGCGCGGCATCTCCTCCGGAGCATGCCAGAAGCGGTGTCCGCCATAAATGCGCCATTCATCGCCGCCGGTCTTTCCAAGCTGGTCGGCAAATTCCTTCATCACGTTTTCGCCGCCTGTAAAGCCGAACCGTATGACCCTCGGCCCTACATCCGCCGTGGCCAAAAGCTCGATACTGTCATTGGCAAGGCGTATGCAGTTTGGCCAGCCACCGTATCCAGTAATCGGCATGAGAGCACTCCTTTCGCGTTGACAGGCTCATTATCCGCATTCCGTAACCGGCACACAAGGCAAAGCGCGACGTGCAGCGTCCTCAAGATATGCCCGCCACAAGAAACGATATTGCCGGCCGGCGCACTTGCACGGCCGGCACCCCGCCTCGAGGCGAGCTCACTTGTCCGCGGGCCGGCCGAGCGCCGCCATGTACACCACCGACTCGTCAACGCCGTCCGCGCCGACTATGGAGTTGACATCGTCGTCCACAAGCGCAGCTATAGAGGTCATGCCAAGCCCCAGCGACTCACAGGCCAGGTAGAGGTTCTGGCAGATGTGTCCGGCGTCGAGAAAAACATAACGATAGCCCCTGTCCTTGTACTTAGAGGTCGTCCTCTCGAAAACGGCCGTCCACACAAATACCACCGCCGAACCGACCATCCAGTCCTGGTCGGCCGCGGCCCGCGCGGCCTCTTTCTCAAAATCGCCCTCCCGCAGCATCCGAAGACTGTGACCTTCCGCATCATATCTGTACACTCCGGACTCTATGCCATCGACACGGTTTGCCACTACGTAGGTCACGATCGGATGCCTGGCCCCCGCGGACGGAGCAGTGTGAAATATCGTGGGCTTATCTGGCGCGGAGACGCCGTCACTCGCCCAGAGCAGGTAAGCAAGATGCTCAAGCGAGATACCCTCGCCTGCAAACTTCCTGCGCGACCTGCGCGCGGCCAGCAGCTCCGCAAATGATTTGTCGGCCGGCCCCACCGCTGCCGGGAGACTGATGGTCTTTAACTCGGCCGGGGCCGTTGCTGTATCTGGGCGCCTCTGTCCGTGATACTTTGTGGACTGGTAAAACTTCTGACCTATACCGGTCATTGGTACTGCTCCCTTCTGTTTGCATTACCATCGTTCGAGACAATGACATCCTTGACGCACCGAAAGCCTATGGACCCGCGCGAGTCGGGCCTGGCGTGCCCCCTGCGCGAGCACATCAGGTAATCACGGTCGCTTGAAAGCCAGCTGCCGCCCCGAACCACCTTGTACTTTTCACCAAAGTCACTGCTCTTGTAATTCGTCGGGCCGTATGGCTTGTACCAGGAAGAGGTCCATTCCATCACATTACCCGCCATATCCAGGCACCCGTACGGACTTCTGTCTTTGGGGAAGGAGCCGACCGGCATCAGCTTGGACTTACCGAAGAATTGAGGGTTGCCGGCCCAGTTTGCAAAGGTTGGCTCCCAGGACGTCCCCCACGGGAAAGGCCGCCCATCGATGCCCCTTGCAGCATGCTCCCACTCGCCCTCAGAGGGCAGACGCTTGCCGGCCCAGTCTGCATAGTCCACCGCGTCGTACCAGCTTACACCCGTTACAGGCAGGTCCCCGGTACCGGGGGGGCATGAGAGAGTAAGCCAGTTCTCGGGCGGGGAGTGGTCACTCTCCTCCACGAATCGTGCGTAGTCCCTGTTTGTCACAGGCGTTATGTCGATCAAGAAGGCCTCAAGGGGTACCTTCATGCGCGGCGCCTGGTCAGGGTTTCTGCTGTTCGAGCCCATGATAAACTCAGCAGCGGGCACGTACACCATCCCCTCCGGGGCAGGTGGTCCCTCGGAAACCTCGCGACGCAAGGGCACGACCAAGGATCTTATCTTGGCAAAAAGCGACTGGCCCTGCTCTGCAGGGCGGGCACTTCCGGCAAAGTCATCGGCGGCTTTCGCGATGGCACTGCGGGCGTGCTTGAAGGCATCGCGAAGGTCCAGGACAGACTGAGGACGTCTGGCGGGGTTTGGGCGCAGCGCTGCCAGGATGATGCGCCTGGTCTTTTTCGGTATGGCCTTCAGGCCGGCCAGCTTGGGCCAGCGCCTGATCCTGCCCTCAACCTGCGAACGCAGAATCTCTGACTTGCCGCGCCCCTTGAATGGCAGCTGGCCGGTGAGCATCTGGTAAGCCAGTACAGCGATCGCATAGACGTCGGTCTCCTCGTCGACCGGCTCCCCCCTGAGCTGCTCGGGAGCCATGTAGCCGACAGTACCCCAGGGCAGTCCCTCCTCTGCGCCATGGGCCATGTCTCCGGCGAGCCTGGCCAGTCCGAAGTCGAGCACTTTAAGGTCTGTACCGGACCCGTCGCCGATGATAATGACGTTTTCGCCCTTGAGGTCGAGGTGGATAATACCCTTGGCATGCGCGGCTGCTACGGCTTCGCAGATTTTGACAAGTATGGAAAAGGCGCGTTCGGTGGGGAATCTCCCGCTCTCGTCCATGATTTCTCGGAGGCTTCGCCCTCTCAGCAGCTCCATGACCATGAAGTAGTGGACGCCATCCCTGCCGAAGTCATGTACTGTAAGCACATTGGGGTGCCGAAAGGCCGCCAGGGCGCGTGCCTCGGACCTGAACATCCGGAGAAAGTCGTGTCTGGCCGAGAAGAGGGGGTTTATCAGCTTGATTGCGACCTCTTTGCCCATGATCATGTGGACCCCGCGGCAGACCACTCCCATGCCGCCGCGTCCAATCTCCTCCTCGATGCGGTACTTGCCTGCGAGGATGGAGCCGACGGGCAGGTCGCGTCTTACGAGCTCGCTGTTGTCCTTCGGACAGGTTGTGCGGGCGGTCCGGTAAGTGGCCCGGCATTCCAGACATACCTTTACAGGGGTGCTCTTACCCATCGGTGTGCCCACATACGCCACTTCGCATCCGTGAGACCTTTGCGGCCCGGCAGTCCGAGGCGCTCATCAATCATCCTGAAAGTAAAGATCCACGCTGCCGAGAGAAAGCCGATCCGCGTGCTCAACATGGCCGCGTTCGACGGCATCACCGTTGATAAAGGTGCCGTTGAGGCTGCCAAGGTCCTCGACGGTTACCCTTCCCTGCTTGATCGTTACGCGTGCGTGACGCCGGGAGATGCTTGGATCGTCGATGATGATATCGCACTCGCCCGCGCGCCCGATGAGGGTGGTTTCGCCGGCGAGCGGATAGACGGCCCGGACCTTCTTACGCTCATAGAGAACAAGGCGGGGCCCGCCCGGCGCTGCGGCCTTTGCTTCGGCGTCGTCCGGCGCGGCTGCAGCCGCCCGCTTCGGCTCATCCTCGCCGGGCGATACGGGCTTTGCTTCAGTGCGCGGCGGGGCCTTCGTGGGCTCCTTGGCGCGCCCGGGCACACCCGCCGCAGGCCTTGTGGCGGCCCTTGCGGGCCGCCCAGGCGCTGCAGGCTCCTTCTCGGGGACTATCTCGCCCTCGAGCTCGTCGTGCAGGTCCTTCGCGCTGCCCTGGCGGTGTCCGGGGTCTTTGGAGAGCGCGCGCATGACCGCGACGTCGATAAACTTGGGTACCTTCAGCCAGGGTTTAAACTCGCGCGGCGGCTCCGCCGGAGTCTCCACCTGTGCTGCGGCTACCAGGTGCGGCAGCTCCATCCTGAAGGGCTTGGCGCCGGTCAGCAGCTCGTACATGAGAAGGCCAAGTCCGTAGACATCGGTCTTCGCCGTCACCTCGGCACCCTTGACCTGCTCAGGCGCCAGGTAGGCCGGCTCACCGTAAACCGGTCCAAATGACGTCATGGTTGTAAAAGCCTCATCCCCCGTAGCGGAGATGATGCGGCGAGCCGCAAAATCCACAATATGAGGCCCTTCCTCGGAGATGATAATATTTGAGGGCTTTATCGAGCCGTGGACCACGCCGAGAGCGTGGGCGGTTTGCAGGCCCTTTATGATTGCGCGAACCACGTCCAGGACCTTCTGGGGCGGCAATGGCCCACTCTCGGCGATGATCGCGGCAAGGCTCTTGCCTTCAATCAGGTCAGCCGCGATGTATATCCGGTTCGGCGGCTCAATACCCATGTCGTGGATGGTTGCAATGCGCGGATCCGAGAGCTCGCTCAAAAGGTGCGCGGCCTCCCGGAAACGGTCGATGAAGTCAGAAGAGGCCACACCCGCGCTTGTCACCACCTTCAGGGATGTCATGCGCCCCATCATAACGTGCTCTGCGCGGTAAACCACGCCAGCCCAGCCCCTGCCGACAGGCTCGACTATCCTGTACGCGCCTCCTATCAGGCCGCTCGAGGATTCCCGCCTTACTAGCACGCCGCCGCACTTGGGGCAGTAGTTGAGATCGTCCCCGTAGTCCGCCTCACACTTCCGACAGGTCTTAATGGTACGCCCCCTTCCGCATAAGGTCTCTCACAAGGACAACTCCAAAAGCCCTCCCGGCCGCTCGTCGCCGGAGTCCTCGCCGGAGCAGCGCGCCGGGTGGGTCGCTCTCAAGCTTAGAATAGATTGCGGCGACGGCCAAATCAAGAACTTTCCGTCCTTTTCACATATGCTCTGGCGCCTTGGGATGACTCTCATGCTCCATTAACGGGCTGTGCGACTGCTGAAGGCACCGCCCGACTTGAAAAGATACATGCCCATTGCGAGCCGTGGCCGTCTGGGGCGAAGCTGACGCGCTGCTTTCCGGTGCATTATGAGCACAAATGCGCGCACCCATATGCGCTTGATACCGAAGGCTCAGCCAAACCAGCATGAGCCCGCCATTGCGCATAGGCGTGCCCGCGAATACGGCTTGAAGGGGCGGTGGGGGCGTGTTACAATTCGACTACTGACCCTCACACACGGAGGCATTATGGAGCAGGGAAAGAAGGTACTCACAATAGCTGGCAGCGACTCCGGCGGTGGAGCTGGGGTCCAGGCAGACATCAAGACGATCACCCTTCTGGGCGCGTATGCCACGTCGGTGATCACGGCGCTCACTGCGCAAAACACTCTGGGCGTTCAGGAAATATATCCGGTACCCGGTGATTTTGTGACGATGCAGCTGGACAGCGTTCTTTCAGACATCCCACCTGATACGATAAAGACCGGCATGCTGTGCAACGCCAACGTGGTGCAGGCGGTTGCCAGGCGGCTCGCTCACTTCGCCCAGGAGCACGAATGCACGCTCGTAGTGGATCCGGTCATGTACGCCAAAAACGGCAGTCCGCTGCTGGATGAAAAGGGCCGCGGCGTGCTGATAGCAGAAATACTGCCGCTGGCCACACTCATCACGCCTAACCTGGCAGAGGCCGCCGAGCTTGCCGGTATCGAGGTCAAGTCCATCGGTACGATGCACGAGGCAGCCGAGAAGATCTATGAACTCGGGGCGAAAAACGTGCTCGTCAAGGGGGGGCACCTCTCTCTTGACGCGGTGGACGTACTGTATGACGGGCGGCAGTTCAGCGAGTATTTCGCACCACGTGTCCAGACGAAGAACACGCACGGAACGGGCTGCGCCTTCAGCGCTGCCATAGCGGCATTCATAGCGATGGGAGATGATCTACCCACGTCGATAGCTGCTGCAAAGGAATTTATATCAGCCGCAATCGAGACTGCATTTCCGATAGGCGCAGGCATCGGACCGGTGAACCCTTACGGGGCGCTTCTGGCAGGGCAGGAAGACGAGATAGAAGAAGCAGTCTGCAGCGAAAACGCACACGAAGGCGAAGAGGCCTAAGGGTTGAGCCATTCGCGCCAGTCGCGGCCCACTCCGCTGCGGCCCTGGTAGTAGCGCATGGCCTGCTGGCAGTGACACGAGGGCGTGATATTCGGCAGAAGCTCACCGAGCCTTGCGATAACCTGGGGCAGCAGCTTGAACGATCGAGCCACCGTTTTTTGCTCGCGACGGGTTGAGAGCCCTTCGTACAGGCGGCCCGGCCTGTAGTCACGCTGGCGGATCCCTTCGGCACAATTGGTCACGTAAGCTATCGATGCATAGCACATCTCAAGCTCGCGCGCCAGAAACATCTCGGGACAAAGCGTCATCCCCACCAGGTCGCCTCCGAGCGCGGCAAACATGCGCACCTCCGCGGGTGTTTCCATCCGCGGACCCTCGGTACATATGTAGGTGCCCCTGTCATTGAAAGGGATGCCCAGCTCCTGCAGCGCTCCCATGGTCGCCGCGCGCATTGTCGGGCAAAAGGGCTCGTTCTGCCGGATGAATCCCAATCCCTTGAAGCGAAAGAAGGTGGTCTCCCTGTTCTTTGTGAAATCGATGCAGTCATCGAGGACGAAAAACCGGCCCGTCTCGCTCGTTTCCTTGAGAGCGCCGGCCGCGCTCCATGATATGATCTGTCTGACGCCAAGGTCCTTGAGGGCGTATATATTGGCGCGATAGTTAACGAAGGGGGCGGATATGTCAAAATCCGCCTCACCATGCCTGCTCATGAAGAAATATGAGCAATCCCCCGCCTCCACGCGAAAAGCAGGCTGACTTGCGCCGAATGGCGTGTCGATGCGGCCTATCCTCTCACCCTTGATAGCACCGGAAGATATGAATTCGTAAGCGGTGCTGCCGCCTATTACTGCAAAGAAAGGCTCATGCCTGCGTCTTGCCATCTTTCCCGCCCTGTATGAGGCATAGTGGAGCTTCTTGAGCCCGCATGGCACACGCCCGAAGGGCGCGCGCGAAGACGCCTTTATAGCGCACGCCGCTGCCACTGTCAATCACTTTTGCCACAGCCAGGCCCGTGCCACCGCAAGCGCGCTACGCGTCAAAAGCAGCCCTGCGGCTGCCGCGCCAACAATGAAAACGCCGAGCCACACGCCGTGCACCTCTACGCGAAACAGGCCAATGTCTATATAGCCCATGAGCACCAGCATGCTGAACGCATTATTCGCAAAGTGCACGATCATAGCCGTCTCAAGTGATTTTGTCTCGCGAACCAGGAGAGCAAGAATCACTCCCAGCACAAGAAGTGGCACCACATCGTAAATGTTCAGGTGCGCCACGCAGAAAAGCAGCGCGCTCAGTATTACGGCCACACCGGGCCCGAGACGCATCGCCAGCGACCTGTAGATAAATCCCCGGTACAGAAGCTCCTCGAAAACGGCCGGCAGCAGAGCCATCGTGAAGAGCACCGCCCATATGGACCACACCGCGACTTGTTCAAGCGCCGCCTCGCCCATGACATGCCTCGGCGGGGCGAGAAGCCACATCTGAAGGGCTTTGGCAGACATGGCCAGAAGGATCACCCCAGGCACCAGCAGCAAAGCCGCCGTCACGCGCCGGGCGCTTAACGCCCCCAGCACGAAAAGACTTCGCCAGTCAATGCGCCACAACAGGCAGTACAGAAACGCAGGCCCCCCCACAAACCCGCCATACACAATGATGCCGAGCACCGGGCTGACCGGCGAGTAGATCTCGCGAAGGGGAAGGCCCACAAAGAAAAAGAGAATCACCGATATGGCCCATACAAAGAGCACGTGCCCTGGCAGAGGTGCGCCTCCAGCTACTGGCTCTTCCTCCCGCACGGGCGATGAAAAGAGCACTTCCTCCCTCGAGAAGACCCGCCCCGCCCAGACAAGCGCTGCAGCAGCCCACAGACATGTAGCCGCCAGCGAAACGACCGCAGGTCCCGCTGGAAGCGTACCGAGCAGGCCCTCCTTTATAAAAAGAGCCGTGGAGAGAACCGGCACGAGCGCCCCAAACCACCCCAGCCGCACAGCCGGAGAGAGGGCAAGCGCAGTAATCGGCAGCACCGCCGCATACAGAGGCCCAAGGTAGTACTGTCCTTCACGCGTGCTTCTGGCAAAAGAGGCAACGCCCAACGTCACCGCACTGAAAAAGGCAGCCAGGGGCAGCAGCGCCGGCAAGAAAAGGAAAAACGCCGACAGCGGCACCGTCAAGTCGATAGGCGAATCGGTTGGTGGGCTTGCCCTCAGCAGCAGGCTCACCATGAAAAAGGTTACCGAGAGGCTCACGAGGTTGGACAGCGCCGAGGTCATCGACATTCCAAAGACCGCCATGTACTTGCCGCCGAGTATTTCGAGCCTCGTAGCCGGTATCGACAGCAGTGTCTCCAGCGTTCCGCGTTCCTTTTCTCCCGATATCGCGTCGAGTGCCGGATACAGCGCACCCATAAGGCACAGTACCACCAGGAGAAAGGCGAGTATCCGCCCGACATGAAAGGCTCCCCGCTGGCGCGGCGTGGCCACGTCGATGGCCTCGAGAGTAAGTGGGTCTATGTACTCGGCGTCGAGTCCCTTTTGCTCGAGGCGCCGGTCCCTGACGCGCGCGTCGATACCGTCGAGAATCTCAGCCACCCTGCGCATGGCGGTCTGACTGTCGGGGTCGGCACTGTCGTAGAAGATGACCACGCCGGCGGTCTTGCCGTCGGTTAGCTTCTGCAGAAAATCCTCTGGAAAGAGCACCGCCGCAGATGCATCCCTTGCGCCGAAGCGTCCCTCCTGCTCCACGTACTCGGCGACGCGAAGGTGATCGTGATCATCGATTAGCGACACGACCTCAGCGGCATGCTCAGCGCCCGATACCGCCACCGTGATAATGCGCGCCTCCGCCCTCGTCTCCTGCACGAGAGTCGCCTGTATGATGCCTATGATGAGCAGCGGATACAGTATGAGCGGGAAAACCACCGCCATGAAGATCGTGCGCCTGTCACGGACCAGATCGCGCATCTCTTTGCAGCCGACAGCCCATGCGCTACGCCAGCGAAACATTATCCGCCCCCACCAGGGTAAAAAAGGCATCTTCAAAAGCAGCGCATCCGGTGGCAGACTTGATCTCATCCACAGTGCCGTCGCTGAGTATCGCGCCGTCATGCATGACTGCGACCCGGTCGCATATCCTTTCAACCTCGCTCATTATGTGGGTCGAAAAGAGCACCGCCTTGCCGCCGTCGGCGAGACTGCGGATGACGCCCCTTACCCTTCGCGCCGCAAAGACGTCGAGCCCCGCGGTCGGCTCGTCCAGGATAAGCACCGGCGGGTCATGCACGAGCGCGCGCGCGAAAGAGACCATCTGCTTTCTGCCGGTGGAAAGCTCGCCGCATGGAGTATGTGCGTATGCGTCCATCCCAAGTGTATCAACAAGCGCCTCCCGGCGCATTTTGAGTATTCCGGACTCCACGCCGAAAAAGCGCCCGAAGAAGCCCATGATCTCAACCGGCGTCAGCCGCTCATAAAGGCGAGTCTCACCGGAGAGATACCCGATCCGCCTGCGTGCCTCGCTGCCGTTTTCGACGACCGAGATACCGTCTACGAAGCAGTCGCCGGAGGTCGGTCTCAAGATCCCGGCAACGGTTCTCAGCGTCGTGGTCTTGCCCGCGCCGTTGGCGCCCAGCAGGGCAAAGACATCACCTGATGCCACCGAGAAACTGACATCCACCGCCGCTCTAACCTCTCTCGGCGAACCAGGTCGGTAAAACTTCGACAGTCTCACGCATTCAATCATCTCTCACCTTGCCGCACGCACACGACCGGCCCGTTTGCAGAGTCCATGTCATCTACGGCGGGAAGACCGCGGGTGTTGGGTGGACTTCGCCCCCCGGCGAGAGCCCTCGCCTCTTTGTCGGCCCGACTCCCTGAGCAAAAGCCTCAGCGGAACCTCCTTGAAGGGCAGCTCCCGGCGCAGGAAGTTTTGCATGTAGCGCATGTAGTTGGCAGTGAATGCCTTTGGATTTGAAACAAAAAAGACGATCGTGACCGGCGCCACTCCCGTCTGCGTCGCATAGTATATCTTCGGCACGCTCCCCGAATACCTGGGCGGTCTGCGCTGCTGGAACATCTCTCTGACGAGGCGGTTCAGCTCGCCCGTGCCGACGCGCGTGGATGCCTGGGCGGCCACCTCCTCGGCGACCTGCAGGACCGCCGGCACATTAAAGCCGGTCCTGGCCGAGATGAATACCATCGGAGCAAAGACCATGCCCTTGAGATTGTCATCTATGTACTCTCTGAACGACTCTGGCTCTACGCCCCCGGCCAGGTCGTACTTGTTTACCACGATAACGACCGGCTTTGTCTCCTCGACGACAAACGAGGCCAGCTTCTTGTCAACGGCTGAAACCTTGCTGGTACAGTCGATCAGCAGAAGCACCACATCCGCCCTGCGTATGCTGCTGCGCGTGCGGGAGATGCTGTAAAAGTCTACCGCTTCCTTCACGCTCCTTGACCGCCTGAGACCTGCGGTGTCGATGGCGACAAATCTGCCACCATCATACTCAAACGGCACATCCACGCTGTCGCGCGTAGTGCCCGGCACTTCGCTCACTATCACCCGGGCATGGCCGGCAAGGTGGTTTACAAGCGTGGACTTTCCGGCGTTGCGCTTGCCTACAATGGCAATCTTGAGCCCTGCGGCCCTTGCGGGCCTCTCTTCCGGCATGCCAAGCCTGGGCAGCTCGGCAACCAGGCGCTCCTTCAGCTCACCTACCCCGCGTGAATGCGACGTACTGGTCGCCACCGGCGCACCGCACCCCAGAATGTGAAACTCGCCGGCCCCCGTGGCGATACGGGGGTTGTCGGCCTTATTGGCCACAAGTATAACCGGCTTTTCGGCTCGCCTGACGCGTTCGGCCACATACTCATCCAGTGGCGCCACACCCTCGCGCACGTCCACCACGAAAAGGATGAGGTCAGCCTCTTCCATAGCAATGGCTATCTGCCGCTCGACCTCCCCGGTAAGGTCGTCTACGTCTTCGATACCCATGCCGCCTGTATCGATAAGCTCGACCTCAAGGCCGTCAACCTCAACATGTGCAGAGACCCTGTCCCGCGTGATCCCCGCCCGCGCATCGACTATCGCTATACGCCGGCGCGCCAGGACGTTGAAAAGCGATGACTTTCCGACGTTGGGCCTTCCAACTATCGCAATTTTGGGTAACACCACGCTTACGTCTCCCACGGATCTCTTGTAATGACAGATGTTAAATTGTACCAGTAAGCGCCCCTGCATGCAAAAGCCGTGCTCATCTTGTCCCTCGGCCGACAAGCCGCATCGCGCGGCTCTGCGCGTCAAAACCGGGAATGACAAGGTAGAAATCGTCCTTGACAGCCTGCCAGCCTGTTATAGAATTATTGCGGATTTCGGGCGGTTAGCTCAGCTGGCTAGAGCGCCTGCCTTACAAGCAGGAGGTCACTGGTTCGAGTCCAGTACTGCCCACCATTTGAAATCAAACCGCGAAAGCGCGCAAGAGAGTATCCGATAAGGCGGGGCCGTAGCTCAATTGGTCAGAGTACCGGACTGTCGATCCGGGGGTTGGGGGTTCGAGTCCCCTCGGCCTCGCCATTAAGTGTCGAAGCGGCGTGGATCAGCTCCATGCCGCTTTTTCTTCTTGTCCGCGGGGCACTTTTTCCATAAGATGCGGCAATGTGAGTCGCCGGAGACTGTGCTTGCGGGAGGCTTGTCATGAAGCGCCTCATTGAGGGCAGGGTGCGCCGGGCGGTACTCTTTGTGGTGATCGCAGCTGTCACGGCAGCGGGGCTTTCATCACAGGTGCTAGCGCGCGACTGGTATGTGACCGTTGACGGTGTGGCAGGCTCAAGCGCTACTATAGACGAACCCACCTCCCTTTTTTCCGCACTCGATCGCGCAGGGCCTGAAGATACGATTATTCTGCGCGCGGGTCGTTATGACCTGACAAGGCAGATATTCTTAAGACAGCCCGGCCTTACCCTTCGCGGCTACGAGGGTGAGCGGCCCAGGCTCGTGATGGCAACTGACAACCCTCGCCTGAACTCTGTCATCTGGTTTTACGCCGAGCGCAATACCATCGAAAACCTCGACGTCGAGGGCGGTTACTGGTATGCGGTGAAGATTGAACAGCCCCACAGCGTCATTCGCAACTGCAGGCTCGGCTACAGCGGGCGTGACACGGTGAAGATCGTGCGAACGGGCCACGGCGCTCTCATTGAACGCACCGAAATCCGCTATTCGGGCATGCGCGATCCGTCAAGTGCCGAGGGGATCGACAATGTCTCGGCCGACAACGTGATCATTCGCGACTGCTATATCCACAATATAGGCGCCAACGGCATTTACATGAAGGGAGGCGCGCGCAACTGCCTCATCGAGAGAAACATCGTCACCGACACAAATGCGCACGGTATCATGCTGGGGCAGTCGAGCGGACAGGAGTTTCTGACGAGCATCTACGAGTGCCGCGACAGCATTGCTCGAAACAACATCGTCGCCCGCACGCGCGGCTCGGGGCTCGTGCTGGAGGCGGCCAACAACTGCCGGCTCTATAACAATACCCTCTATGATGTGGCGCGCGAATTCGGCGGAGGGATATCGGTACACGCAAATGCACATGGCACGTCGTCCAAAGACGTCTATGTATACAACAACATAATCGTCGTCAAGAGTACACGGCCGATGTTTTTCGTGCATGAGACCGGGCTGGCTTCGATGGCCGACATGACCTGCGATTACAACATATACTACAACACCACCGGCAGTTACAGGTACTCCTGGTGGCCCGGTCCCCAGGTCCACTTTCGCAGCTTCCATGAGTGGCAGGAGGGCACGACATTTGATGCAAACTCATTTGTCGCTGATCCTCAGTTTGAGGGCGGCCTGCCCTGAAAGGAAAGCCACTCGCCACCGGTCACTCGCGCGCTGATCAAGCATCCGCACGGCCGGTAGAAATCGGACAGCCCGCGTCGCTGCACGCCGCGATCGAACCAAAACCAACCCGCACGTCGTCGAAACCGCCCCTCTTGAGCACCGCAGCCGCCACGAGCGCACGCCGGCCGGATGAGCAGACCGTTATGACCGGCCTGTCAGCGGGGACCTCATCGAGGTGCCCGGGCAGCTTTCCCAGATAGATGTTGAGCGCACCGGGAATATGTTTTTCCACGAATTCATCCTCTGACCGGACGTCAAGGATTGTGAAATCGCCCCCGCTCGCGGCAATATCTGCAAGCTCTCGCGGCTTGACCACCCCCAAGTGCTGGTATCCGGCAGCACTCGTCTCCCAGCGCTCCATCCCGGCCATGTACCCGGCCATATCATCATACCCGAGCCTCACGAGGTGCCTGACGGCCTCCTCGACCTCACTCTCCCGCTCCACCACAAGGGCGAGGGGTTGCTCATACGGCAGGAGCCACCCCGCGAAGGCGGACAGCATGCCGGTGGGTATCGCCAGGCTGCCCGGCACGGCCGCCGCGGCGAAGGCCTCTGCGCTTCGCACATCCACTACTACAGCACCCGCCTCGACCTGTTCGGCGAGCGCAACCGGCGAAAGGGGGGGCAGGTTTGGCAGGACGTCCAGCGGCGGCGCACCCTCGAGGTTGTACTGCTCCATACGCTTGAAATACGGCGGCACGTGGTGACGCTCGCTCATCTTGTGCTCTATGAAGTCTTCACGGCCAAGCTGCAGCACCGGGCTGTTGGCGCGCTCGTAGCCCATCGTCGAAAACTCCCTCGCCGCCATGCCCTTGCCGCAAACCGAACCTGCACCATGGCAGGGAAAGACAATCACCCCGTCCCCCAGCGCCAGGAGCTTCTCAAAGACGCTGTCATAAAGCAGCGCCGCCGCCTCCCGGGCGTCAGGCAGAAAATCCGTCCGGCCGACATCTCCCACAAAGAGCGCATCTCCGGTGAAAGCCGCAAGCGGATCACCTCCGAAGGACTCATCCGCCAGCACCAGTGAAATGCTCTCAAATGTGTGGCCCGGAGTTTCCAGCACAGCAAGCCTCAACTGTCCTATCTGGAATGTGTCACCTTCAGAGACTGCGTTGCCGTACTCGAAGTCCAGCTTCGCACCATGATATATCTGTGCGCCCGTGCGACGCGCCAGGTCGAGCGACCCTATCACGTAGTCCTCGTTGCGATGGGTTTCAAAGATATGCGTGATCGCCGCTGAGTGCCTGGCGGCCAGCTCGACATATACCTCGCAGTCACGCCGCGGATCTACGACGGCGGCCTGCCCCTTGTGCCCGATTACGTACGAAAGATGCGCAAGCCCCTCGCTGCGAACCTTTTCAACAAACATCGCCGCCATCATGCTACTCCTTTACCCGCCTCTTGTGACCGTAGCTCCCGCCGCCCCCTCCCCAAACTCTAACCACACGCGGCCCCCGGCAGTTCCCGTCAATATATCATGTGTTCGGCGAAAACTCACTGACGGGACGAACCTCATATCACATCACAAGTGCCTGCGCCTGCTCAAACGCTCGCGCAATGATTTGAAAAGCTCCCCCGGCCGCCGCGTCCAGTAAGCAGCAGCAATACCTATAAGGAGCCCCGCCTGTATCGGCATGACATAGCGTGGCTCAGGGGCCGGCACACTCATGAGATGCCCGAGGGCGATCGTTGCGGACCAGAGGGGCATGATTTCAACTCTTCGCATCCGCCTGGAGGCAAGAAGCGCTATGGTTATTGCCATCCAAAGCCACAAAGACAGCCAGCCAGGCAGCCACGCCGGGCGTGAGAGAATGACAGCGCGCGTGCCCAGCCAGCCCCTGTCGGCAAGCTCTGCAAATGAGGCGGCGTACTCCGGTGCGCGGATCCGGCCCCAAGCCACGAAGTCCCATAAGACGCGCGCAATGCCCAGAGTGCCTCGCGACCAGACCACAGGGTTAAGCAGCACAAAAATGGCAAGGGCCAGGCCGCCGGCTGCCATCGCCTTTTGCCACTGGCGCCTGTAAAGCAGCCAGGCACACAAGACCACCACCAGAAAGGCGCCGTTAAGCTTGGTACTCGTCGCAAGGCCCGCCGCAAGGCCAGCCGCAAGAGTCCCGGCCCAAGTATCCTCGAGGTAAACCCACAGACTAAGCATCCCCGTCATCATAAGCCACAGCAGGCAGTCGGGACCAAGTGACCATACCACGGCCACCGTATGACCCATTAAGTGGTATGGATCTATAAAGGCCAGAGCACACAGAAAGCCGGCAAACGGCCCGACGGCCCGCGCGCCTGCCACGTAAATGAGCGCCGCGGCAGCAACCATAAACGCCGCGTTGGTCACGCGAACCATCCGTCGTGCCTGCTCCGGTGCCACGCGCCCGGCGGCCACATTCCAGTCGTGACTCTGTGTGTAATCCCACTCCTCCGGCAGGCTCTCAGGCATTCGGCCGGTCCACCTCAAGATGTAATGGAATACCCAGCGCTGGAGGGCAGGATGGTCGATGCCATGCCAGTAATCCCTCAGCTCGGCAGGCTCGCCGCCGCGCGGGGGCGCTTCCAGAACGCGCGTGAGATCCATGTTCCGCTCTATGGCTACAGTACCGGGCCTCGCCATAAAACGCTCGACAAACAGCACATCGTCACTGTGTATGTCGTACCACGGATGCTCAGCTATACTGTAGAAATGAAGGTTTGCCAGGTATACTACCGCTCCCAGAAGCGCCAGCATCCAGAAGATACCTGCATGACGCCGCCAGTCGCCGGTCGCATCGCTCTGGGAGGTGATTTGCATTGTCTTTTCGGAGTTTTCGCTCAAACGTGCCTCCGGTAAAGTAGATTGTCGTGATTTTACCTCAAAGCGGTCTCGGCTTCCAGCTTCAGCAGTTGCCTGTATTACGTGGCTTGCCGAAAATGACAGAGGGTTTACCCTGCATTGCCCACTCAGAAGTCATAACGGTGCAAAGAGGCGCCTTATGCCGTATAATGGGAGGGAGGTTTGCCAAGGATTCTCACTTCCTGGAAATAACGAATGGCACTCAGCAAAAACCGGGTAGTAGTCGCGTTAAGCGGCGGTGTCGACTCGACACTCGCCGCCGCGCTCCTTGCACAGCACTATGAGGTGACGGGCCTGCACTTCACGAGAGTCAATCTTACAGGATACCCTTGTGAAGTGCGAGCGAGGGATGATGAGGCGCTCGCCTCTGCGCGCGCGGCAGCAGCGCATCTCGGAATAGAGCTGGATGTCGTAGAGACAGGGGCACGTTTCGAGCCGCTGGTCGACTTTTTCTGTGGCGAATATGACGCGGGCAGGACGCCAAACCCCTGCGTGCTGTGCAATGCTACGATAAAGTGGCCTGTTCTAATCGATGCGGCCAACGCGCGGGGCGCTCACTACATCGCGACAGGACACTATGCGTCTATTGTGAAAGAGTGTGGCAAGTACCACCTGGTGCGGGCGTGTGACAGGCACAAGGACCAGACGTATTTCCTGCACAGGCTCACGCAGGAATCTCTGGCACGTACTATTTTCCCCCTGGCCGGGATGAGAAAGAGCGAGGTGCGAAGACAAGCCAGCAAGGCAGGCCTGCCGCCCGCGCGGCGTGCTGAAAGCCAGGAGATCTGCTTTGTGCCACCCTCCGGCTACAGATCCGTGCTCGAAAGGCATGGACGAGGGGGGCTGAAACCGGGGCCCATACTTGATGAAACCGGCTCATGCGTGGGCGCCCACGAGGGGTACCAGCTATACACGATAGGGCAGCGAAAGGGTCTCAAAGTGGCGCTCGGACGGCCCGCATACGTTGTCGACATCGATCCGGACACTCGCGCCGTGACCCTGGGCGCACGCAGCAGGCTTGCAGCAGGGGGCCTTGTCGCCGGCGATCTCATGTGGACAGGCGGCGCGCCGCCTTCGCGCAAGTTTCGGGCAGCCGTACAGATAAGGTACAACCATCCGGGCGCGAATGCTACCATCCTGTGCCAAGAGCGCGTGGCGCGGGTTCATTTTGATTATCCGGCAAGTGCCGTCACGCCCGGGCAGGCGGCGGTTTTCTACAGCGGCGACAGAGTGCTCGGCGGGGGCTGGATCGTTCGCGCTGTGGGGGCCGACCACGAATTTACTTGACACTGCACCCCGCGCGCTATATACCTGACAAGGCATGTAGGGCTGGCGCACCAGTGGCTTCCAGGAGGGGATGATGTCTCTAAGTCTGATGAGGATTTTAGCCGTCAGTGCGGTTTGTGCAGTGATCCTGGCAGGGTGCGGGCCCGCCGAGGAACCACCAGTCACAGTGGATCCCCCCCCTGTTGAAGAGCCGACTCCCGATCCCCCGCCAAGGCCCGTCGAAAGGCCTCCAGTTGGCATACAGGTCAAGGTCGGCGCGGTTTTGCCGCTGACCGGGCAGGGATCGGAATATGCAGAGCAAGCCAGGAAAGGGATTGCACTTGCGGCAGAAGAGACGCGCACCGAGGGCACGGTAGTACCCGAGATCGTATGGGCTGACAACCAAGGCTTGCCGGAAGAGACTACGGCAGCCGTCGACGGGCTGATCGACTCCGACCAGGTCCATGCCGTCATCGGGGCAATCAGCACCGAAAACAGCATCACTGCGGGTGATCGCGCGCAGGCTGACGGGATCCCTATGGTGGCCCCGGGAGTATCCGCCATGGGTCTGACGCGCGGGAGAGACTACGTCTTTCGGGCGGGCTTTACCGATACTTTTCAGGGTGCGGCGGCTGCGGATTTTGTCTATGATACCCTCGGGCACCGGCGCGCGGCGGTACTGGTTTCCACCACCGACGCTGATTCGATGCCACTTGGCGATGCATTCAGTCAGGCATTTCGGCGGCGCGGCGGCCAGATAGTCTCTCAGATGGCATTTTCGGCGGACACAGATGACTTCAGCGGGCAATTGACACAGCTCAGACTCATCGCCCCCGACGTCATATTCATGCCTGCCGGGTATGAGCAGGCGGCGCGGTGCGTCTGGCAGGCGCGCGATTCGGGACTGAGAAGCGCGTTTATGGGAACTGCAGGCTGGGACTCGCCGAAGCTTTTTACCCTCTCCGAGGGCGCGGTCGAAGGCAGCCACTTTACAACGCATTTCTCTGCCGAGGAGGACCGTGCGGTAGTAAACCGGTTCGTCCAGAGCTACAGCGCCATGTATGATGAAAGCCCCGGAGCAATCGCCGCCCTCTCGTACGATGCGGCCATGCTGATATTCGATGCTGCAAAGCGCGCCGGTGCCACTGACAGTACTGCATTGCGGGACGCGCTGGCCACCACGAGCGACTTCGAGGGGGTCACCGGCACCTTATCCATGGATGAAAATCGCAACCCCGTCAAGCCGCTGGTTGTGATGAAGGCGCAGGAAGGATCCGCTACATTAGTCGAGACAATATCGCCATAGAGCCCTATTGGGACCCTAACAGCATTCATAGCGCCCGGCGGAGCCCCCTGACCCCGCCGGGCATTCCAACCACGCGCTCTACCACCTCCCCCCTTTCTATGAAGCGGGAACCCATGTGCCGCCGTCCTGAGCGGCGCCTTGTCCCTCGGCAAACCTGCCGGTGAGATTTTCAACGCCAGCTTCGAAGGCTGCGTTAGGGTTTGCAGTCAGAGGTGCTATGTTCGTGAGGTCATAGTCCTGCACGTTGACATTTGCGGTCGCATATACCTGGGCCTGCTGGTTGACCACGAAGGCGCGGTTCCCGGTACTCTTGATTGCCAGTGGGATCGCATAACATGCCCAGGCCAATTCCTGGCTTTTGGCATCATCCGGGTTTGCCCCGGGAAAGTCCCCTGCCGGCTCCATTACAGGTACACCCGTTCCGCTGGGCAGAAACATCACCAGCGCATAGCCGCTCTTGGTTGCAACTCCAGTACCCACCACATTTCCAAGGGTCTGTGAGATTGCCGGCGGCTCGAGCACTGACGCCCCTCCGCGCGGCATTACAGCGCCAGCCAGCTCTCGCAGAAAGCCGTACTCCCCCTGCCCGTCGCCATCCTGATCCACAACCTGCCGCTGCCGAAAAACAGACTGCGCCGAGGCGATACTTCTCAGCGTACCGATCGTAGCGACTTCATTGGCCAGCAGGCGACCACTGAAGAGACTCGGCACGGCAATGATCGCCAGTATGGTCACTATCGTTATCACGCTCAGCAGCTCTATCAGTGTGAATGCCCGCCTGTCCATTGTGCCCTCCCCCTGTATGACCATCTGCCCCCGCCTATGCTCATGAGGCCTTCTTGGAGTTGTGCAGCACACAGTAAAACCATTCAGCAACATCCTTGAACATAACTGTGCAATCCCCATGCCAAAGGCGAGAGAAACCGTGTGTTTTCCTAAGGCCTTACCCAGACGGCACTTGCACACCAACGTGCTTTGCCACCATGGTGCTGGATGTCTGTGTGGTTGACAAAGCCTGTCACCTCTCATTTTGAAATGACAGGCTCTTTTGAAGGGTTGTACCTGAGATGAAGATCACTTCCCTTGGCAAAAAACCGCTATGACTTTGCATATCGACAAAAAAAGAGCGGCGCGCGATCGCGCGCCGCTCCGAGATTATACGCTGAGGATTTTCTGACTGCCATTAGGACGCGGGAACCCAGGTGCCGCCGTCCTGACCGCCACCGACACCGATACCAAACCTGCCGCCAAGGTTCGAGGAGCCTTGCTCGTAGGCCGCATCCGGGTTGGCCAGGAGGGAAGCTATGTTTGCCAGATCGTAGTTCTGGACGCCAACATTGGTTGTAGCGTAGACCTCCGCCTGCTGGTTGATGACAAATGCTCGGTTGCCCGTATTGCGAATGTTGGACGGAACCGCATAAAGGCACCAGCGGGTCTCCTGCACGTTCGCGTCAGCGGGGTTCGCAGCCAGTGCCGTCCCGCCCGGGGACTCCTGCAGGGGAGCGCCACCGCCGCCCGGCAAGAACATAACAAGAATGTATCCACTCGTGGTCACGAGACCAGCCGCGTCGGCGTTGCCCAGCGACTGTGAAATCGAGGGAGGGTCCAGCGCAGTCACACCACCACGCGGGACAACAGTGCCGGCCAGCTCCTGCAGGAAGCCATACTCGCCAACGCCGTCGGCATCCTGATCGACTACCTGGCGGGCCTGAAACTCGGCCTGGGCCGATGCAATGCTCCTCAGTGTACCAATTGTAGAGGTTTCGTTGGCAACCAGACGGCTGCTCAGAAGGTTAGGGATCGCGATCAGGGCAATGATCGCTATGATCGCTATGACGATCATCAGCTCGATGAGCGTGAAACCAGATTCCTTACGCATCTTACATCTCCTTTGAAAACTCGAAATGACCCTTACCGATTTTGCGCCCCCCCTGCGGAGTGGTCGTCCGTCACCTCCTTTCGCCCTCTCGGCAGTGAGCAAGTGCGGTTCTTTGGTTTTTGGCATACCGGCGGCATATAGAGCAATTGCCATGCCAAAAGCCGCCGCATGAGATGTCGCATGGTGTAAGATGTTGTATAATATGGACTTGCGAGATATATGCTGGCGTGGAAGATAAGCAGCGCATACAGAGGTGACAATTTGTGTCGCTTTCGGCCCGATGCCGTGGTCAGCAAGTGACGATTATTGTCACTTTCCGCCGGGCGCTCGCCGCCTTCGAAGGCGTGCGCAGCCGGCGGCTGCAAAAGAGACAAGGGCGGCCAGCCACCCACCGGCAAAAATTAACGCGCCGGCCACGAAGCTTGAAGGCATGTAGCGAAAGACGACGCGCCGCCGACCCGCTTCGACAAAGACCCCTCGCATCGCCGAGTTCACAGGCAGCACTTCTGCGGCGCGCCCGTCAACATCGACCCGCCAGCCCTTGTCGTATGTGTCAGCCAGGACCACAAGGCCGCCGCCTTCGCTTTCCACCTCTATGACTACCTTGTCCGGCAGGTACCGCACTATCTCGGCCGTGCGCCTGCCTTTGGCGGGTGGCGGCAGCTCAGCAACGCTCTCGACGACAGCCGTACGGCCCGGCACAAAATCGGCCCTGGCCTGCATGATGTTTAGCGCCTGCCGAGCGTTCGAGGCAGGCCACCACTTGTCAGGCATAAAGACCCTCTCTATGGCACGCGTGTTTTCGTAGACAAAGGCTCGCCCATCGGCGTAAAGCGGTCGCAGGTGGTCAGAACCAAGCGGCACGGCCGACATGATGTAGCGTGTGTTGAGCTGGTCGATCAAGGGCGAGTCATATACCGGCAGGTGGATGCTTGCAAGAAGGTTCGTACCGGGCGGCACAATACGATGTATATAGCCGTAGTACCGCTGGAGCCTGAGAGATTCGGCCCCACGCAAATCCTCAAGATCGTATAGTATCGACATGTTGGGAATGAGGAAGTCACCCTTGAGCCGCACCAGGCGTCCCGAGAAGGGCGTATCCAGACCCATTACGCGGCTGCGCCCGAGCCCGGTCTCGATCACGTCCAGAAAGGGAAAGCGAGGGGCGATAAGCTCCGCTTTCACAAATGGATTGTACCCGATGCCGAAAGAAACAAGCTCAACGGCCGTCAGGACCGCCGCGGCCGCCGCCACCCGCCTCCACCTGTAAGCCAGCAGTACTACGCAGCCCGCCCCCGCAAAAAAGACAAGCGGCAGGTACACCGCGCCCAGCAATAGAGCCGGCCGATCGCCGAAAACACTTGCAAGGTACTGGCGCAGCACCATTGCCTGACTGTTGTGAAAAAAGGTCAGCATGCCGGCCAGCCGCCCCGGGATCGCAGTCACCACCAGGAGCGCAGTCAGAGTCATGCCAAGCAGTACGCAAGCTATACTCATCCCCTTTTTCAAGACTGTGCCGTCTGCCAGCGCCCCCGCACCAGCGCCGGCCAGGATCGCACCTGCTGTGTTGGAGATAAAGACGAGCCGCGCTATGTCCATCCCCGTAAAAAACCACCTCACCACGGGCAGCATTGCAAAAAGACCGGTGCCTGCCACCAGCATTGTCAGCGGCACTGCCAGCAGCATCGTCACAAAAAATCCCTTGAAAGCGCACCTGCCGAGCACCAGCCCGGCAATCACAAATGCCACCGTCCCAGCACCGACAAAGCCCCCCACCGCCGTCATGAAAGGCCGATAGATAATGCCCCCTCCATGGTACGCCCCAAGAGAGGGGTCGCCGAAAAAGCGCGGGAAAAAATAGGGCAGAAACGATATGGGCCTGACAGTCTCATTCACCTGTGCGTACTGCATAGGACTGCGCGCGCTGTGCCTTGCAAGCTCCATAAAGGGCAGAAGCTCCACAGCCCATAGTGCAACACCAATCATCACAGCCCACAGCCCCAGAGCAAGTGCGCTTGCGAGGGCCCGTGCGCCGAGGCTTTTCCACTCAGTGCACGCGCACCATACCACAAATGCAACAAGG
>SLPQ01000193.1 GCA_007131925.1 Candidatus Brocadiia bacterium | reverse complement strand
GTCGCTTCGTGGCCGTTCTGTCAGTAGTCTTTCTAATGCTCATGCCTCGCTTTTTTGCAAACGGCCTGCTGGCGGTTCTGGACGTGCCTGCAGCCTTCTGGTGGTTTGCCGCATCGGCACTTTTTTTTCTGGCTATGGATGATAAGAGGCTGGCCGTCCCCGCAGGGCTCGCGGCGGCGCTGGCCTTTTCGACGAAGATCCACGGAGCCATGCTGCCGGTGGTGCTCTGGCCCTGGGGGCTCTACTTCTTCCGCAAAAAGGCCTCCCGCGCGATTATCTGGAGCGCAGTGCTTATGCCGGTGGTATTTTTCGTGCTATGGCCTTTCCTGTGGGGGGCGCCGTTTGTGAATATCGGCAAGTATTTCGGCGAGAAGCTCGACTTCGTGCTCGCCTTCTACAGGTGGCTCGGCTACGACCTTGCAACCATCGGCGAGAGTGCGCAGCGCATGCTTGTCCGCACGCCGGTGCCTGTGCTTTACTTCGGGAGGGTTTATCCAGAGCGGCCGCCGTGGCATTATCCGCTGGTAATGACCCTGATAACCACCCCTCCCGGCATCCTGATAGCTGCAGCGGGAGGGCTCGCAGCGCGCCTGCGCGAGCGTGAAGATGCAGCGCTGACGGTGTTTCTGGCGGTAAATGCCGGCTTCTGGCCAGTTGCATTTGCCGTGGGCCTCGGCACGCCGTATGATGGCGTGCGGCTTTTCCTGGCGTCCTTTCCCTTCATTGCGATACTTGCGGCGATGGGTGTTAAAGGCATCTGGGACCTGCTTGCAGCGCGAGGGGTGCCGCGGGCGCTCCCGGCGGTGGCCCTGGCGATCTTTGTTGCAAGCCAGGGGGTTGGGGTGGTGCTTTTCGGCCCGCTTGGACTGTCTTATTACAACATCCTTGTCGGAGGCCTTGCCGGCGCCGAAGATAGCGGCTTTGACGTGACCTTCTGGGGGGAGTGCGCGGACGAAGAAGTGCTTGGCTTCATAAACGCACGTGCGCCCGAAAACGCGCGGGTCGCGGCCTTTCCGATGGGTGCCCTTTACGTTCACAATGCCCGCCAGCTCGGTCTCTTGCGAGGAGACCTTGAGGCGGTCGAGAGTGGCGACGCCTGGGACCTGATAATAATCGCAAACCGGGGGGGATATCTCGCGGGGCGCGAAGACCTCCAGGAAAGGACGGGCCGGGCCACCATGACAAGGACTATTCGGGGTGTGCCGGCGGCGTGGGTTGTGGAGAGAGCAGGTGAGTAACGAGAGGCAAGAGACGCTTCTGGAGCGCATCGGGCAGCGCGCATCTTACAGGGCGGCTGTGCCGATAGCGATCGTTTTTGTCGTGCTTCTTCTCAATATTTCCTACCTGGCGACGCCCGCGTGGGTCTGGGACGAGACTTACTACTACACACTCTCCTCTGGCGTTGCAAGATGGGCCGCCGCGCCGACGCTCGATCCGGATCGCATCAGGGAGGTCTTTCGTGAGGGCAACGCCCACCCGCCGCTGCCGCTGTATGTGATGGCGATAACAAGCAGTCTATTCGAGTCCCCTCCGGATGAGGTCGGTGCCCCCCCGGTGGATTTTCTCCTGGCCGTGCGCCTTGCCACCTGCCTGCAGTTTGCCGCCCTTGCACTGGTGGTCTTTTACTTCGTGAAAAAAGAGGCAGGCGCGCTCGCCGCGGTCTTTGCGACCGTGCTGACCGTACTCTCCCCGAGGCTTTTCGCTCATTCGCTCATGGCCACTTATGACGTGCCGATGGCGCTTTTCTGGCTTGCAACGACTGTGGCCTTTTACCACGGCATGCACTCGAAACGCTGGGCGGTGGCGTGTGCACTTGCATTCGGGCTTGCCCTGCTGACAAAGGTCAACGCGCTTCTTCTGCCGCTTGCGCTGTGGCCCTGGGGGCTCTACTACCACCGGTCACGCGCGCTGCGCGCGATCGGCTGGATGGCGGCGCTGGGACCTCTCGTCTTTTTCGCGCTCTGGCCATGGCTCTGGACGGCGCCCCTGCGGCACTTCGCCGAGTACATTGTCGATAAGTTTCCGGCCGGCGCCGTGCCTGCCTTCATACTCTCATGGACGGGTACTGAGGCGGTAGCGTGGCGTGAGCCGGCCCGGACCCTTTACTTCGGCAGTGTGCGGGCGGCGGGAGCGCCCTGGCATTACCCCTTTGTGATGACACTTCTTACGATGCCTCTTGCGGTGATGGCGGGGTGTGCCGCGTGTGCGATCGCGAAGAAAAGAGAGCATGGGCCCGGGCGGGAGCTTGTGGTGCTTCTCGGCTGGAGCGTACTTGTGCAACTGGCGGTCTTTGCATTTGTAATGACACCCTTTGACGGTGTGCGGCTCTTTCTGGCGGTTCTGCCGCTTGTGAGCATCGCGGCGGGGCTTGGCCTTTTGAGGCTCTGGGAGTGCGGAGGCGCCAAGGCTGCCGCGGCTGTGGCACTGATAGTCTTATCGCCGGGTGCGGAGTTTTTTGTCTATCAGCCGTACGGGATGAGTTACTTCACTCCGGTCATCGGCGGCCTGCCGGGCGCCGAAAGGCTCGGCATGGAGGTCACGTACTACGGCGAAGCGATAGACCCGGCGGGCTTTGCCTCGATAAACCAGCGCGCGCGCGCAGGAGAGCGGGTAGCCTATGCTCCGATGTTTGCCGATCTGCCGGTATTGCTGCCCTTCTACTATACGAGGTACGGCATTCTGGACGGGAGGCTTGCCCCTGCCGCGCCATGGCAAGACTGGGACTACCTGATGTGGATAAACCGGGGCGGGGCGATCGGGCCAGATGAGCGTGAGTTTCTCACGCGCGGGCGCGTGATTCATGAAAACCGGTTGCTGGGCGTTACTCTCTCTAAGGTGCTCCGGAGCCACTCGCATTTTGCCGGAGATGACCGATGATCCTGGGAAGCATCAGGCTCGCCGGCTATACCATTACCGCTATCGACGGCGGAGGCTGCCGGATGGACGGCGGGGCCGTCTTCGGCGTGGTCCCGAAGCCCCTCTGGTCGGTCCTTACACCTGCCGACGACAAGAACCGCGTGAGGCTGTCATTTTTCTCTCTTCTTGTGCAGGATGGTACGCATAGCATCGTCATCGAGGGCGGCTCGGCGGTTCACCTGCCGCCGAAGATCGCCGAGTACCACTGCGCTGACTCCTCCTCTCTCGTTGCGACTCTCGAAAAACTCGGCGTGCCTGCCGGTGAAGTCGGTTTCTTCATACCGACGCATCTTCACTTTGACCATGTCGGGGGAGCCGTCGAAGGGCCAGATGGCCCTACCTTCCCGAATGCAGCCTACCTCGTTCAGAGAGCAGAGCTGGAAGAGGCCCGCGATCCCATGCCTGTTAACAGAAACGCCTATCAGCCAGGAGATATCGAGCCTCTCGAAAACGCCCGGCTGCAGATCCTGGACGGTGACGAAGAGATCCTGCCCGGCCTGAAGGTGCAAAAGACTGGCGGGCACTCCGTCGGTCACCAGTCAGTGCAAATAGGCACCGGCGCTGAAAGGCTTGTTTTCGCGGGCGACCTCATACCGACGAGCGAGCATATCAGTCCGCGGTGGATGTGTGCTTTTGACATAGACCCCGCCGAAACCTACCAGCGCAAGGTGGACATGCTCGATCGCGCCGCGTGCGAGGGGTCGCTCATCGCAGCTGGGCACGGGGGAGCCAATCCGATTTTCTGCCTCGAGCGCAGCGAGCGAGGCAGGTTCGAGGGCGTGCGTGTCCCCTCCATCAGCTCCTGCCCCGGATAAGACCGGCCGGACACC
Source organism: Candidatus Brocadiia bacterium (assembly GCA_007131925.1). GTDB lineage: Bacteria > Planctomycetota > DG-23 > SLPQ01 > SLPQ01 > SLPQ01. The sequence continues at coordinate 8,651 of SLPQ01000193.1, read as the reverse complement.
TTAAGGCTCTTGCGCGATGGCGCGCTGCATTGCTGCGGGGGTCACTATGTCTTCCAGCGATTGCGCGTCGCCCGATGCCGGGCCGTACCATACGCTGCCTCCGAAGGTGGTGACAAATATCATCTCCGGGTCAACAGGGTCTACTATGACGCGGTGACCCCATTTGAAGTTAAACCCTCCGATACGCTCCCAGGTCTCGCCGCGGTCGCGGGATCGCCATGCCGAGGAGCTGAAGCCAGCCGCATAGAGCACGCGGGGGTTGCTGGGGTCGATTGTGACATCGTAGACATGTGCGTCGCGCTCGAGCACGCGACGCCAGGTCTCTCCGGCGTCCTCCGAGAGCCATATACCCCCCATGACGGCGCCGGACTGGCGGACGCGGCCCCACGCGGCAAGATAAAGACGGTCCGGGTCTTCCGGGTCGATGGCAAGACCGTTGGGGCCGTTGAGCCCCTCGGGTAGAGGGACCCTGCGCCAGGAGTCGGCGCCGTCGTCGCTTCGATAGAGCGCGCCATCCCTCCAGTCGCCATAGCCACCGTCGTTGCTGCGGCGCGCAACAATGAGATAGAGCCGTCCTCGTCCATCGAGCGTCAGGCGCCACGCGAAGGGCTGGTCACCCTCGATGCCGTTGTTCTTGAGCTGCCAGGTCTCGGCGTTGTCAGTGGATTTCCAGACGCCAGTGCCAAAGCCGGCAACGTAAAGTGTGCGCTTATGCGGCGGACTTGCCGGGTCCATTATTATATGTGTGCATGCGGTCTTGACCATTCCGCTGTTTGTGACCTGCCAGGTCCTGCCGCCGTCTCTGCTCGTCGCGACGCCGCCCAGGTAGTCTGCCGGGTCGAGGGTGCGCCACATTTTGGGTCGCGGCAGGTCATGGTTGCGCGCGAAAACACCCCACATCAGTCCCTCGACAGCCGGGTCAAACTCCACCCAGTAGGTAGTGTTTCGCCAGTGGTACGGGATGCCCTCGGTGGAGATGATCCAGCTGGTACCTCCGTCCTCGCTTCGAAACAGGCCTACGTCGGTGTAGGTTATAAAGTGGCGGTCCCCATCAAACGGGTCGAAGTGGTACCCGTAACAGGTGGTCACATCGAGACCGCGCGTCGTGACTGTGGCGTCCTCATTGATCCGAGTATAACACTTAAACCAGCTGCTGCCCCCGTCGCTGCTGCGAAGTGTGGTGGCCAGGTCTGTGCCGTAGACCGTGTCGGGATCGGCCGGATCCACCCCGAGTTCCCTCGGCGCGACGCGCCGGCCGAAGCTGTAGGTCGGGTAAAACCAGGCAAGGGCTGCCGCAGGATTGCGCCTGAAGGAATGATGCTCGACAAATCTCCAGCTTCTCCCGCCGTCATCGGTGCGTGCAACGTTTGAAGCTGTAAGCCTGCCATCCTGCATGACTGAAGCCGCGACATAGGCGGTCTCGGCGCGGTTGAAGCAAGCGGCTACGGCGCCGGTGGAAAGTTCCAGCGTACCTTCCTGAACGGCTTCATCTTCCAGTGCAGCATTTCGCCAGCTGCGGCCGCCGTCGCGCGTCACAAAAATGCCCGAGGGCCGCGGAGCGCCAAAAACCCTCTCCTCGGGCAGATATGTGCCGTAGATTATGGGTTGGCCGGTACCCGAGTCAAAGCCTCCAGTTATGGATGCAAAGCGTGACACCCCCTCGGGTCCGTGCCGGTGGGTTACTGAGCCTCTCTGCAACACGCTCACGCCGCTGCCCCTCACGACGTATATCGTGCGGTCGGTCTCCGGTGAGCCTGGATCAACAAGTATCAGCCGCGCCGTATCGGGAAGGTCTGCTGCCGTCTGCCACGTCGCACCGTGGTCGCGCGAGATCACGAACCCGGCTTCATGCTCGCCCCACCTCCTGGCAATAGCAGCATAGAGCTTATGTGAGTCGTCCGGATCCACCGCCAGTGCAGTGATTTCCTCTTCCGGGCCCTCTTTAAGGAGCCATCTTTCACCGGCGTGGTCGTTTGTCAGGGCGATGCCGGTGATGTTGTCCGGCGCGGGGTGGACCAAGTGCCACGTGATGCCCCCGTCGGTGCTTCGGTAGAGGCCGAAGGTTTTTGCGTAGATGGTATCCGGTTCGCCGGGATCAAAGGCAAAAAAGCGCACGCTGCCGCGCAAGTTAAACATGCGCCACGACTCGCCAGCGTCGTTTGATATATAGGCGCCGGTCATATCGCATGACACCAGCACACGCGCCGGGTCATGAGGGCTGACAGTCGGCCTTTGCATGGAGCCGCCGCCGCCCATGCCGAGCACGGTCCATGCGTCCTGTCTCGGTGCGGCCGCAGGGGAGGAGGGGCGCCGCTGCGCGTAGTCTCCCGCTGCACCCGCAAGAGCCATGGACACAGCAGTCAGAATGATTGCCCCAACGGCCGCGCACGTCATAGGAAAGTGACGATTCACGGTGCACCTCCCGCCAAAGCGTCAATGTGTCCTTTCCAGGCGGTGCTCACAGTGGCCGCACAGACGGAGTCACTATCGTCTCTGAGGCCCGCTGATCCCCTTTTGCGGGGCCGTACCAGACGCTGCCGCCGAAGGTCGTGACGAAGATCATCTTTCTGTCGAGCTGATCTGGAAACACCCTGTGGCCCCACTTGAAGTCATAGCCTTGCAGGCGCTTCCAGGTCAGGCCCGCATCGTCGCTGCGCCTTACGGACGACTCGAAGCCGCACGCATAGACTACCTTGCGGTTTTTCTCATCAATGGTGATGCCGTAAATGTGCTGGTCGTCAGAGAGGACATTTTTCCATGTGCGCCCGGCATCTTCCGAAAGCCATACGCCGCCACCGGCGGCGCCGGTGCGCGTAGAGCGGCCCCATGCACCAAGGTAAAGCCTGTCAGGATCTTTCGGGTCGATGGCGAGGTCATTCGGACCGTTTGTGCCGCGCGGCAGAGTGAGCTTCTGCCAGCTCTCTGCGCCGTCCTGGGAGCGGTAGAGTGCGCCGTCTTCGTCGTTGCCGAAGCCCCCGTCATCACTGCGGCGCGCGACGACGAGATAGAGCGTGCCGTTTCGGTCGCGCGCGAGGCGCCACGCGAAGGGCTGATCACCCTCGATGCCGTTATTCATGAGCTTCCAAGAGCCCGCGCCATTGACGGACTTCCAGACGCCGGTGCCGAAGCCGGCCACATACAGTACACGCGCATCAGGCGCACTGTCCGGGTCGATAAGGACGTGCGTGCAGGCGGTCTCGCCCATGCCGCGCGTCGAGCGCTTCCATGTCCTGCCAGCGTCGTCGCTGATGCATACGCCGCCGTTGTACGTAGCCGGGTTGCGATGCCGCCACATCTTCGGGCGCGGCAGGTCGTGCACGCCGCTCATTACGCCCCACACACGGCCCTTTACCTCGCTGTCAAAGGCGATCCAGTATGTTGTGTTCACCCAGGGTCGGGGTACGCCGTTTACAGTAGCGCTCTGCCAGGAAACGCCACCATCCTCGCTGACCATGAGGCCTATGTCTGTATAGGAGATGAAGATGCGCTCAGGGGCTGCCGGATCGCGATGTACGCCATAGCAGGTCAGCACGTCGAGGCCGGTAGTCGTCCAGCCGCCGCGGCGTTTTTTGGAATAACAGGCTCGCCATGTCTTGCCGCCGTCGAGCGTGCGCATTGTGCGGCCGTCGTCCGTGGTGAAGCAGCGCCTCGGGTTGTGCGGATCGATGCCGAGGTAGCGGGGAGCGTCGCCCCAGATGGGGCCAAAGCGCTCTGAAAGCCACGCATCATGCATGTTGGGGGCGGACTTTCCGGGATCGGTTTCCTTGAGCACTACCTGCCATGTCTCGCCCATGTCTCTTGTAGTGGCACAGCCGAAGCACTCACTGTTTTCAATAAACTTGAAGTTCTTGTATCCGATATAGGCAACCTCCGGCCTGGTAAGGCAACAAGCCACGCCGCGGATATGGGGGTCCTTCGATCGGCCGGCTGACTGCCGGGCGAGGTCAGCGGCCCCGTGGCGCCATGTCCTGCCTCCGTCCGGAGAGACGAGGATGCCGCCCGTGAGCTTGCTGCCGCGCCACTTTGCCGGCGCTGCGGCGTAGATCACCAGTGAGCCGTCCCTGTCGAATCCCGCCGACACGTCGATGAAGCGCTCTACCCCCGGCGCTACCGGCTGATGTGTCCATGAACCTCCAGTAAGGACGCTTGAGGAGCGATTTGCCACCACGTATACCGTGCGATCATCGGGCGGCGAGTCTGGATCGACGTATATCTTCATAGCGCCATCGGGCAGCGTTTCGGTACGCTTCCATGTCACGCCGTGGTCACGGGATATGGCAAAGCCGACTTTGGAGTCTCTCTCGACTGCTGCATAGAGTGTTTTCGAATCAGCGGGGTCGACTGCCAGCGCGATTATCGAATCTCTGTATCGTCCGGCCGTGACGAGCTCCACGCGCGCATGATCGTCGCCCATCCTGATGCCTCGGATGCTGCCGGGGGCAGGGTGGACGAGCTTCCAGGTCTTTCCACCGTCGGTGGAGCGGTATAGCGCGTTTGATTGTGCGTACATCGTGTCGGGGTCCGTCGGGTCAAAGACGAAAAATCGCACGACGCCGCTGAGGTTGAACATGCGCCACGAGCGCCCGCCGTCCCTGGAGAGGTATGAGCCTGTCATGTCGCAGCGCACAAAGACCGTATCAGAGTCATGCGGGCTGACGGTGGGGATGTACTGTGCGCCCCCTCCGCCGGGACCTATCACCTTCCACTTGTCGAGCCTCGGCGCCGCCGCGGGCGCATCGGGGGCCCTCTTGTGCGTCCTTGATCTACGTGCAGCCATTATCGCCACCTTCCTTTCACGCGTGTCACTTTTCTTTGTGAGAAACTGCCGGCGTCGCTATATCCTCGACCGCGTCAGGGTCGCCGGCAGCCGGGCCGTACCAGACGCTGCCGCCGAACGTCGTCACGAAGATCATCCCGTCAAGCATGGGGTCGATGATAACCCGCTTGGCTTGTTTGAAGTTGTAGCCACCGAGTCGCCGCCAGCTTGTACCGGCGTCGTCCGATCGCCACACTGACGAGAGCATGCTTGCAGCGTAAATAATGTCGGGATTTGCCGGGTCAATAGTGATGTCATAGATGTACTGCTGGGCGTCGAACACCTTTTTCCAGGATCCTCCCGCGTCGGTGGAGAGCCATATGCCGCCGTCGCGGTCGCCCTCGGGGTCGTAACGCCCCCACACGGCCAAATAGAGCCTTTTCGAGTCACGCGGGTCGATTGAAAGCCCCATCGGGCCGTTGACTCCCTGCGGCAGGGGTATCTCTGTCCACGAGTCGGCGCCATCGCTGGAGCGATAGAGGCGGCCATCCTCGTCGGTGCCGTAGCCGCCGTCAACGCTGCGTCGCGCTACAACCAGGTAGATAGGGCCGGCCGGGTCCACCGTGAGGCGCCATGCAAAGGGGTCCCTGCCGCGAAGGCCGTTGTTTTTGAGGACCCACGAGGCTGCGCCATCGGTGGGTTTCCACACGCCGGTGCCAAAGCCGGTGACGTAAAGCGTGCGTTTGTTGACGGGGCTTGCCGGGTCCATAACAATGTGCGTGCAGGCAGTTTCCGGCATGCCGTCAGTGGAGCGTCTCCACGTACGCCCGCCGTCCTCCGACACGCAAACGCCGCCGTTGTAGTGTGCCGTACCCGCGGCCTTCCACATCTTGGCGAAGGGCAGGTCGTGTATGTACGTTGCAACCGCCCAGACGCGCCCTTTCACCTCCGGGTCAAATAGCATCCAGTAGGTGGTGTTGACCCATTCGGGTGGAAAGCCCTCAGCGGTGCCGCTGTTCCAAGTGACACCACCGTCGTCACTCACAAATGCGCCTATATCCGTGTAATCGATCCAGAGCCTTTCAGGCTCGTGCGGATCACGGTGAACGCCATAGCAGGTAGTCATGTCAAGGCCCGCTGTGGTCCAGCCTCTCTGCATCCGCTTGGAGTATACGCCTTTCCAGGTCTCGCCGCCGTCCGTACTGCGCATCGTGCGGCCGAAATCGGTGGCATAAACCAGCTTGCCGTCAGTCCCGACGGCAAGGCAGAATGGATTTTCTCCCCACTCGGGGCCGAAGCGTTCATTCAGCCATGCGTCCTGCATGCCGGGCCCCGGCTCATAAGTGCTGTCCTTCCATACCAGCTGCCAGGTTGCTCCGGCATCAGTGGTCTTCGCAACGCCCATGTATTGCGGCTTGCCGCGGGGCTCTTGTGGTCCGACCTTGTAAGAGGCATAAGCGATGTGGGCTTGAGAGGGGCACGCCTCTACAGCCTGAAACTGCATAAGTTCTACGGGGGTTTCAAACTGCGCCGAGATGCCTTCATCGATGCGCTGCCAGGACGCAGCCTCGTCATGCGAGACGAAAATCCCTGCCGTGCTGTCGTCGTCTCCGCGCCACCCCGGCCCCGAAACGCAATAGAAAACAGGCTTTGCATCCGGCCCCGTCGCAGCCGTAAAGCTGCGGACTCGCAGTGCGCCCGCGGGGTTGCCGAAGCGCCGCCACGCCCCGTTTTTGTAAATCTGCATACCCGTGTCACATCCGATGTATATGCTCTTTTCTCCGTCAGCCTGAAAGACGAATATCCGATGCGCCGGTGAGGGCAGATCGCCCGCTTTCGACCAGGTCGCCCCGCGATCCGTGGAGATGTGAAGGCTCGATCTATCGTCCCGGCTCATAGATGCATAGAGTGTATCGGAGTCATCCGGATCGACGGCGAGCGCCTCCACGAGTTCGCACGATCCGTCATTGGTGACTATTTTCTCCCATGCATGATCGCTGACTGCTGCCACGCGCTTGACGTTCTCCGGCGCGGGGTGGATAAGCCACCATGTCCGCCCGCCGTCACAAGTGCTAAAGAGCCCAAGGCCCGAGCGCGCATAGGCGACGTCGCGGCGATGCGGATCAAAGACGAAAAAGCGGATGGCGCCGCCAATGTTGAACATTCTCCATGACTCGCCGCCATCCTCGCTGGTAAATCCCTGTGTCATGTCGCTGGCGACGTACACCTTACGGGGGTCGTGGGGGCTGATGGCCGGGAAGAACTGTGCGCCCCCTCCGCCGGGACCTATCACCTTCCACTTGTCGAGCCTCGGCGCCGCCGCGGGCGCATCGGGCTCGTTCTTATGGATCCTTTGCTTAGTCGCAGCCATTCTCGCAGCCCTTCCTTTTGAGCGTATCACTTGCCTTGGTAAGAAACTACCCGCGTCGCTATATCCTCGACCGCGTCAGGGTCGCCGGCAGCCGGGCCGTACCGGACGCCGCCGAACGTCGTCACGAAGATCATACCAGGATGACGCGGGTCACCTGTGCCTCTCTGCCCTCATTTGAAGTTGTAGCCTCTCATGCGTTGCCATGTTTCCCTGGCTTCGTCGCTCTGCCACGCGCTCGAGCTGAAGCCGCACGCGTAGGGCAGCTCCGGATTGTGCGGATCCACGGTAACACATCATAAATGTACTGGTCATCGGCAAAGACGTTTTTGCGAGCTTCTCCAGCGCGTTTTGAGAGCCAGATACCGCCCAAGAGCGCGCCGTCAGCGTGGTCGCGTCCCCACGAGGAAAGGTAAAGTCGGCTGGGGTCGACCGGGTCGTAGTAGAAGAAATCGCTCGCGCAACGGAGGTTGAACATAGGCCACGACTCTCCACCATCTGCTGTGATGTAGGGGCCGGTCATTTCGCATCCCACCAGCACGACAGTGGTATCATGGGGGCTCACGGCGGGGTAAAACTGGCCTGCGCCCCCTCCGGGCCCGATGACAATACAGCTTTCATGCCTGGGCACTGCGGCTGGTGCGGCGGGGCCGATACAGTTCGGTTCCGCGGCGTGGGATGCCGTGACCACCAATGCAACTCCAAGTAGCGCATTGCATAAGATCGCTCTGGCAGAGGATTTCATGTCGACGGCTCGTGTATCGATTCTAATCGTCAGTGGGACTTCCATAAGTATTTAGTCAGCGGTCTGATACGCCGATCGCAGTGAAGGCGCCAATGTCCGCGCGCTCTCGCGGCGCGCCCGTGAAATCCGTCGATGGAAGCTGATGGATATCGCCCTTTCCAGTCAGGAGAGGCGCATTGTCGCGCGGGTGGAAGTTGCCGCGGTCGGGGTTAAGCCGCCACCAGTTTCCCTCGATGATCACCCAAGGCTCCATGCGCGCATCGACAAGCTGCGCAAGAACGCTCTCGAAATCTGTGTCGACGGCCGATTCGTTGAACTCGTCAAGGGCCGTCGCAACCGATTTGAGATCATCGCTGATGTCACGATAGTACGTGCGGCCGAGCACGTTGTGCCCGCTGTCTGTGCGGTAGATGCTCGAGTTGCAAACGTCGAGTGAAAGGCCTGAGGCGTTGACGAAGATGTTGTTGCGCAGAACATTTCCCCATGAACCGTGCCATATCAGCATGGCCGGGCGGGACCCGACGTCCATAATGATAGTATTATTTCTCACGATGTTTCTCTGACAGCCCCAGAATGAGAAACTCTCAGGGCCGATGATTTCCTCTGGAGAGAGCGGGCCGGGGGTCACCAGTGGTGCATCGTAGGGGTTGGCGTTGTCCCACATGGCGATGCCGGTGGTATAGTTGCCGTAGATAAGGTTGTTCTGAATGAGTGAGTCCTGCAGTCCCGCGAGGTTGAGCGATCCGCCGCCACCCTGCCCGTTGCCCCAGATGACGTTGTTT
>SLPQ01000092.1 GCA_007131925.1 Candidatus Brocadiia bacterium | reverse complement strand
GAGATGACGGTATTATTGTAAAAGTATCCATTCGCGCGGGCTACGCTGCCCCCCTCGGTGCCGAAATGCATGATCTCCCGGTTGCCGTCTCCCCGCTCGATCAGGATATTTCCGTAAATGAAGGCATTTTGATAGGAGGGGTGATTGCCTACAGCACCCCCCGACTGCACGATGTCGAGCTGGCGGTTGCTCCTCTCGATCCAGTTGTAGCGCACGACCATGCCGGCTGAGCGGTCTTTGAGGTTGTTGCCGCGGCAGCCCTCCCGAAGCGGCCCGTAGTGATTGAACTGAAAGGTAATCCCGATGCTGCTGGTGTACGAGTTGTGCTGGTAGATGCTGCCTGTTATACCATTGTCCCAGATGTGGCATCCTTCAAGGAGAATGTTGCGCGAGGCGCCAGCGGTGAAAAAGCCGTTCCCGCAGTCTCGCATTGTGACATTGCGTATGATGATATCCTCGCCCTTTTCGACAAATATCGCCGCTGCGTTGGTCCGGTACTCGCCCCTGCCTGCGCGGCCGGTGAAGTGAAAACCAGGCCGTGCGCTGCGGATGTCGAGATTTTCTATTATGATATGGCGCGGCGTGGTGTCAGAGGGTACGTTTGCGCCGCCGATTTTAATGATGCTGCGGTCTTCGTTCCAGAAGTTAAGCTCGGGGCGTGTCGTCGCGTCGCGCCCGTCGATCACAGGCAGCTCTCCGCCCGGGCCGGGTACGCCGCTGACGGTAACAGGTGCATCGGCCGTACCCTCCAGGCAGATAACCCACTTTTCCCTGTAAGGCTCGCTGCGCCAGTGGATCCTCACCGTATCGCCAGCGACAAGTGACTCCCATGGCACATCACCGATGTTCTCATAGGCCCTGCCTGGGCCGACATCGTAAACAGTCGCATGTGCCGTCAGCGCCAGTGCGGCAAAGACCACCGCCACCGAAGCCACTTTGACGACGCTACGTAGCCATCCGCGTTCAGAAGTGCCGTGCAGCCGAAACATCATAATTTTCCTCCCCGGTGAATCTCCTACCCCATTCGCAGGTAAACCATCCACACCGACATGCAGTCGCCGTGCCCTATTGCTAAGCCTCTGTAACCGCCGCCCAGGACGTGTGCTCCGTTATTTTCGCAGAGACCCGGCAGTCCCAAAAAAACTATTGTACAAAAGATAGACTATTGAGTCTCCTGTTTTCTTGAGCTCCCTTATATCAGTGTCGATCATCTGCGTTTTGCACCTCGTGGGTGGCTGAGGTGGCACTCGAGCCGACCCTGCGCCCTGCAATGTTCACAGACGTCAGCACCGTGCTGGTGGGGGCCTTCAGAGGTAGCGAGAAAAATATGCTTAAGCTGCCCGGCTGCACAGAATACCGCCGGCAGCAAAGCGCCTGAGATTCGCCGAAACCGCCTGGTGAAATGCCGGCATGCAGCCAACACAATGCCTGAATCTCTATTGGAGCCTGGTCGGTTGGCAGCACCTTTGCGTTTCGCCTTGGCCTGGCGGACAAGGTCATGCTGAAAGGCCCTGTTCAGCGCTGCTGGCAGTGTTTGAACAGCGGGCACATTACTATGCTGGCATTGGCTGTCACGATACGGTCCACTTATGCGCGCAGATAAGGCAGAATTGCAGGTGGGCCATATGCCGCCCGGCAAGTGGCGATGCCGAATATTTCCTTTTGTGATACGGATAATCTGCTTGCAAGTCAGGATTTTGCCGCTACATTTGCCGCGAGAGGCATGACGTGCCACCCGAAAAAGTGCATGGCGCGCGAGGGGGCGCATCCTTGAAGGCATCCTGCTTGAAGGCATCCTGAAGGGGCATAGCAGTATGGCGGGGCCTTGAAGGCCCCCTGGACGGGCACGGCTTTGAGGGGCGCAGCCGTATGCAGGGCCTTGAAAACCCCTGAAGGGGCGCAGTCTTGAGGGGGCGCAGCGTTGAAGATGCACGGCGAAAAGACGCAGGCTTTTTGCGGCAACCTTGAAAGCCGCTACGTTACTCCGGCGCTCGATGAGAATCTCTCGATGACAAGAGGCCAGGACACCTACTACATGGCGGACGGTCTCGGGAGCATCCGCAATCTCCTCGACGCCGACGAGACCGTGCTGAATACTTACGACTACTACGCCTTCGGCATTATGATTACCGAGATCGAGGGTGTGGAGTGCCCCTACCGCTTCACGGCGCGCGAGCGCGAGCCGGGCGGCCTCTCTCATGCGCACTTCTACCGCAACCGCTACTACATGCCCTGGACTGGCATCTTCATGTCCAGAGACGCCATGTGGGCGGACGTTCACAGAGGATGGCGCTACCCTGCCAATAATACGGTGAATCTGTTGGATCCGTATGGATTGTACAACCCATTTGGGCCTCCATTTGAGACGAGCGGGCAGCCATTTGAGTTGAGCGAGGGGCCATTTGGGTTGAGCGAAACGGAGCAGGCAGCAGTAAAAGGATTCTTCAAAGGTATGGGCATAAGTGCACTCGGCATTTGCAGTGCGACCGCCGGGATATTTGACTCGGTGAACAAAGTACTCGGTATTGATGACACACGCCAACTGACGCGGGACTTTAACAAGAGTGTTGACGGTCTCTTTGGCAAGGGCATCACGGATTCAGCTGAGTATCGGATAGGAGAGATCGGGGGTTATGCGGCTTGGCTGTTCGGCTCGGCCGCCGTTGCCACCGATGTGGCTGGTCTGGGTGGGATGTCTCTGGGAGAGCTGCGGCATTGGTGGAATGCCGAGAGAAAGGCCTACTTTCGAGGACCTCACAGCGGTTATGTTCCTGGCCTGAATAGGGGCGAACGTTATCTGCACATCAACATAGAAACCAGAAATCATAATTATCATATTCCACTGAATCCTTATCGTTGGGGGGAACTGTGGGGATGGTGGTAGCCGGAGCGTCTCGGAGGTCTGATGATGTTACTGAACGTAGGCTGTACTGAACTTGGCAATGAGCTCTTGGCAAGTCAGTGGCCAGAGCAATTCAGTCAAAGGAGCGTTGCGCACCTCGGCCTTGCCTTCACAGGCAAGAAGTCTGCAGAGAATAAAGAGTTACAGTTCTTATATTCCCTTCCAGGTCTTGTAAGCCGGGGCAAACGCGTCGTCTGTGCAACCATGCTGGGCGAACATGGACTAACTGCCTTGAGTCGGTTTGCCGAGGGTATCGGCGACCCATCAGTGCTTCATGAACCGACTCGTGCAGGGCGCAGGCGATCCTTGATGGCTTTCAACGTGTCCGACATGGTGTTG
>SLPQ01000140.1 GCA_007131925.1 Candidatus Brocadiia bacterium | reverse complement strand
GCCACGTTTTGCCCCGTTTTGCCCCTCAAAGCGGCCATTCGACGTATCGTGTATAATACTTTATGCGTGGCTATGACTTGCCTGTTGGAAGGAGGGTCCGCGTGAGCAAGGGCGCGCGCATAGCCGCAGAGGCGCGAAAATACATTTCTGAGCGTGCGATGAAAAAGACGCTTCGCCTTACCGATAACGGATCGAGCAACCGTCACCTCGGGTCCAGCCAGTCCACTTTTGCCTCCGGCGGGCGCAAGCTCATCTATTCGAGCGATCGCAACGGCGCACCAAACCTCTATCTCATGGAGATGCACACCCTTGATAGTACCCAGCTGACTGATGCAAAGGGCATCTTCGCGGGCGGTGCCTGGTACTGCGACAAAAGGCGCGAGCTTTTCTACTGGGAGCGCGACACGATAAAGTCTGTGGACGTTGACAGTCTCGAGGAGCGCCGGATATTCACCGCCGGCCACCAGGGCGGGAGCCTTTCGGTCTCTGTGGATGGCCGCTTCATCGCGTACGGCGTCCAGTGCGAAAAGGTACCGGGCTTCGCTGAGGACGCCCGGGGCCGCTGGGTACTCATGGTCGTTTCGGCGGTCGACGGCGCTGCCTTTCCAGCCGTTGAGATGCCTTTTCCCATTGGGCGCGTACAATTTTCGCCGACTGATCCCGACCTGATCATATATGAATGGGACGGGCCCATCAGGCAAGTGCCGCAGCGTGCCTGGGCTACTGACACCTCAGGGCTTACAGGCGGCCCTATCGGACCCCAAAACCCGAACGAGGCGCGCGGAGCTCCCTTTTTCACATTCTCAGGCGAGCGCATCGGCTACCATGGCATGCGATTTCACACCCGAAACAACGACGGCACGTATTTCGTCGAGGAAACTGCCTACGTTTTCGGCCTCATCAAACCAGACGGCTCCGGCCAGACACAGTTTGAATGCCATGGCCCCACCGGTCGCTGCCGGATGAACTACGCCGAAGATCTCTTCGTATGCAGCCAGGGAGGCAGGGCCGACAAGCCGGGACAGTCCGTCGCGCTGCTGCGCCCGGTAGGCAGGGGCGGCGCAGTCTTTGATCCGATCTTCTATCACGGGGGCACCTCCGGTGAGTGGCTCGCTCCCCAGTTTCGCCCCGATGACAGCGGTGTGATTTTCACAAGCGATTGCGAAGGGCATGCCGATATCTACATTACGTCCGTGCAGTAGCGCCCGGATGACAAGATCGCTACCCGGCTTTTTCCATGCGACCATAGGAGGCACTTGATGGCCAAGGGTGATTCGTTTGCCTGCGAGGCAAAGGAGGTCACAGACGACAGGGCCCTGCGGCCCACTGTTCAACTGACCGACAACGACGCGCACAACCGCCACATATACCTTTACACGCCATGTTTCACTGACGACGGAGGCACGCTTATCTACCTCTCTGAGAGAGCAGGCGGGCGCCCCCTCAGGCGAAAGGGCGCGCAAAACATCTTTTCGATGGATCTCTCGAACTTCCGCAGTACCCAGCTGACCGATGCGAGGGGCATATTTGGCGGCGGCTCGTGGTATATCGAAAAGACACGCCGCATATATTACTGGGAAAAGACCGCGCTCAGGTCGGTACAAATAGACACTCTCGAAGAAGAGACCATATACGACGAAGGCTACCAGGGCTCGTACCTCTCGGCATCCTGTGACGGTCGTTTCGTGGCATTCGGCGCGCGCTGCGAGGAGGTGCCGCGCTTTGACGAAGACTTCGCAGGTCACTTTGCCCTGATGGTCATCGCGACTGACGGCTCCGGCTCTCATCCGGCCCTGACGGTGCCGTTTCCCATTAGCCACGTGCAGTTTTCGCCGGTTGATCCGACATTGATAATCTTTTGCTGGGAGGGGCCATGGCGCTCTGTACCTCAGCGCATCTGGAAAAGCAACATCGATGGAGTTGAAGCAGGTCCCCTTGGTCCGCAAAACCCGAACGAATGCCGGGGGCACGAGTTTTTCACCGGGAGCGGCTCACGAGTAGGCTATCATGGTTCGCACTTTCACCTCTGCGGCGGGGATGGTAAGTACATGGCCGAGGAGACAAGCTGGTTTGTGGGGCTTGTGAATGCGGACGGCGCGCGTGATGAGCAGTTTGAATGCCCGGGTCCCACCGGTCACTGCCAGATGAACTTCGCCGAAGACCTCTTCGTCTGCGACGAGGGGTGTGCCCACGAGCGGCCCAGGCAGTGCATAGCCCTGATGCGCATCCATGGCCAGCGATGCGTCCCGGAGCCGCTTTTCTACCACGGTTCTTCATGGAAGCCTCAAGGCGCACATCCACATCCGCAGTTTCGCCCGGGAGACGCCCATGTAATCTTCACGACCGACTACACAGGCCTCTCCAACATATACATGACCACGGTGTAGCCTGTGGCGAATACCGGCCGCCGGGGATCTCAGGTGCATTTGCCTTGCCAAATTGCGCCACGGCGGGTAAAACCACCGCTGCATTGTCGCGCGGTCACGGCAAGACAGGCACCTGCCTGTCAAACTGACCGCCAGCGCCCTGCTGCCCGGTACGCTGACTGCAGCCGGAGCGCATCTTCGAAAAGTGACAGATCGTGCCGAGTATAAAGGAGGGGTACGCCATGAAGAGCTTTGATGAGCTTGATGCAAGGGTCACATCTTTTCCGAAGGCCTGTGTCGCCGTGGCGAATGCGGTTGATTCGCGTGTCCTGCAGGCGGCGGTCAGGGCAGATGCAGAGGATGTAGCGGACGCTGTACTGGTAGGTGACGAGGGTGAAATCAGGCGCATCGCCGATGAGCAGGGCATCGACATTTCCATAACCGACATCGTACACGCAGGCGATGAGCTCTCAGCCGCTGCAAAGGCAGTGGACCTGGTGCGCTCGGGCGAGTGTGGCATACTCATGAAGGGTTACATCCACACTGACGACTTTCTGCGGGCCGTGCTCGATCGGGAGAAAGGGCTGCGGACTCCGGCGCTGATGTCGCATGTTTTCATAGCCGAGCCGATGGGCTATGACCGGCTGATATTCATCTCTGACGGGGCGATGAATATTGCGCCCGATCTCGAGGCGAAGGCGGCGATAGCCCTTAACGCCGTCCATGTCGCCAAGATGTTCGGTGTGGATGATCCGAAGGTCGCTATCATGTCGGCGGTCGAGCTGGTGAATCCGAAGATACAGTCCACGGTAGATGCGGCGGTGCTTCACATGATGGCGCACAGGCATCAGTTTGATCCGGAGGCGCAGATTGAGGGGCCCTTTGCCCTTGATAACGCGATCTCTGCGGAGGCCGCGCGGCACAAGAAAGTTACCGGCGAGGTGGCCGGCGCTGCGGATGTGCTGGTCATGCCGAACATCGAGGCCGGCAACATGCTTGCCAAGTCACTTGTGTACTTTGCCGGCGCGCGCCTTGCGGGCATACTGGTAGGCGCGTCCGCGCCGGTCGTGCTGACCAGCCGCGCCGATTCGGCGGAGGCCAAGTACCTTTCGCTGGTGACGGCGGTCCTGATGAGCCAGGTGGAGCGCCACCTTAAGCTCAAGGTCGGCAAGGTGCGGTTTTAGCCCAGAAAAGGCCGCGTCAGCCTGCCTGAAGCACCATGTGATACTGCCGCACTTGCGGCAAGGCCCACTGCTGGAGGACGTCACCACCTCCCATGACCAGCTACCACGATATGCACCATGACGGCCTTGCCCTGACGGGGCCGGCTCGGCACCTGAGGTGTGACCTTTATCGGCACAGATGCACAAACGTCACGCCTCTTCCACAGCATGCGGCTCTCAATTTCACGACGGGACACAGGCAGGTATCATGAGCCACCGAACAACATGCGCAAGGACGCCCGAAATCCGGCTCGCCCCGCCCGGCTACGTGCGCAACAGACTCTCGATGTCGGTCCTGGCAGGCAGGCTCGCCTGAGCGCCTATCTTCGTGCATGCGAGCGCAGCGCCCGCCGCGGCGAAGCGAGCCGCTTCAACAAGGCTCTCTCCCTCCGCAAGAAGCGTCACCAGTGCTCCGCAAAAGGCGTCTCCTGCCCCGACCGCGTCCACGACCTCCACCTGCCGGGCCGGCACCAGCACGCACTCATCGCCGCAGACGAGCGCCCCCTCAGCCCCCATCGTGATTACCACGTTGCTGGCGCCCATCTGCTGCAGGGAGCGTGCTGCTTCATGGGCGGACGCCTCGTCTTCGACGCCATTTCCGGAGAGCGCCGCTGCCTCCATTTTGTTCACCACGAGCACCTCGACCTGTCTGATGAGCTTCTCGGGAAGAGGCTGGTCTGGGGCGGGGGCGGCGTTGAGCATTACGGGAGTATTCTCGCGCCATGCCATGTTCATGGCGTAAAAGACGGCCTCGGGGTCGATCTCCATCTGGATTAGGCAGTAGTCGGCATCCCGCGTGCGCATGCGTGCCCTTTCTATCGACGCTGAGGAAAGGGCGGCATTGGCGCCGGGAGAGACGGAGATCATGTTTTCCCCGTGCCCGTCGACCATGATGAGGGCGACGCCGGTGGGCATCTTTCTCTCGCGCGTGGTAAAATCGACCGAAACACGCTCCTTGCGCAGGTTTGCGATGAGCTCGTTTCCAAACATGTCGCCGCCGAGGCAGCCCACGAAATCCACCGCGCTGCCGGCGCGCGCAGCAGCGACGGCCTGGTTTGCACCCTTGCCCCCGGGGCTAGTCTGAAACTCGCCTCCCAGCACCGTCTCGCCAGGTGAGGGAAGGCGCTCGGAAACGATGACCATGTCCATGTTGCAGCTGCCCACAACGACTATAGCGCCCCTTGCCATATCGCATTCTCCCGGAGTGATCTAAAAAGAATCGAGAGCTAAGATTTTACACGAGGACCGGCGCGATTCAACTGCATGCAGAAGTAAGTGAATGTGGATTTGCCGCACCTGGCGGCCTGCGCGCTTTACTCGCAGAAATCTGAAGCATAGTCGACCGCCTCCTCTTTCGTGGCGAAGTCGCGCATCTCGGCCGGGCCAAAGAAGAAATGATCCACGTGGTAGGCGCCATCGGCCTCCCATGCGAAGGCTCGTCCGTTGCACGACTCGACAAAGGCGGCAAGCCCGTCATCGAGCGCGCGACGGATCTCTTCGGCTGTGTCGGCCCTTACAAACTCGATACCTTCCGGCACCCGCAGCTTCTGCGCATAGCCGGACTGGCTGTAGCGCTGTCTCGCCTTCACCAGATACCTCCTTTCAAGCACACTCTATGCCCCCCTTATAAAGATAATCCCGAGAGTTAGCAGGTTCCCTTGCCTTTGCGTGGCTCATCTCTTATGCCCTGCAGTCGGAGCATCCGGGCTCGCGGACTGCAGGCTCGGCACATGCTTGGCCACACGGGCGCTTGTTTCCCGAGCACGCGCCTGGACAATGGCACTCAACTCTCACAAGTCAGGAGTCTTCAAAATGACGATCAGGAAAGACGTCTTTGCGAATGTCGATCATGAGGTGGACGTGTGCGTGGTCGGCGCAGGTATGGCGGGGCTTCTGGCGGCGGTGGCTGCCGCACGGCATGGCGCCAAGGTGGTTCTCATGCACGATAGACCCGTCGTCGGCGGCAATGCCTCCTCAGAATGCCGCGTCCACATCTGCGGCGCCGACCGGCACAACACTATCGCCAACATGCGCGAAACCGGCATCCTCGAGGAGATACGCCTCGAAAACCTCGCAAGAAACCCCAACCGCAGTTTCTCTGTCTGGGATCTCATCCTCTACTCAAAGGCGCGCTACCAGGAGGGGCTGACGCCCCTGCTCAACTGCTCCTGCATCGGTGCGCAAATGGATGGCGCCCGCATTAAGAGCGTAACCGGCTGGCAGACGACCACCCAGACCTGCCACAGGGTGTGTGCATCGATATTTGTCGACTGCTCCGGCGATGCAGTATTGGCGCCGCTTGCGGGGGCAGCATTTCGCATGGGGCGCGAGGCGCGAACCGAATACAATGAGTCAATAGCCCCCGAGCAAGCTGATGCGCGCACTATGGGTATGACATGCCTTTTCAGCGCCAGGAAGTATGCCACTCCGCAGCCGTTTTCCCCTCCTGCATGGGCGTACGTATTTGACGGGGATGAAGACCTTCCTTATGGTGCCGGCGGGCATGGCTGGTGGGAGATGGGTTACTGGTGGGTCGAGCTGGGAGGCGAGTCACACGCAATACACGACACGGAACACCTGCGGGACGAGTTGCTGAAGATCGCCATCGGTATCTGGGACCACATTAAGAACCGAGGCAGTCACGGCGCGGAAAACTGGGCTCTCGACTGGCTCGGTTTTCTGCCGGCCAAGCGTGAGAGCCGCCGTTATATCGGAGAACATATCCTCACTCAAAACGACATCGAGGCGTCGGGACCCTTTGAGGATGTCGTTGCGTACGGCGGCTGGACCATGGACGACCATCATCCGGCGGGGTTCTGGGCTGCCAGGCTCGGCTCGCCGGCGACTGTATTTCATGAGGCGCCGAGCCCTTATGGCATTCCCTATCGCTCCCTGTACTCAAAAGCGATTGCCAACCTTATGTTTGCAGGTCGTTGCGCATCAGCCACGCATGCCGCCATGAGCTCCACCAGAGTCATGGGCACCTGCTCAAGCATGGGGCAGGCCGCTGGCACTGCGGCTGCCATGGCTGCACGCCGGGGCCTCGAGCCGAGGCGGATGCTTGATAATCTCGGCCAACTCCAGCAAGCCTTGCTGCTGGACGACTGCTACCTGCCCCGCATGAGCGTAAAAGTATCCCCGCTCACACGTTTCGCGGCCCTCAGCACAAGGCGGGGCAATGGCGAGCCGGTACGCGATGGTGTTCACCGACCTGTGGGAACCGATCTCCATGCATGGACCGCTTCAGAAGGCGATGCAATCACGTACGAGTTTGACGAGTCGACCGAGGTCTCTACAGTGACGCTCGTTCTTGACAGTGCGCTGGAGAAGAATATCGCCATGAGCTTTCATCAGGCGGACGACCAGCTGAGGAGCCTTCCGGCGTGCTTGCCGGAGAGCTTTCATATCGATGTTCGCCAGGGCGGCAATTGGAAAGAAGTCGCGCGAGTGTCGGGCAACTTTCAACGCCACGTACGCGTGCCGGTCGACCGCCCCGTCGAGGCCGTGCGCTGGACACTCGATCGCACATATGGCGCTGAACAGTCACGGGTATTTGCCTTTTACGTCGATTAAGCGGGCATCCCAAAGGATGAATGCCGCACAGGTGTCGATGAGGAGGTTCGGGAGTTCTCCGAACAGCCCGTGAAGCTCATGCTTCCCCCCATTGTTTGGAAAAAAAACGGGGGGAACTCCAGACGTCTCCAGCAGCAGGGTTCAGCACTTCCAACCCAACCTTGGAGAATGCATGGGAGAGGCCGCGCACGTTCCCTCTATCAATGCTCTGAAGTATTTCGTCTCGGATTACTTTGTCAGATGCTAGAGCTTCTGCCATAGAAAGGGGATCTTCGCCTCGTCGCTGGGAGTTCGGTTTTCTGCAGACTGATTGCATCACATCACAAACTCCCGGTCGAGGCTTCTGTACTGTATCGCTTCGAGCAGATGCTCCTTTTTTATGTCATCTGAGACCGAGATGTCGGCGATGGTGCGGGCTACCTTCAATATCTTGTGGTAGGCGCGTGCGGAGAAGTTGAGCTCCTCGATCGCATGGCGAAGCAGCGCCTCACACGCCTCGTCGAGCCGGCAGTGGCGCCGGAGGTCGCGAGTGGACATGTCGGCGTTGCAGAAGATCCTGCGCCCCTCGAAGCGTTCGGTCTGTATCGAGCGGGCCACGCGTACGAGCCCGGTCATCTCCTCGGATGAGGTGCCGGAGTGTCTGCCGGCAAGCTCCCGGTACTGGATCGCAGGCACGTCGAGGTGGATGTCGATACGGTCGAGAAGAGGTCCTGAGACCTTCGAGCGGTACTGTGCTATGCGGTGAGGCGAGCAGCGGCATTCGTGCCTGGTGTCGGTGTAGTAGCCGCAGGGGCATGGGTTCATCGCTGCCACGAGGGTAAAGCGGGCCGGATAAGTGACAGTGTGCATCGCACGCGCGATGGTGACGGTATGGTCCTCGAGCGGCTGCCGCAGGACCTCGAGGGTGCGGCGGTTAAACTCCGGCAGCTCATCGAGAAACAATACGCCGTTATGCGAAAGGGACACCTCACCGGGGCGCGGGTTTGAGCCGCCGCCGATGAGCCCGGCGTCTGATATGGTGTGGTGAGGCGAGCGAAACGGGCGCACTGCCAGGAGGGGCTTTCCGTCCATGAGCCCGGCGACTGAGTAGATCTTTGTGGTATCGAGCGCCTCTTCGAGCGAGAGGCGGGGCATGATGGTGGGCAGCCGTCGCGAGAGCATGGACTTTCCCGCGCCGGGCGGGCCGACCATGATCACGTTGTGCCCGCCGGCTGCCGCGATGGTAAGTGCGCGCTTGGCATGCTCCTGACCCCTGACCTCCGAGAAATCCACCTCGCTGCGGCCGTCGCTTTCGAATATCGAGTCGAGGTCGGCCTCGACCGCGCTTATGGGCAGCTCGCCCGAAAGAAAGCCCACCGCCTGCGAGAGGGTCTTTACCGGTATACAGTCGACGCCATGGACGACAGCTGCCTCCGGGGCGTTTTCCCATGGTACGATGATGCCGGCAAGGCCGGCCTCTCTTACGGCAAGCGCCATCGGCAGTACGCCTGCGACCGGCCTGGCTGCGCCGTCGAGGGCCAGCTCGCCGACTGCCGCAAAGCTTGCAAGCCTGGGCATTTCAGCCTGGCCGGTTGCGGCCAAGAGCCCCAGTGCTATCGGCAGGTCAAAGATAGGGCCTTCCTTTTTTGTGTCGGCAGGGGCGAGGTTTACGGTGATGCGCCGCGGCGGGTAGAAGTAGCGCGAGTTGGTCAGCGCCGCCTTCACCCGCTCGCGCGACTCTCTGACGGCCACGTCCGGCAGCCCCACGACCGTGGTGGAGGGCAGGCCGGCCGCGACGTCCACCTCGCATTCGACAAGAAAGGCATCGATTCCAGATGTGCCTGCTGAGAGGGCCTTTGAGAGCATATCTCACCTTTCATCCCGTGCGCAGCTAACCGCGTGCGATGAATCGCACCCTGCGCCTATGCCTTGGCATTGCTCCTCGGCGCGCGGTCGAGCGCCACTGTCGGAGGCGTACTATGCCGCCCTGCCCGGCTCGAATTCAATAAAGGAAACACGAAAGGAAACCTATGGTGAGTATCATTCCGGCCACAAGGAGTTTCACAACCGTGACAAACATCATAAAGGAATCTGATCTTCTTGGCTTGGGGCGCCCACACACAGGGCAAGCCGTCACCGCTGAAGCTACCCTTACGCCGCATTGTGGGCATACGACAGAAGGGGTCATATTGCAGCGATGCCAAGCAAATGCAGTTTGACAGCCGGAACACCTGAAAACACCATCCGCTCTTTCCTCCAAAGCCACTTCACAGACGCGGCCACAATTGGGGCATGTGATGGCGCTACCGCTATCGCCGTTAAATACTTGGTCTGGCTCCATTTCAATCCCCTCCCCATCGGGTTCCGCTTCCCGCGTGCGATAAATCGTACCCTGCATTGCGTCCGGGCATGTATGGCGGCATTCATGCCGCGCGGAAAACGTTCCTCCGCCTAGGACGAGGCACAGCCTACGTGCGGCGTCTCACTACTTCCATTGACAAGAATGGGACCACAGAGCCCTTCGAAGCCTGTACATAATACTCACATATTTTCGCAACATTCTCTGGTCGTCTAAGATCACCGTTGATACTTGATCAAGATCATTCGAAGCACTTCTCAGTGCGTGTGTGTGAGCTCTTATTTGCTCAATGACGGCCGCCGTGTAGTGGTTAAGCGGTTGCACAAATGCTTCAGCACTATGCAGAGTGTTCCTGGCCGCCGTGATCCGATCTTCCCATTCGCGAATGTGGCCCCCTCCATATAGCTGAACTACTCTCTCTGCGTGCTCCTTTAACATGCTCTTGGGACGGTGATTG
The DNA here is from genome assembly GCA_007131925.1 of Candidatus Brocadiia bacterium. Taxonomy (GTDB): domain Bacteria; phylum Planctomycetota; class DG-23; order SLPQ01; family SLPQ01; genus SLPQ01. The sequence continues at coordinate 2,554 of SLPQ01000140.1, read as the reverse complement.
TCCAGATATCTAAAGTAGTCGCGGACCACCGCGAGTCTTCTCCCGGCCTTTTCGAGTCTTCTGCGAACTTGCCTCACAAGGTTCAGCAGACGCTTTTTGTGAGATAAGTGGCCACGGAGGATGCCCATTACATGCTCGCAGGCGAGCTCGAACTGTAAATCTGTCAGGTATCCGTATGTGGTCGTTTGTGTTGTGGAGATACTGCAGCTTGTTACGCTTTCAGTTTTCTTTCGCCCCCTCCGAACTACTTTGCGAAAACCAAGGACGATTGGAACTAGGTCCGCGTGCAATTCACTATCCTTGTGTGGCGACCAAAGGCAAGCTAAGAGCACATGCGAAAGCTCATGAGCCACAATTGCCACGAAGGTATCTGAACGTGCATGACAATTTTCGCTGACACTGACCTTTATCGGATAATCATGCAGCCGGGAGGTGCCCCACATTGGGAGATGCTGTGGAACGGCAACTTGGGCAACAATGCCTTCAATGCCGTGCCCGGCCGAGTCCGTTTGCGCCAATGCACTGGAATGAAATCTGTTGTTGCCCAGTCTGAAGTCCTTTGGGACATAGGATAAATCGATACGAATTGGCAGGCCCAATCGGGTTGCGATCCCCTGCACACATCCTTCTGCGTCTCCCTTTCGAAGGAGACCGACCAGGTCATCTAAGGCCAATTCCTCTTTGATGCCGAGGTTGGTAATCAGTTCGTCAAGCGCCGTTATGATGGCTTCATTGCCCAATCGGTCAAACATTTATTGCTGCCTCACCTTAACGCCCCCGTTCCGTCTGACGCTGGCTATTGGAGTCTGCCATTATGCTGGCACTGGCGTTAATAGCGACCCGCAGCAATGATGTGCCTGCTGAGAGGGCCTTTGAGAGCATATGCGACCTTTCCATTGCGGCGGCAGGCCGCTGCACGCTCAGCGCAGGGGGCCGCCTGCGGCATACGACGCCGACCCGGGGATTCTGCACGTGGCATGCGCAGGCGCTGCGCAAATGTGCCTCGTGCGGCGGTCATTATAACGGGCATGCGTCCACGTCAAGGGCAAATAACTGCATCCGGGGCGCCTGCTGAGGTGTGGCGCGCTGCGATACTTCGTGAGATAACGGAATATTTTACCTGATGCGGAAACCGCGCCTCCCTCAGGCCTGTCTTATTGTTATAGTACTCAGTACAGGGGTGTGGCGTATTGGATCTTCCGGAAAGGGGGTAAGTCATGTGCCAGACATGTGGATGTTCACCGTGCAAGGTATGCGGCCGCAAGATCGAAAACAGGGTGTGCTCGGGCTGCGGAAAGCCGTCATCCGACTGCAACTGCACCCCGGTCAAGAAGTAGAAAGCAGCTGCCAGGGTCGTCTTAGAGAACACGGATAGCACGTAGCGCCCGGCTGTCTGTCGCTCCAGTCCGGGGCTCTGCGTCACTACGCCGCTCAGGCTGTATTTTCTGACCGTGCGATATCGAATCTCATTTCCCGGTGAGCTGGCAGCGCCTCTCAGCCGGAGAGGAGGCCGCAGGCGACTGTCGAGAATTTTCGCAGTTCACGCGCACTCCTGGCCGTGACGGGCTGGCGGGTGGTGACGCTCAGTGTAGTGCACACAAATGGGTGCGGCACAAGTGCGCGTGGCGGCTGAATATATTATCCGGGTATATGCGGTGGCCTGTTCATCACACCACCTGGTTTAGCGACCAAACTTTAGCCAGCTTCATCCACCGGGCGCCTTTCCTGCCCAGTGGTATTCACGCTTTGCAGTTTTTTCGGCATAAACCATGCACGGTACTTGTTAGCGAGCCCCTCATTGGGACAATCTGTAGCTACTGGCAGCCAGGTTTCTATGGCTGGGGCGGGATTTATGGAACTCTCTAAGACAGGAAGGGATTACGTTCTATGAAAAAGGCGCTTATCGTGTGGGGAGGCTGGGACGGGCATGAGCCGGAACAGGTGGCCGGGATACTCGCTGAGCAGCTGAGAAACCATGACTTCGAGGTGGAGGTATCGGACACGCTCGACTCCTTTGAGGATGTGGACAGGCTGAAGGCCTTCGACCTTATCGTGCCGGAGTGGACAATGGGCTCGATCGAAAGTGATCAGCTCAAGGGTGTTCTCGATGCAGTCGAGAGCGGCGTCGGAATAGCCGGCCTGCACGGCGGGATGGGCGACTCCTTCAGGCAGTCCACCGACTGGCAGTGGATGGTCGGCGGGCAGTGGGTGGCCCACCCCGGAGGTGACACGGTGACATACAAAGTCCATGTCACTGACATAGATCACGAGATAACTCAGGGAGTCGAGGATTTCCAGACAACTTCCGAGCAGTACCTTATGCACGTGGACCCGGGCAACCACGTACTCGCGGTTACGTTTTTCGGGCACACGGTAATGCCGGTAGCCTGGACAAAGCGATGGGGCAGTGGGCGGGTCTTTTACTCCTCGATGGGCCACGTGGCAAAGACCCTTGCGGAGCCGATGCCTCTGAAACTCATGACACAGGGGATGCTGTGGGCCTCAAAGAAGGACTGAATGCTCCTGCGCATCCGCAGACGGCCGCGTCCAGGCG